>NZ_VJZD01000321.1 GCF_009377175.1 Streptomyces adustus
ACTCACCCGTTCGCCACTAATCCACCCCGAAGGGTTTCATCGTTCGACTTGCATGTGTTAAGCACGCCGCCAGCGTTCGTCCTGAGCCAGGATCAAACTCTCCGTGAATGTTTACCGGTAATCCGGTGCACACACACGAGAGCGGAACCACCGGAGGAATGATCCGGCGGTTCACAGCGTCCTCGCTGTGTTTATTTCAAAGGAACCTCGCTCCAGCCGATCGGCCGGAGACGGGGTATCAACATATCTGGCGTTGATTTTTGGCACGCTGTTGAGTTCTCAAGGAACGGACGCTTCCTTTGTACTCACCCTCTCGGGCTTTCCTCCGGGCTTTTTCCCTTCGGTCTTGCGTTTCCGACTCTATCAGACCGTTTCGCGATCCGATTTCCTCGGTGCTTTCCAGGTTCCCGCTCTCGCGTTTCCCTTTCCGGCGGTTCCGACTTTATCAGAAGTTTCCGGCCGTTTGATCGGCCATCCATTTCCGAGTGAATCGGGGCTTCCCGGAATCAATGTTCCAAGGAGCAGGAAGACTGCTCACCGTCGCCGACCGGATCGGATCCAGTTCCAGGCAACTGTGTAAATCTACCTCCCCGCGCGGGCTGCGTCAACAGCTCCTGCGGGGCGAAGGAAAGATTAACAGCTCTGCAAGGGTGCTCGCACATCAGGCGGCCGTCGGCACGGTCGCGCTGCGCTCGGCCTCCTCGATGTCGCCGGTCTCCCCGGTGCGAGCGGCACGGCCGCCCAGGATGTACACATACGCGAGAAAGGCCAGCTCAGCGGCTACGCCGATGCCTATGCGGGCCCAGGTCGGCAGGCCCGATGGCGTGACGAAGCCTTCGATCGCACCGGAGACGAAGAGGACCAGAGCGAGCCCGATCGCCATGCCCACTGCGGCGCGTCCCTCCTCCGCGAGGGCCGTGCGTCGGCTGCGCGGGCCGGGGTCGACAAGGGTCCAGCCGAGTCGCAGACCGGTGCCGGCGGCGACGAAGACCGCCGTCAGTTCCAGCAGACCGTGCGGAAGGAGCAGGCCGAGAAACGTGTCCAGCCGTCCGGCGGAGGACATCAGGCCCAGGCCGACGCCGAGGTTCAGCATGTTCTCGAAGAGGATCCACAGGACGGGCAGGCCCAGGAAGACACCGAGGACCAGGCACATCGCGGCGGCCTGGGCATTGTTCGTCCAGACCTGTGCCGCGAACGCGGCGGCCGGGTGGGAGGAGTAGTACGTCTCGTACTCGCCCCCCGGGCGGGTGAGCTCACGCAGTTCGCTGGGGGCCGCTATGGAGGACTGCACTTCGGGATGGGTGCCGATCCACCAGGCGAGCAGTACCCCCACCACGGTGGAGACCAGCGCGGTCGGCACCCACCAGTGCCGGGACCGGTAGACCGCGGCGGGAAAGCCCTGGGTCAGGAAACGGGTGACGTCACGCCACGACGCGGCGCGGGTACCGGTCACCGCACCACGCGCGCGTGCCACCAGCTGGCTGAGCCGACCGGTCAGCTGCGGATCAGGGGCACTGGACTGGATCAGCGAGAGGTGGGTGGCGGTGCGCTGGTAGAGGACGACGAGCTCGTCGACCTCGGCCCCGGTCAGTCGGCGTCGGCGCTTCAGCAGGGTGTCCAGGCGGTCCCACTCGGCTCGGTGGGCGGAGACGAAGACGTCGAGGTCCATCGGTTTTGCCTGCTCCTGAGCTGTTCGTCGGCGGCTCGTCGTGGTGTCGGCTTTTCGTACTGCGGCGCGATGCGCCCTCAGCTTGGCAGACTGGCCGTCCTCGGGGCAGGCCAGGGAAGGGACGGCGGACGTGAGTGAGCTGGTGACGGGCGAGGCGGTGGCTCTGGAGCTACGTCCCGCGAGGCTGCCCAGCAGGACTTTGGCCATCTTGCTCGACATGGCCGTCGCCGTGGTCGTCTACGTCGCGGTGATGGTGGCCCTGGTGCTGTCCACGGCTTCCCTGGACGAGGCCGCGCAGATCGCGGTGTCGATCGCGGCGTTCCTCCTCGTACTGGTGGGCGGCCCGATCGCGGTGGAGACGCTCAGCCACGGGCGTTCGCTCGGGAAGATGGCGGTCGGGCTGCGCGTGGTCCGCGACGACGGCGGGCCGATCCGGTTCCGGCACGCGCTGGTACGGGGTGCGATCGGTGTGGTCGAGATTCTGCTGACGCTCGGAGTGGTGGCCGTCATCGCCTCGCTCGTGTCTGCGCGGGGACGACGGATCGGGGACGTGTTCGCCGGGACTCTGGTCGTACGCGAGCGGGTGCCCGCGGCGCGGACCGGCTTCGTGCCGCCGCCTCCGCCCTGGCTCGCCGGGCGGTTCTCCGGGCTTGATCTGTCCTCGGTGCCCGATGATCTGTGGCTGGCGATCCGGCAGTACCTGACCCGGATGCGGCAGTTGGACCCGCAGGTCGGCTGGGCCATGGCCGCGCGGCTCGCCACGGATCTCGCGGACCGTACGGGGACTCCGGTGCCGCAGGGGGTGGTGCCGGCCGCCTATCTGGCGGCGGTGGTACAGGAACGGCAGGCCCGGGAGGTCCGCCGGACGTTCGGGAACGGGACGCCGACCACGGCGCCCACCGGCGGGGTGCCGGTCGTGCACGGCCCGCACGCCTCCCCCGTGCCCCCGGCTCCGGCCCACGTGGTTCCGGTCCCCACGGCCACGGCGGCCGGGCCTTCCGCTCCGCTGCCCCCGTCGCACGGGCCGACGGACGGGCCCGCGGTCTCGGGGGACGCGCCCTCGGGCTCCTCGGGGGCGACGACGCCGACCGACCGCCCCTCGTCCGGGTTCGCGCCGCCCGCGTGATCCCCGCTCGCCTCAGGCGAACACCGAAGGCGGCGATTCCAGGTCCTCCAGCTCGATGCCCGGAGCCGCGAGCACCACGTCGCCGGCGAGGTGCACGGCATGCCGCTCGCCGGTGTCCAGGGCTGTGACCTGGTACTCGTCCACGGTCAGGGGGCCACTGTCAGTGGCGTGTGTTTCTCTCTTCACCAAGGCCCAGGACTGGTCCACGGTGCGCGGGGCGAGGACCGGGTCGGTGAAGGCGACCAGGCGCACCCGGGTCGCCGAGGCGGAGGGGGTGAGGCGCAGCAGCCGGGCGGTGGCGACGAGGAACGCGGGGGACGTGCCGGTGAAGGCGTGCGCCGGGACATTGCCTTCGGTGGCATGACCGCCGGTGGGGTCCGTACGGACCCAGGTGACGCCGTCGAGGGCGGCGCCGCGGACCTGCCAGCCCCTCGCGTGGAGTTCGAGTCGGATGGGGCGGCCCAGCTCGTCGAGGGCGAGGTCGACCGAGCCGGTGTGCTCGCCCGAGGGGGAGGTCAGCTGGGAGACGTAGCGCCAGCCGGAGGGGCCGGGGGCGCAGTGGAAGTGCTCTCGTGCGAGGGGGGTGTGATCGTGCGGATCGTGGAGCGAATAACGGCCGCGGGGCATGGGGGTCCTGGGTCTTGACGGGCTGGCCGGAGCGTCGTGACGGGCGGTTCCGGCCGGGGGGCACCAATGGGGCAGGCCCCCGACACGGGGGTGCGGGGGCCTGCCTCGGAGGTGCTGGGGTCCGCTGCGGAGGAGCGCGCCGGGTTCGTGGACGCGCTCACCGCGGGTGGGCCGGGACTCAGTAGCGGTAGTGGTCGGACTTGTAGGGGCCCTCGACCTCGACGCCGATGTACGCCGCCTGCTCCGGGCGCAGCGTCGTCAGCTTGACGCCGAGCGCGTCCAGGTGGAGCCGGGCGACCTTCTCGTCGAGGTGCTTGGGCAGCGTGTAGACGCCGATCGGGTACTCCGACTGCTTGGCGTACAGCTCGATCTGGGCCAGCGTCTGGTCCGCGAAGGAGTTCGACATCACGAAGGAGGGGTGACCGGTGGCGTTGCCCAGGTTCAGCAGACGGCCCTCCGACAGCACGATGATGACCTTGCCGTCGGGGAACTTCCAGGTGTGGACCTGCGGCTTGACCTCGTCCTTGACGATGCCGGGGATCTTGGCGAGGCCGGCCATGTCGATCTCGTTGTCGAAGTGGCCGATGTTGCCCACGATGGCCTGGTGCTTCATCTTGGCCATGTCCGCGGCCATGATGATGTCCTTGTTGCCGGTCGTGGTGACGAAGATGTCGGCCTTGTCGATGACCTCGTCGAGGGTCGTGACCTGGTAGCCGTCCATCGCCGCCTGGAGCGCGCAGATCGGGTCGATCTCGGTGATGATCACGCGGGCGCCCTGGCCGCGCAGGGACTCCGCGCAGCCCTTGCCCACGTCGCCGTAGCCGCAGACGACGGCGGTCTTGCCGCCGATCAGGGTGTCGGTGGCGCGGTTGATGCCGTCGATCAGGGAGTGCCGGCAGCCGTACTTGTTGTCGAACTTCGACTTCGTCACGGCGTCGTTCACGTTGATCGCGGGGAACAGCAGGACGCCGTCGCGCTGCATCTCGTACAGGCGGTGGACGCCCGTCGTGGTCTCCTCGGTCACGCCGCGGATCTCCGAGGCGAGCTGGGTCCACTTCTGGGAGCCCTCGGTGATCGTGCGGTTCAGCAGTTCGAGGATGACGCGGTGCTCGTCGGACTCGGCGGTGTCGGGCGAGGGGACCTTGCCGTCCTTCTCGTACTCGACGCCCTTGTGCACGAGGAGGGTGGCGTCACCGCCGTCGTCCAGGATCATGTTCGGGCCGCCGGTGGGGCTGTTCGGCCAGGTCAGCGCCTGCTCCGTGCACCACCAGTACTCCTCCAGGGTCTCGCCCTTCCAGGCGAAGACCGGGACGCCCTGCGGGTTGTCGGGGGTGCCGTTCGGGCCGACGGCGATGGCCGCGGCCGCGTGGTCCTGGGTGGAGAAGATGTTGCAAGAGGCCCAGCGGACCTCGGCGCCGAGGGCGACCAGGGTCTCGATGAGGACGGCGGTCTGCACCGTCATGTGCAGGGAGCCGGTGACGCGGGCGCCCGCGAGGGGCTGCGTCTCGGCGTACTCCTTGCGGATCGACATCAGGCCGGGCATCTCGTGCTCGGCGAGGGTGATCTCCTTGCGGCCGAACTCGGCCAGGGAGAGGTCGGCGACCTTGAAGTCCTGTCGGTTGTCGACAGTCGTCATTGCGGGCTGCTCCTCGGTATCGGGGCGAGGTGGATAGGGCTGTTCTGCGCGACGGCGGACACAGGGGTGCCCGAAAGGGGCACAGCCATGCCGGCGTGTGCGCAGCGCAGTCCGTCCGTCGGAGGCCCTCTCTCCCTCGGACGATCCACACCGGGACCGCCCGACCGCCATCAGCAGCGACGTCTGACTCCACCCCAAGCTACACCGGCGGGCCCGCCCGCCCCAGTCCGTCTCGGGACGTGCCCGGCCGATCTCGGCCACGGAAGCGGGGTGGTGCTCGGTCGGGCCGGGGTGCTCCGGAGGTCGCCGCCCTGGTCGGGCGGCGATGGGCGGCGGTGTCGGTACCGCCGCCGTGGCCTGTGCCGCCGCGGCGACCGAACGGGATGTCGGCCGGGATCAGTGGCCGGAGGCGCCCGGGGTCGGGCCGCCGGGCGTCGCCGCGGGGTTCGGGCCCTTGGCGGCCTGGGCCTCGCTGTAGATGTCCGGCTCCAGGTAGATCACGCGGGCGATCGGGACGGCCTCGCGGATGCGGGCCTCGGCGGCGTCGATGGCCTTCGCCACCTCGGTGGCCGTGTCGTCGTGCTGGACGGCGATCTTCGCGGCGACCAGCAGTTCCTCGGGGCCGAGGTGGAGCGTGCGCATGTGGATGACGCGGGTGACCGTGTCGCCGTCGACGATCGCGGCCTCGATCTTCCTGACCTCCTCCGTGCCCGCGGCCTCGCCGAGGAGCAGGGACTTGGTCTCGGCGGCGAGGACGAGGGCGATCAGGACGAGCAGGACACCGATGCAGACGGTGCCGATGCCGTCCCAGACGCCGTCGCCGGTGAGCAGCGCGAGGCCGACGCCGCCGAGGGCGAGGACCAGACCGATCAGGGCGCCGAAGTCCTCCAGGAGGACGACGGGCAGCTCGGGCGCCTTGGCGCGACGGATGAACTGCGACCAGGACAGCGCCCCGCGCAGTTCGTTCGACTCGTTGATGGCGGTGCGGAAGGAGAAGCCCTCGGCGATGATCGCGAACACGAGCACGCCCACCGGCCAGTACCAGTGCTCGATGTCGTGCGGGTGCTGGATCTTCTCGTAGCCCTCGTAGATGGCGAACATGCCACCGACGGTGAAGAGGACGATCGAGACGAGGAAGGCGTAGATGTAGCGCTCGCGGCCGTAGCCGAAGGGGTGCTGCGGGGTGGCCTCGCGCTGTGCCTTCTTGCCGCCGACCAGCAGCAGTGCCTGGTTGCCCGAGTCGGCGAGCGAGTGCACGCCCTCGGCGAGCATCGAGGAGGAGCCGCTGAACGCGAACGCCACGAACTTCGATGCCGCGATCGCGAGATTGGCCCCGAGTGCCGCCACGATCGCCTTGGTGCCGCCTGACGCGCTCATGTGTTCGCGTTGTCCCTTCGCCTTCGTGCGTAGGCCGTCCGGGGCGCCGCCCGCGGGTGGCTTTGCCCGTCCTTTGCCGGTGGGACATTGTTGCAGCCCGGTCCGACGGAGCCGCGGCAGGCCACCCGCGCAGGCTGCCTCAGGCGATCACAGTGGCCCTGAACACCGTACCGACACCGGACACTTCGGCTTTTTCACCCGCCGGGACGAACACGGACTGCCCGGGGTGCAGGTCGTGTTCGCCCGCCCGTACGGTTCCGGCCGTGCAGAGCAGGATCTGCGGGGCCGTCCGCGTGAGGTCGCGGACGGGGCCGCCGTCGGCGAGGACGTACCGGGACAGCCGGAACTCGTCGATGGGGGTCTCGTAGACCTCTTCGCCGTCGGGCGACGCCTCCGGACGCAGTACGCCGGGGTCGGCGGCCTCGAAGCGGACGACGCGCAGGAGTTCGGGGACGTCCACGTGCTTGGGCGTCAGTCCGCAGCGCAGGACGTTGTCGGAGTTGGCCATGATCTCGACACCGAGGCCGCTGAAGTAGGCGTGCGGGACGCCGGCGCCGAGGAAGAGGGCCTCGCCGGGCTGGAGCCTGACGTGGTTGAGCAGCAGCGCGGCGATGACTCCGGGGTCGCCCGGGTAGTGGTGGGCGAGGCCGGCGTACGGGGCGTAGTCCCCGCCGAGACGGTCGCAGGCCGCCGTGGTCTCGGCGACGGTGTGGGCCATCTGCTCGCGGTCGGCGGTGAGGATCGCGGTCAACACCTCGCGCAGGGCCGCTTCCTCGGGGTGGGCGTGCAGCAGGTCGACATACGGCTTGAGGGAGTCGACGCCGAGGCCGTCGAGCAGGTCGGCGGCCCGGAGCGGGTCGCGGAAGCCGCACACGCCGTCGAACTCGGTGAGCGCACAGATCAGTTCGGGCTTGTGGTTGGCGTCCTTGTAGTTGCGGTGGGGGGCGTCGACGGGCACGCCCTCGCGCTCCTCCCGCGCGAATCCCTCCTTCGCCTGCGCCAGGTCGGGGTGGACCTGGAGGGAGAGGGGCGCGTCGGCCGCGAGGAGCTTGAGGAGGAACGGGAGGCGGGGGCCGAACCTGGCCACCGCCGCCGCACCGAGTTCCTTCTCGGGGTCGGCGTCGACCACCTCGACCAGGGTGCCGCGCTCCGTGCGCGAGGGTGCGCCGGGGTGGGCTCCCATCCACATCTCCGCCTGCGGCTCGCCGGTCGGTTCGACACCCAGCAGGGTCGGAATGGCGGTGACGGAACCCCAGGCGTAGGGGCGGACGGTGTTGTCGAGGCGGTCCATGCTGAGTTTCAGTCTCCGTGGGTACGCGGCGCGGCGGGCGCTCGTCGGAAGGTGCGGACCAAGGATCAGGCACCGGAGGCGAGCGCCAGGTAAACGGCGGCGAAATCGGTGATGGCGATCAGTTCCGCGAGGGTCTCCAGTTCGCCGCCGGTCTCCGGCTCCAGCTCGCTGATCGGCGTGTCGTGACTGAGGGCCAGGTCGCGGGCCGAGGGGGCCGCGGTCAGGCCGTCGGTGGGGCGGTCGCGCAGCAGCACCACGCGCGCGTGGAAGGCGGGCGGTTCCTCCACCCGGTCGCGGAAGAAGTCGTCCGGGTCTGCGCTGGCGGCGAGCGGGCCGGCCAGCAGGGCGTTGTGCGCGGCGAGCGCCTCGGGCAGTTCGGCCACGAGGGCGGGGCGGCCCGCGAGTTCGGCGAGGGCCGCGGAGAAGCGGCGGCCGGCCGGGCCGGCCGAGACGCCCTCGGTCCAGATCACCGGGAGCGAGTCGGCGAGTTCGGCGGCCAGGGTCTTGGCGGGGTTGCTGTAGGTCGCGACGGCGGGACCGCAGCGTTCGGCGATGTGGTCGAGGCGGTCGGCGACCCTCTCGACCGCCTCGGGCGGAGCGGTGAGCAGGCCGACGCGGTCCAGGAGGGCCAGCAGCGGGGTGAGCAGCGCCCAGAAGACCCCGGGCGCGGAGGCGGTGAGGGGTCGTTCGTCGGTCTCGTCGTACGGGGCGGTCGCCATCGGTACGAAGAGACCGTGGGCGCCCGCCACCGCTTCGACGAGCGGGGTTGCGGCGGGGGCCACCGCGACGACGGAGCAGCCGCGGCGGTAGGCCTGGTCGGCGAGGAGGGAGAGGGACGGCTCGGTGCCGTCGGGGGTGGCGATCAGGAGCAGGTCCACCGAGCCCGCCCAGCCGGGGAGTTCCCAGCGCAGGGCGCCGGAGGCCGGGGCGACGCCGGTGGGGGCCAGCCGGGTGACCGGGCTGCCGGCACCGGCGAGGGTGCCGAGCAGGTCGGCGGCACAGGTGGCGGCGGCGCCGGGACCCGCGATGAGGACGGCGCGGGGGCGGCCGTCGGGCTTGAGGCCGTGGACGCCCGCCTCGGCGGCGTGCCGGGCGGCCGTGCGCACCCGGGCGCCTGCCTCGGCGGCGCCGCGCAGGAGGGCGCGGCGGTCGGCCTCGGCGAGGGCCTCCGGTGCGTCGAGCAGCGATTCGTCGAGCATGGGCGGCAGTCTCCGATCGCCGGTCGTCGTTACGCGGGGCGGCGGGCCTCGTCGACGAGGAGGACGGGGATGCCGTCGCGGACGGGGTAGGCCAGACCGCAGTCCTGGCCGGTGCAGACGAGTTCGTCGTCCTGCTCAGTGATCGGCGCGTGGCAGGCCGGGCAGGCGAGGATCTCCAGGAGGCCGGCTTCGAGCGGCATGGGCGGTCCCTTCGGCGGGTGCGTGCGCGGGTAACACGCGCGTGTACGGATGTGCCTGGTCAGGGTACCGCCGGTGGGGGCGGGGTGTTGGGG
>NZ_VJZD01000322.1 GCF_009377175.1 Streptomyces adustus
GGATCGGGGTCGGGGCTGTGGCCGAGGCCAGGGCCGAGCTCGGGGCCGGGGCCGGGGCCCAGGTCGGGTTCGGGCGCGGCGGAACCGGGCAGCGCGGGCCGGGAGCGTGTGGGCAGCGGACGTACCGGCGGCACGGGTCCGGTCCCGGCCTGCGCGGCGAGGGCCGTGACGGCGACCGGTGCTCCGGCACCGGACTCCAGGGCGGCCGCCCGTTCGTCGTGGCCGTACTCCGCGGCGGCCCGCTCGCCCTGGCCGGACTCCGCCGCGCCGGACCCCGTCGGTCCCACCGTCGCGAGCAGCGCCTGCGGCAGCAGTACCACCGCCGTGGTCCCGCCGTACGGGGACCGGCACAGCGTGACCTCGATGCCCTGGCGGGCGGCGAGCCGGCTGACCACGTACAGGCCGAGGCGGTCGTGCCGGGTCGGATCGAACTCGTCGGGTCGGGTGAGGGTGCGCCGGGCCTGCTCCGCCTGCTCCGGGTCGAGGCCGAGGCCGCGGTCGTCGATCTCCAGGACGAAGCCGCCGCGGGCCTGTCCGGTGCGCAGGGTGACCTGGGTGTGCGGTGGGGAGAACACCGTGGCGTTCTCCAGGAGTTCGGCGATCAGGTGGACCACGTCGGCCACGGCGTCCGCGGCGATGCCGATCCGCTCCATGGACGGGACGACCACCCGCGTGTAGTCCTCGATCTCGCTGACCGCGGCGGAGACGACGTCGGCGACCGGGACCGGGCTGCGCCATCTGCGGCCGGGAGCGGCGCCGGAGAGGATGATCAGGCTCTCCGCGTGACGCCTCATACGGGTGGTGAGGTGGTCGATCCGGAACAGTTCCTGGAGGATGTCCGGATCGTCCGTCCGCCGCTCCAGCGTGTCGACGAGCTTCAACTGCCGGTGCACCAGCGCCTGGTTGCGGCGGGCGATGTTGAGCAGCACCGCGAACAGGCCGCGCCGCAGGGTGGCCTGCTGCACGGCGGCCTCGACGGCCGCGAGCCGGGCGGAGTTGAAGGACCGGCCGACGTCGCCGATCTCGTCGGCGACGTTCTCGCCGTCCGACAGGGGTGGCGCCTCGGCTGCCGCGTCCACGTCGTCACCGGCGCTCAACCGGCTCATCACCGAGGGGAGTTGGCGGGTGGCCAGCAGGTCGGCCGCGTCCCGCAGCAGCTCCAGCCGGCGCGAGATGCGCCGCGCGCCGCGCACCGCGAACCACAGCGACAGGGACACGGCGGCGAGTCCCAGCACGGCCACGACGGCGGCGCGGGTCAACTCGTCGTAGGCGAACCCGCGTCCGCGCGCGGCGGAGTTCTCCGCGGCGCGGGTGCACAGCTGCATGTAGCGCTTGACGGCCCGGTCGGTGGTGGTGCGCCAGGAGTCGGCCGCGACGGCCCGCGCCGCGCCGCCCGCTCCGGCCCGCAGCAGGGCGTCCTCGCTCTTCGTGAGCTGCCGGTGCAGGTCCTCGCGCTGGAACTGCTCGAACAGCGTCCGGGAGTCGTCCGGCAGGTCGGGCACATAGGTCCGCTCGAAGACCCGACGGTCCTCGATGGTCGCCGTCAGCATGTCGTACTGGCCGTCGGTCAGCCGGCCCGCGGCCCGCGCCCCGGCGACCAGCGCGTCCTCGCGCGAGACGAACTCCCGTACCCGGACCAGCTCGACGACGGTCTGCGCCTCGCGCGCCAACTGTCCCGCCTGGAGCGCGGTGAGCGCGGACGGGATGTCGAAGCCGGGCTCCAGGAGCGTGTCGTAGGCGGTGACCGCGCCGTCCCAGGAGATGCCGCGGGACAGCACGCGCTCGCGCAGCCGCTCCAGGCCGCCCACGGAGGCGACCATGGAGTCCAGGGCCTCGCGCTGCCGGTCGGAGAGCCGGCCGCGGTCGCCGTTCGCGATCGCCTCGCGCATCGCCTCGACGGCACGGTCGGTGCGCCGCTGCTGCGTCATCAGGTCCAGCGCGGCGGCCGTACGGTGGCCGCCGCCCAGGTAGGCGGCCGAGAGCCGGCGCTCGATCTGGATCTGCCCGACCGCCGTGTCGACGGGCGTGCCGAAGTCCTCGTACACCCCCTGGAGGCGGATCAGGGCGCGCAGTTCGCCGGTGACCGACACCATGGCGAAGGACCACAGCGTCATCAGGGCGAGGACGGGAGCGAGCGCGAGGGCCACGATGCGCGCGCGTACGGTGGTGGGACGGCCGAAGGGCCAGCGCATGGACTCCCCAGGGCGGCAGTGCGGTTCGGGCGGCGATGCACAAAGTGGCCGCCACTCGCTGTTACCGACGGGTAGCGGGCGGCGCTCAACCTACGGGATGCCCTGGTCGCCCCGCAATGGTTACCAAAGGTAACTCCGGGTCACTTCAGCCACGGTACGGCAAAGCGGGTCACGGTCGCCGACCGGTCCGAGGGCAGCCGTTTTGCGCCACGCCGGACGACGCCGGTCCACACCAGGCCACGCCGGGGCGCACCCGGCCGCGGTGCTGCGGCGCCGCGGTGGCAGCGGCGGCGCGACCGCTGTCAGGTAGGCGAGCCCGAGGAGAAACGGCGCAGCAGCGGGGACAGCACCAGCACGGACTTCGTCCGCTCCACGAACGGCTCCCCAGCGATCCGCTCCAGCACCCGCTCGAAGTGGCGCATGTCGGAGGCGAAGACCTGGACCACCGCGTCCGCCTCCCCGGTGACGGTGGACGCGGCCACGACCTCCTGGTAGCGCTCCAGGCCGCGCTGGATCGTCTCCGGCGAGGTGTTGCGCCGGCAGTAGATCTCGACGAACCCCTCGGTCTCCCAGCCGAGCGCCGCCGGGTCCACCCGTACGGTGAATCCGGTGATGGCGCCGGTGGCACGCAGCCGGTCCACACGCCGCTTCACCGCCGGTGCGGACAGGCCGACCAGCTGCCCGATGTCCGCGTAGGAGCGGCGGGCGTCCTCGGCGAGGGCGTGCACGATGCGTTCGTCGAGATCGTTCAGCACTGCGGGTGGATCACTTCTCTGCGGTCGCGAGTCGGGAGCGGCGGTAGCCGTACACGAAGTAGAACACGAGGCCGACCGCCATCCAGACTCCGAAGACCACCCAGGTGACAGTGGCGAGACTGCCCATCATCCAGACGCAGAAGCCGAAGCCCAGCGCGGGCATCAGCGGCGACAGCGGCACCCGGAAGGTGCGCGGCATCTCCGGGCGGGTCCGGCGCAGCACCACCACGGCGACGTTGACCAGGGCGAAGGCGAAGAGCGTGCCGATGCTGGTCGCGTCGGCGAGCTGGCCCAGCGGGATCGCGGCGGCCAGGACGCCGCAGAACAGGGACACGATGACCGTGTTGGCACGGGGGGTGCCGGTCTTCGGGTGGACCCGGCCGAACACCTTGGGCGCGAGGCCGTCCCGGGACATGGCGAACAGGATGCGGGTCTGGCCGTACAGGACGGTCAGGACGACGCTGGCGATCGCGATGACGGCGCAGGCGGCGAGCAGCGTGCCCCAGAAGCTCTGGCCGGTCACGTCCCGCATGATCTGGGCGAGCGCGGCCTCCGAGTCGTTGAACCGCTGCCAGGGCTTGGCACCGACGGCCACCGCGGCGACGAGGACGTAGAGCGCCGTCACGATGACGAGCGAGAGCATGATCGCGCGGGGCAGGTCGCGCTGCGCGTTCTTCGCTTCCTCGCCGGCGGTGGAGGCGGCGTCGAAGCCTATGTACGAGAAGAAGAGCGTCGCTCCCGCCGCGCTGACCCCGGCCATGCCCAGCGGCATGAAGTGGTCGTAGTTCCCGGAGCGGAAGCCCTGGACGCCGATGGCGCAGAACAGCACCAGCGCGGCTATCTTCACGGCGACCATGATCGTGTTGGCGCGGGCGGACTCGCGGGCGCCGCCGAGCAGGAAGGCCATGGCGAGCAGGACCACGATCAGCGCGGGCAGGTTGAAGATCCCGCCGTCGCCGGGCGGTGCGGACAGGGCGTCCGGGATGGTGACGCCTATGGTGCCGTCGAGCAGTTCGTTGAGGTACTCGCCCCAGCCGACGGCCACCGCGGCGACCGACACCCCGTACTCGAGGATCAGGCACCAGCCGCAGACCCAGGCGATCAGTTCGCCCATCGTGGCGTACGCGTACGAGTACGAGGACCCGGCGACCGGGATGGTGCCGGCCAGCTCGGCGTAGGACAGGGCCGAGAAGAGCGCGGTGAGACCGGCGATCACGAAGGACAGCGTGACGGCAGGACCGGCCTTGGGGACGGCCTCGCCGAGCACGACGAAGATGCCGGTGCCCAGCGTGGCACCGATGCTGATCATGGTGAGCTGCCACAGGCCGAGGGACCGTCGCAGCGACCCTCCCTCGCCCTGGCCACCCTCGGCGACCAGGCGTTCCACGGGCTTGCGCCGCATCAGGCGCGCGCCGAGACCCGGGGACGCGGGGA
The DNA here is from genome assembly GCF_009377175.1 of Streptomyces adustus. GTDB lineage: Bacteria > Actinomycetota > Actinomycetes > Streptomycetales > Streptomycetaceae > Streptomyces > Streptomyces adustus. Next base: position 4,382 of record NZ_VJZD01000322.1, read on the forward strand.
CGGTCTCGGTGCGGTCGTGCGGGGGTGCGCCTTGGTCGAGCACGCGCTGACTCCTTCGTCGCTGCGGTGGAGGGCGACAGGGACCGGCGGCACTCCCGCACGAGCGGGAACCCACCGAGCGGGGTCCCCGCCACGCCTTGTACAGCGCTCGACCCTATGAGCCGGGGCGTCACGGCCGTAATGCAGCAACCTTGCGCGTCCCGGCAAGAACGTTGCGTTGATCGCGGCCGGACGGGCGTTCGTTGCACGGCATCCTTCGATCGCGTCGATCGGGCCCGATCGACGGGGCGAAAGGGCCGCGGCCGGGCCCGGGAGCCACTCCACAGGGACCCCGGCCTGGCGGGCGTTCGCGAGGCCCCGCGCGGTCCGCCCGCCGGGCGCGTCCGGGAACGCGGACGGCCCCCGCCCACCCGGTGCGGGGGACGGGGGCCGCTCCGTACGGAGTCGGGGGTCAGCTCCAGCTGGCGTGCAGCGGCTTGCCCTCGGCGTAGCCCGCGGCGCTCTGGATGCCGACGACGGCCTTCTCGGCGAACTCCTCCAGGGAGCCCGCGCCGGCGTAGGTGCAGGAGGAGCGGACGCCCGCGATGACCGAGTCGATCAGGTCCTCGACGCCCGGACGGGTCGGGTCGAGGAACATGCGGGAGGTGGAGATGCCCTCCTCGAACAGCGCCTTGCGGGCGCGGTCGTACGCCGACTCGTCCGAGGTGCGGTTGCGCACGGCGCGCGCGGACGCCATGCCGAACGACTCCTTGTAGAGGCGGCCGCTCGCGTCCTGCTGGAGGTCGCCCGGGGACTCGTAGGTGCCCGCGAACCAGGAGCCGATCATCACGTTGGACGCGCCGGCCGCGAGAGCCATCGCCACGTCGCGCGGGTGGCGGACACCGCCGTCGGCCCACACGTGCTTGCCGTACTTCTTCGCCTCGGCGGCGCACTCCAGCACGGCGGAGAACTGCGGCCGGCCGACGCCGGTCATCATCCGGGTGGTGCACATGGCGCCGGGTCCGACACCGACCTTGATGATGTCCGCGCCCGCCTCGATCAGGTCCCGCACGCCCTCGGCGGCGACGATGTTGCCTGCGGCGATCGGCACGTTCGGGTCGAGCCCGCGGACGGTGCGGATCGCGCTGATCATCGACTCCTGGTGACCGTGCGCGGTATCGATGACGAGGGTGTCGACGCCCGCGTCCAGCAGCTGCTTGGCCTTGCCCGCGACATCGCCGTTGATGCCGACGGCGGCGGCGATGCGCAGCCGGCCCTGCTCGTCGGTGGCGGGCGTGTAGAGCGTGGCGCGCAGGGCGCCCTTGCGGGTGAGGATGCCGGCGAGCTTGCCGTCCGCGTCGACGGCCGGGGCGTAGCGCCGGTTGGCCGCGTCGAGGCGGTTGAAGGCCTCGCGCGGGTCGATGTCCGCGTCGAGCAGCAGCAGGTCGCGGGACATCACCTCGCCGAGCTGGGTGAAGCGGTCCACGCCGGTGAGGTCCGCGTCGGTGACGACGCCGACCGGGCGGCCGTCCCCGTCCACGACGACACCCGCGTTGTGCGCCCGCTTGGGCAGCAGCGCGAGCGCGTCGGCGACGGTCTGGTGCGCCTCCAGCACGATCGGGGTGTCGAGCACCAGGTGGCGGCTCTTGACCCAGGAGACGACATCGGTGACCACGTCGATCGGGATGTCCTGCGGGATGACCACGAGCCCACCGCGCCGGGCCACCGTCTCCGCCATGCGACGGCCGGCGATCGCGGTCATGTTGGCGACGACCAGCGGGATCGTGGTGCCCGTGCCGTCCGGGGAGCTGAGGTCCACACCCTGCCGCGAGCCCACGGCGCTGCGGCTCGGCACCATGAAGACGTCGTCGTACGTCAGGTCGTACGGGGGCTGGATGTCGTTGAGGAAACGCACGTGCTGCACATCCCAGTCGATCAGAGGCGGCCCCCGGACAGGTCAGCCAGGGGGAATGAGCACGTACTTCATTCTCCCACGGCCTGCGACCGATAGTCCCCCGACAGAACATCCAGGCTGGTCAGAGGTGCCCTAGGAGGAACCTCCAAGGGCGAGCAGCACGGAGAGTTCCGGCTGCGCGTCCGCCGCCTGGGCGAAGACGTCCTGAGCGGTCCCCCACTCGCCCGGGCGGGCCTCGGCGTACGCCCGCCAGTCGCGTACGACGATCACGAGTCCCCGGCCCTCGGCCTCCTCGGGCCAGACGGAGAGGTCGGACAGGCTGTCCGCGAGGGCGTCCCAGTTGCGCCCGAACCACTCGGGGAGGTCGAGCGCGTGGGCGCAGCGGTCCATCAGCCCGGCCTTGTCCGTGACGCCGTCGAGGTCCAGCAGGACGACGTGTCCGCCGAACGGGTCGCGCGTCGGTTCGTCGGTCATCTCAGCACCGTCCGGAGCGAGTTGTAGTGATCGCCGGTGTAGTAGAACCCACCGCCCCGCCCGGTGGCAATGCGGCGGACGGCGGGCTCTCGAAGTCACCCGAGGACGTCACCCCGGGACGGAGAACGGCCGTGGCAGCATGCTCCGATGCTGTCACGGCCGTCCCCGTACGTCCGGCGCCGCGTCCCGTCAGGGCCCGTCGGGGTCCGCGCGGTTGAGCGCGGAGCGCGGCGTCGGTCCCGCCGTCATCAGGTAGTCCGCCGCCGACGTGTCCGTCACCAGGCTGGTGACGAGTCCGGAGCGCAGCACCGCGTCGATGGCGGCCGCCTTTCGCTGCCCGCCCGCGATCGCGACGACCTCCGGGATCCGGCGGAGCTGGTCCGCCTTCACGGTGATGCACCGCTCGCCCAGGTCACGGCCGACCCGACGGCCCTCGGAGTCGAAGAGGTGCGCGGACATCTCGGCGGCGACGCCGAGCGAGGCGTAGTGCGCCCGCTCCTCGTCGCTGAGCATGTCGTGCACGGTCGAGATGCCCGGCTCCCAGGAGCCGATGGAGACGCAGGCGACCGTGACCTTGTCGAAGTACTCGAAGGCACGGGCGATGCCCGTCTGGTTGCGCAGCGCGACCGCGGTGGCCGCGTCCGGCAGCAGCATCGGGGCGTAGATCGGGTGGGCGTCGCCGCCCGACACCTGCGCGGCGCGGCGCACCGCCTCCACCGAACCGCGCTCGGCGGTCCCGGCGTCGTACACGCCCGTCAGCTGCACCACGGTGCACGGCGGCAGCCGGTCGAGCGCCGCCGCCATGTGGATCGTGGACCGGCCCCAGGCCAGTCCGAGCACATCCCCCTCGTTGACGAGTTCGCCGAGCAGGTCGGCCGCGACCTCGCCCAGGTTCTCGGGGTCGGGGGTCTCCTCGGCCTCCGCCGGGGACTCGACCACGACGGCGTGCCTGAGGCCGTACCGGGCACGGAGCGCGTCGGAGCGCTCGGCGTCCAGTTCGGCCGGCACACGGATCTCGATCCGTACGAGATCCCGTTCGAGGGCCGTCTCCAGGACCCGGGCCACCTTGAAGCGGCTTACGCCGAACTCCTCCGCGATCTGGATCTTGGACTTGCCCTCGAGATAGAAGCGGCGGGCCATGGCCGCCGCCTGCACCAGCTCAGCGGGTCCCATCCGCACGGCTGACCGGCCCGCCGACATACCCGACACGGCGATCTCCTCACTGCTGTTCACACTCTGGATTCACCGTTCATCCTTGCAGATCCGGTGCACTTGATCAGCCTTGCCGGCCGCCGTTCACGTTCCCGTCGTTCAGTGGCTGCACGCCCATGACGCCTTGGCCGTGGCCTCGTCCGCCTGGCTGCGCAGCGCACGGACCGCCTCGGCCGGGTCGGATGCCCCGTACACCGCCGAACCGGCGACGAAGACGTCGGCGCCCGCCTCCGCGCACCGCTCGATCGTCTCGGCCGACACCCCGCCGTCGACCTGGAGCCAGAGCTCCAGCCCGTGCTTGGCGATCAGCTCCCGGGTGCGACGGATCTTCGGCAGCATGATGTCGAGGAAGGCCTGACCGCCGAAGCCCGGCTCCACCGTCATGATCAACAGCATGTCGAGCTCGGGCAGCAGGTCCTCGTACGGTTCGATGGGCGTCGCGGGCTTCAGCGCCATCGAGGCGCGGGCGCCCTTGGCGCGGATCTCCCGGGCGAGCCGCACCGGCGCGGCGGCCGCCTCGACATGGAAGGTGACGGAGGAGGCGCCCGCCTCGACGTACTGCGGTGCCCACCGGTCGGGGGCCTCGATCATCAGATGGCAGTCCAGCGGGGTGTCCGTCGCACGCGCCAGCGACTCCACGACCGGCACACCGAGCGTGAGGTTCGGGACGAAGTGGTTGTCCATGACGTCGACGTGGAGCCAGTCGGCTCCGTCCACCGCCCGGGCCTCGTCCGCGAGGCGGGCGAAGTCGGCGGACAGGATGCTGGGGCTGATCTGTGCGGCCATGCCCCAAGACTGCCACGTCCTCGCCCGGTTGTTCGCCCCGGTACGGTCTGCGCCTCCCGCGGAACCCGCTCCGATCGCGGTCCGGCGCCACCTCCGGCAGCGGCGCGGTGCCACTGCCGACCGCGGTGCGGTGCCACCTCCGACCGCGGTGCGGGCCGGATCCCGGCCGAATCCCGACAAGCCCGCGGCGCGGTCCCCAGTCGGCCCGGGGAGCCCGGAAGGGTCCCGACGGGGTCCCGACAGGACTCCGGCAGGCCCGAGGAGATCCCCGCCGTGGCGTGCCCGGTGGGCAGGCGGGGCGGGCAGGCAAGCCGGGCGGGCCGCAGGGCCGGGGAGCGGGCCGCCGGAGGGCCGGGCAGGCGGGCAAGCCCGGCAGGCCTGGGGCGCCGAGGGGCGGGC
>NZ_VJZD01000323.1 GCF_009377175.1 Streptomyces adustus
CCGACGCCCCCGCCACCTGCGAGGTGCCGCACTTCGCTCCGGTGCGCATCCGCGGCGCCCGGCACCGGCTGCACCGGCTCGTACGGCACCGGGAGCGGGCCCTCGCGCTGGGCATCGCCGTCACCGCGGCCGCGCTCGTGGCGGCCGGCCCCCAGGGCATCGAGCGGGCCCGCGGCCGCCCCGAGGAGGCCGCGCCCGGGAAGCCGGCCGACGGCGATCCCGCCGGACAGCGCCGCGCCGTCGAGACGGTGACGGCACCGGTGCGGATCGCCGACGCGGCAACCGTCCGGCTGCTGCGCCCCGGCGACCGCGTCGACGTCATCGCCGCCGGCCCGGCGGCCACCGGCGGGGACGCCCGGGTGGTCGCCCGCGGCGCGCTGGTGACACGGGTCCCCACGCCGGTGGACCCGCCGCCCGAGGGCGGCGCCCTGGTGGTGCTCTCCTTGGAACGCGCCACCGCGGCCCGTCTGGTGGGAGCCGCCACCACCGAACGGCTGGCGGTGACACTGTGCTGAGGCACGCCGCTCATGGCCAAAACCCGCCAAGTCCCTCTTCCGAGGCACCCGATGAGGCAGGGCCCATCCGCTCTGCCGTAGGTTGCGGAGCGCTTTGTTCCACAGCCTGTGTACGCGAGAAGAGGGCCTTAGGTGAGCGAGAAGAAGCAACCGAGTGTCTGGCAGGGCTTCAAGGCCTTCCTGATGCGCGGAAACGTCGTCGACCTGGCAGTGGCGGTGGTGATCGGTGCCGCCTTCACCAACATTGTCAACTCGCTGGTGAAGGGCATCATCAACCCGCTGGTCGGCGCGATCGGCACGCAGAACCTCGATGCCTACAGTTCGTGCCTGAGCGAGTCCTGCAAGGGCAACCAGGGCATCCAACTGCTGTGGGGGTCGGTCCTCGGCGCCACCCTGACGTTTCTGATCACCGGCGCGGTCGTGTACTTCCTCATGGTGCTGCCGATGTCGAAGTACCTGGCCCGGCAGGAGGCCCGCAGGAAGGCGCGGCAGGGCACGCACGAGGTCATCGAGGTGACCGAGCTGGAGGTGCTCAAGGAGATCCGCGACGCCCTGGTCGCACAGCGCGGCCCCGGCTACAACGGCCCCTCGCACCGCGGTTACGACGGACGCCAGTAGGGCCGTCCCTCACGCGGGCGGCGGTCGGCGGCCCTGACCAGGATCAGATGTGGTGGGGCGGCTTCTCGTCGAGGAAGCGCTTCAGGTCGGCCGCGCTGTCGCCGTCCGTGCGCGGCCGTTCGCCCCAGCCGCGGTCCGTGTCGTCGGCGGACGGCCGGTCCAGCGGGTCGTCGAAGATCAGCGCGGCCTTCGGGTCGCGCGGCTCGGGGGCGGATTCGGTCGTCATGCCTCCAGGGTACGGCCCTGGAGGCACCCGCCCGCCGTGCCCGCGACGCCTGCCGGTGCGGGGCCGTACGGGAACTTTCCGGACGCATCTGCTGTGCTTGGGCGCATGACCTCCAGCCCGGCCCCGCGGCCCACGCCCCCAAGACCGCCGAGCGGCCTCGTCGCACGCAGCCGCGACGAGACCCACCGGGTCGCCTCCCCGCTCGAACTCTTCTTCGACCTGTGCTTCGTCGTGGCCATCGCGCAGGCGGGCGCCGAGCTGGTGCACGCCCTGGCGGAGGGGCACGTCGGACAGGGCGTCCTGAACTACGCGATGGTCTTCTTCGCCATCTGGTGGGCGTGGATGAACTTCACCTGGTTCGCCTCGGCCTACGACAACGACGACGCCCTCTACCGGATCGTCACCCTCGTCCAGATCTCCGGTGTCCTGGTGCTGGCCGCCGGGGTGACACGAGCCTTCGAGCACCATGACTGGACCGTCGTCTACCTCGGCTACGTGATCATGCGGCTGGCGATGGCCGCGCAGTGGCTGCGGGTGGCGCGGACCGCCGAGGGCGCCGAGCGGGGCACCGCGCTGCGGTACGCGGGAGGCGTGCTGGTCTGCCAGGTCGGCTGGACGGCTCTGGTCTTCCTGCCGGAACACGCCCGTACCTGGCTGTTCCTGGTGATGGTGATCGCGGAACTGTGCGTGCCGGTCTACGCGGAGCGGGCCTTCGCCACGAGCTGGCACCCGCACCACATCGCCGAACGGTACGGCCTGTTCACGATCATCGTGCTCGGCGAGACGGTCGCCGCGGCCACGGTCGCGGTGAAGACGGCCGTGGGCGAGCACGACGCGCTGGGCGAGTTGCTGCCGATCGCGGCCGGCGGTCTGCTGATCGTGTTCTGCGCGTGGTGGATCTACTTCGTGGTGCCGATCCACGGTCATCTGCACACCAACAGAGAGTCGTTCCTCTGGGGCTACGGCCACTACCTGATCTTCGCCTCGGCGGCCGCGATCGGCGCCGGCCTCGAACTGGCCGTGGAACAGACGGTGGGCCAGGCGCACATCTCCGCCCTGGCCGCCTCGGCCGCCGTGACGCTGCCCACGGCCCTGTACCTGGTCACCCTGTGGTCGCTGCACGCACGGCACTTCAAGGTGGGCATCGCCCAGCAGGCGGTGCTGCCCACCACGGCACTGCTGGTGATCTGCTGCACCTTCCTCGGCGAGTGGGCGGTGCTCGCGACGGGTCTGGTGTCGGCGCTGGGGGTGGCGATCGGCTCGACACTGGCGGCCCGTATGCACACCGGACCGGGCCAGGAGGCGGGGGCCGCCCCGACCGCGTGACACCCCCGGACCCCGCCACGCCTGACGCCCCGTCCGGCACCACGCACCGCCCCCGGCCCGACGGCACGGGTGCCGCGGTGCGCGAAGCGGCCCGCGGGACGGCGGGCGGAGCGACACTGATCCCCATGACAGTGGACGCTTTGACCGACGTGGCCGGTGTGCGGGTGGGGCACGCGACGCGCACCGGCGAGGGGTGGCTCACCGGCACCACGGTCGTGCTCGCCCCGGAGGGCGGGGCGGTCGCCGCCGTGGACGTGCGCGGCGGCGGCCCCGGCACCAAGGAGACCGACGCCCTCGACCCGCGCAACCTGGTGCAGCGGGTCGACGCGATCGTCCTGACCGGCGGCAGTGCGTACGGGCTCGACGCGGCGTCGGGGGTGATGGCCTGGCTGGAGGAGCAGGGGCGCGGGGTTCCCGTGGGGACGGATCCGGCGCACGTCGTGCCGGTGGTGCCCGCCGCCTGTGTCTTCGACCTGGGGCGGGGCGGCTCCTTCCGGGCCAGGCCGGACGCGGCCACCGGGCGGGCCGCGGTCGAGGCGGCCGCGGCGACCGCACCCGGCGCCCCGGTGCCCGAAGGGTGCGTGGGCGCCGGCACCGGAGCGGCGGCCGGGGCGCTCAAGGGCGGGATCGGCACCGCGAGCGCCGTCCTGGAGTCGGGGATCACGGTGGCCGCGCTGGTGGTGGCCAACGCGGCGGGCTCGGTGCTGGATCCGGAGACCGGCGTGCTCTACGGGGAGTTCTTCCAGGGGCGCGTGGACTATCCGTCTGCGCAGGTGCACAGGGCCGCGCGCCTGCGCCTCGCCGAGGCCGCGCGCGCGAACACGCCCCCGCCGCTGAACACGACGCTCGCGGTGGTCGCCACGGACGCCCGGCTGTCGAAGGCCCAGGCGCAGAAGCTGGCGGGCACGGCCCACGACGGGATCGCGCGCGCCGTACGGCCGGTGCATCTGCTCCACGACGGGGACACCGTGTTCACGCTGGCGACGGGAGCGCGCCCGCTCGACGGCGAGCGCCCGCGCGCCCTGAACGAGCTCCTCGAAGCGGGCGCGGACCTCGTGACCCGGGCGATCGTGCGTGCCGTCCGGGCAGCCGGGTCGGTGGACGGACCGGGGGGCGCGTGGCCGTCGTACGAGACGCTGTACGGGACGGAGGGCGGCCGGGGGCGCTGACGGCACCGGCGCCGGCGTCGGCGTCGGCGTCGGCGTCAAAATCGCCTGGCTCCGGATGAGTTGATGACGAGCACCTCATCGGATTGTCCCTGTTCTGTCACGTGACGCCGTTCCGGGCGACGGCCGGGAACCCCTGTCGCGCCGGGTCACTCCTTCTCCACGTATGTGAGCGGAACCCGTACACCACACAGACCTGGAGAAGATCGTGACAACGCCGGAGAAGTCAGCGCGGCGCGTACTGGGGGCCTGTGCCGCCCTGATCGTCGGCGCCCTCACCCTCACCGCCTGCGGCGGCGGCGCCAACGCCGCGACCGGGGACGACAAGGGCGGCACGAGCGCCCCCAGGACGTCCACGGCGAAGATCGCCATCTCGGCCGCGGACGGCTCGACCGGCGCGTCGATCAACTCGACCGGCGTGCGGGTCAGCGGCGGCACCCTGACCGACGTGAAGATGACGGTCGCGGAGACCGGGCAGGCCGTGGACGGCGCCCTGTCCGCCGACGGCGGCAGCTGGAAGCCGAAGGACCGGCTGGAGCGCGGGACCAAGTACCGGATATCGGCGACCGCGAAGGACTCGGGCGGCCGTACCTCCGCCGCGAACTCCGTCTTCACCACCGTCTCGTCGGCGAACAGCTTCATCGGCACGTACACGCCCGACAACGGCACGACGGTCGGCGTCGGGATGCCGGTGTCGTTCACCTTCGACAAGGCCATCACCGACACGAAGGCCGTCCAGTCGCACATCAAGGTCACCTCCAGCAGCGGGCAGCAGGTGGTCGGGCACTGGTTCGGCGCGCAGCGGCTGGACTTCCGCCCCGACCAGTACTGGAAGGCCGGCTCCAAGGTCACGATGAACATCGACCTGGACGGCGTGCAGGGCGCGAACGGCGTCTTCGGGGTGCAGAAGAAGACCGTCACCTTCACCGTCGGCCGTTCGCAGGTCTCCACGGTCGACGTCGACACGGAGACCATGACGGTGGTCCGCGACGGCCAGACCCTCAAGACGGTCCCGATCTCCTCGGGCAGCCCGGAGCACACCACGTACAACGGCCAGATGGTGATCTCCGAGAAGTTCACGGAGACCCGGATGGACGGATCGACGGTCGGCTACGGCGGCGAGTACGACATCTCGGACGTGCCGCACGCGATGCGCCTGACCAACTCCGGCACCTTCGTCCACGGCAACTACTGGTACAACAAGTCCGCCCCGCCCTTCGGGCAGACCGGCACCAGCCACGGCTGCGTGGGACTCCAGGACGTGCAGGGCGCCCAGGGGGACACGCCCGCCAAGTGGTTCTACGACAATTCGCTCATCGGGGACGTCGTGGTCGTCCGGAACTCCCCCGACAAGACCGTCGCGCCGGACAACGGACTCAACGGCTGGAACATGCCGTGGGACGAGTGGACCGCGGGCAGCGCCGTCTGACGGGGTCCGCCCGCCGGGACTGTCCGTCCAGAACTCCCTTGTGACCAGCGGATTTTGACGATCCGGCGAGCCGTGCGGGAACCATCCGCGCGGCCCGCGCGTTTTCCCGGCGTACGTTTTCCCGGTTCCCGGACATGATGTCCGACCGAGGGGCTACGGTATGCACCCACAAGGTGACATGCAGCAACGCCAGGAGAAACCTTGAGCGTTCCGTACGAGACCGCAGCGTACGAACCACCCGAGTCGCCCGAGTCTCCGGAAGAGCACCTCGCGCGACTCCTCGGTCGTGCCCTGAACTCCTTCGAGCTGCCCGACGAGGTGATCCGCCGTCTGGACTGCGCGCTGGCGCACGACAGTTCGCTGCACTCCGCGCACCACAGCGCGGGGCTGCACCGCGAGACCTACCGGCACGCCTGGCTGCTCGCCGACGGCTCGGCGCTGACGCTGTGGGAGCTCGTCCACAACACCGCGCCGGGCAGCGACCCGCACCACGAGGTGTACGTCGACGAGGAGGAGCTGCGCACCGCCACCTCCCGGCTGTCCTTACCGCCGGACGCCCCCGACTTCGAACTGCCGGTGCTGGTGCAGCTCTCGCCGATCCCCCAGCCGCGGCACGCGTACACGCCCGACGACTCGGCGGACCACGCGCGCCGGCTGCTGCGCCGGGCGGAGAACCCGGACCGTCCGGGCGCGGAGACGGCCGAACTGCTGGCGTCGGCGTTCGCCCACCAGATCACCCAGGCCTTCGGCCGCCCCTGCCGCGCGGGCCGGGTCGGCCTGTGCTTCGCGCTCTACGAGCACGCGTTCCTGCTGCGGGACGGGCGGGAGATCGCCCTGTGGGAGGTCGAGCACACGGAGACGCCCGACGGCCGGCACATGTGCGAGGTCTACCCGAGCGAGGACGCGGCCCGCGAGGCGATGGAACGACGCGCGGCACGCCGCTCCTGACGGACACGGCGAAGCCCGCCGGGAGCCGCCCCGCCCGGGGGTCCGGCCCGCCCGGTCAGCGACCCGTGCCGAATCGCCTGACCAGGCCCGCGAAGGCGTCCTCCTCCGCCGGGGTCAGCTCCACGGACTCCAGCTGCGGGCCCGACTGCCGCTGGGCCGGAAGCCCGGACAGCACGGAGGGCGCGGGCAGCACCGGGAGGGCGACCAGGTCGGCAGGGCCGGAACGCCACCCGGAAACCCCGCCGCGGCTGTCGTCGTGACCGCGGCGCAGGACGCGGGTCAGGCACATCACCCAGACGACCGCCGCCGCCAGAGCCAGGACCGCCACACCGGCCAGCTGAGGGATCGAGAGATGCTCGGACATGCGGTCCAGTAGACACCAGCGGCCACGTATCAGGCCCGTACCGTGACGCATCTCGCAGATACGGCAGTTGCGGCGGTTGCGACAGAAGAAGCGATTACGACAGTCGGGGACGGTAACCGACGGTTGCGATGGATCGCCACAGACAGGCGCCGATCAACTCACAGCACCGCAAAGGGACATGCGGACGGCCGTCCGTGCGTGCTCTTACGCCGCCACCGGCTGCTTGCGCCGCGCCCCCGCCGTCGCCTCGCCCGAAGTCCGCGCCGCCGGGTCCTCGGTGAGCGGTGCGCGCAGGCCCTTGAGGAGGACGACCAGAGCCGTCGTGACGCAGACGCCCGCGGCGAGGGCGACCAGGTACAGCAGCGGGTTGCCGATCAGCGGCACCACGAAGATGCCGCCGTGCGGGGCGCGCAGGGTGGCGCCGAAGGCCATCGACAGCGCGCCGGTGACCGCGCCGCCCGCCATCGCGGACGGGATGACCCGCAGCGGGTCGGCCGCCGCGAACGGGATCGCGCCCTCGGTGATGAAGGAGGCGCCCAGGACCCAGGCGGCCTTGCCGTTCTCCCGCTCGGTCTGGGTGAAGAGCCGGCCGCGCACGGTCGTGGCCAGCGCCATCGCCAGCGGCGGCACCATGCCGGCCGCCATCACGGCCGCCATGATCTTCATGGCCGAGTCGCTCGGGGCGGCGACCGCGATACCGGCGGTGGCGAAGGTGTAGGCGACCTTGTTGACCGGACCGCCGAGGTCGAAGCACATCATCAGGCCGAGCAGCCCGCCGAGCAGGATGGCGTTGGAGCCGGTGAGGTGGTTCAGCCAGTCGGTCATGCCCTTCTGCGCGGCGGCGATGGGCTTGCCGATGACCACGAACATCAGGAATCCGACGATCGCCGCGGAGATCAGCGGGATCACGACCACCGGCATGATGCCGCGCATCGCGGCCGGGACCTTCACCCGCTGGATCGACAGCACCACGCCGCCGGCGATCAGACCGGCCGCGAGACCGCCGAGGAAGCCCGCGTTGATGGTCAGCGAGATCGCGCCGCCGACGAATCCGGGGACCAGGCCGGGGCGGTCGGCCATGCCGTAGGCGATATAGCCGGCCAGCACCGGGACCAGGAAGCCGAAGGACACGACGCCGATCTGGAAGAGCAGCGCGGCCCAGCTGTCCGTCTGGGTCCAGACGAAGTGGTCCATGACCGACGGCGCCTTGTTGATCTTGTAGCCGCCGATCGCGAAGCCGAGGGCGATCAGCAGACCGCCCGCGGCGACGAACGGGACCATGTAACTGACGCCGCTCATCAGCCAGGTGCGCAGCTTGGTGCCGTAGCCCTCGGCGGCGCCGCCGGCCCGCTCGACCGGCGTGCCGGCACCGGTGCCGTCCGCGGCGGCCGGCGCGGTGGCCTCGCCGCGTTCGGCCTTGCCGCGGACCTCGGCGATGAGCTCGGCGGGGCGGTTGATGCCCGCCTTCACGCCGACGTCGACGGTCGGCTTGCCGGCGAAGCGGTCCTTGTCGCGTACGGGGACGTCGTGCGCGAAGATCACGCCGTCCGCCGCGGCGACGACCGCCGGGTCGAGCCGGACGAAGCCGGCCGAACCCTGGGTCTCGACGACGACCTCGACGCCCGCCTCGCGGCCCGCGCTCTCCAGCGACTCGGCCGCCATGTAGGTGTGCGCGATCCCGGTGGGGCAGGAGGTGACGGCGACGATACGGAACGGGCGCTCGCCCGCGTCGGCGGCGCCGTCCGTGGCGGTCGGCGCCGAGACCGTCGTACCGCTGCCCGCCGTGGCGTCGGCGGAGGCCGCCACCGGTGCCACGGCGGTGCCCTGGGAGGTGGGCTCGTCGGCCCCGGCGTCCGCGTGGGCGCCGTCGGACGGCTTCCCGATGTCGGCCGGAGTCTTCTCGCCGCGGATGAGCGCGGCCGCGTCCGCCGCGTCCCCTGCCGACCGCAGCGCGGTGGTGAACTCGTCGTTCATCAGCTGCCTGGCCAGCGAGGACAGGATGGTCAGATGGGCGTCGTCGGCACCGGCCGGCGCCGCGATCAGGAAGATCAGGTCGGCCGGGCCGTCCGCCGCGCCGAAGTCGATCCCGGCCGGGCTGCGCCCGAAGGCGAGCGTCGGCTCGGTGACGTGCGTGCTGCGGCAGTGCGGGATGCCGATGCCGCCGTCGAGCCCGGTGGGCATCTGCGCCTCGCGGGCGGCGACATCGGCGAGGAAGCCGTCCAGGTCGGTCACCCGGCCCCGGGCGACCATGCGCTCGGCGAGGGCGCGTGCCGCCGCTTCCTTGGTGTCGGCGGACAGGTCGAGGTCGACCAGGTCCGCGGTGATCAGGTCGCTCATCGCGGGCTCCTTCGCACGCGTATCGCCCGGGAGGTGAACCGGACGCGCTGGGGGACGGGGGTGCTGTGGGAAAAGGCGGGGGC
>NZ_VJZD01000324.1 GCF_009377175.1 Streptomyces adustus
GGTGCCGCGGGATGCCGGCTCAGCGTCCGTACGTACCGCCAGACCCCGGTCACCAGCAGGCCGAGCCCGACGAGGGCCCCGACGCGCAGGACGGCGAAGACCGGCCATCCCGTCACCCGCGCGACACCGGGCTCCCGCAGCGCCCGCGCCAGCCACGCCCAGAAGTGGAAGGCGAGCCCCAGCGCCAGCACGCTCGGATACGACACCGTCAGCGCGAGGGAGTTCAGACCGAGGAAGCCGCTCCACTCGAACAGGGTCGTGCCCCAGAGGAACACCAGGCACAGCAGCACCAGCGCTGGTGCCGCGGGATGCCGGCTCAGCGTCCGTACGTACCGCCAGACCCCGGTCACCAGCAGGCCGAGCCCGACGAGGGCCCCGACGCGCAGGACGGCGAAGACCGGCCATCCCGTCACCCGCGCGACACACCCCAGCAGCAGGGTCCACGGCGAGTAGTACGGGCTCGGCGTGTCGGCGTCGACCAGCGGGTTGCCCGGATCGGTCAGACGGTGCCGCAGGCGCTCCACGGTCGCCGCGTGCATGCCTAGATCGCCCGCCCAGGGCAGTCGGACGATCACCAGGAGCATGAGGACCAGGACGAGTGCCGCGACCGCCGGCGCCAGGACCGCGGTCGCCCTATGCGATGCGCCGCGCACCGGGCCGGAATGACGAATTCACAGTCATTCGCGACACTTTAACCTAATCGTGACGGATATCACGAAAGGCAACCAAAAGGGGGGAGCCCCGGCCTGTGCGGCCGGGGCTCCCCTTTCGTGTGGCGGAACTACTGCGGGACCGTGCGCTACGAGTGCGTGCGCAGCAGCGTCCGCATGGTCCGCATGGCCACCGACAGGTTGGCCAGGTCGAACGTGTCCGAACCCTGGATCTCCTCCAGCGTCGTACGCGCCCGGCCCAGGATCGCCGCGTTCTTCTCCTGCCACGCCTCGAAGCGCTGCTCCGGCGTCGAGGTGCCGTTGCCGACGGCGAGGACGTCCGCGGTGAGGGCCGCGTGGGCCGCGTACAGGTCCTCACGGATGGAGGCGCGGGCCATGGACTGCCAGCGGTCGGCACGGGGCAGCTCGATGATGCGGTCCATGAGCTGGGTGATGTGCAGCCGGTCGGCGAGGTCGTAGTAGACGTCGGCGACGTCCAGCGGCTCCTTGCCCATGCGGTCGGCGACCGAGACCACGTCGAGGGCCGGGAAGGCGGAGGAGAACCCGGCCACCCGCGTGGCCAGCTCGTCCGGGACGCCCGCGCCCGTCAGCTCGTCGTAGACGTGCTGGTACCACTCCAGGTCCGCGCCGCGCAGCAGCTTCGGCAGCTGCTGCCAGACCTGCTCGACCCGCTCGGAGAAGAACTCGACCGTCTCGGCGAGCTGGAGCGGCTGCGGCCGGTTGTTGAGCAGCCAGCGGGTACCGCGCTCGACCAGCCGGCGCGAGTGCAGCCGGATCCGGGTCTGGACGACGGCGTCGACCTTGTTGTCGAGGTCCTCGACCGCGTCCCACACGGGCGCCGCGCGGAAGATCGCGCGGGCCGCGGTCTGCGCCCGGACGATCTCCTCCAGCGACGCGCCGGTCTCCTCGCGCAGCCGGTGCAGATACGTCGTACCACCGGTGTTGACCGTGTCGTTGACCAGCACGGTCGTGGTGATCTCACGGCGCAGCGGGTGGCTGTCGAGGTGCTCGGCGAACTGCTCGCGCAGCGCCGTCGGGAAGTACGCGTACAGCAGGCCGCGCAGATACGGGTCGTCGGGCAGCGAGGTGTGCAGCAGCTCCTCGGCGACCGTGATCTTCGTGTACGCCATCAGGACGGCCGTCTCCGGGCTGGTCAGGCCCTGGCCGGTGTTCAGGCGCTCCCGGATCTGGCGGTCGGTGGGCAGGAACTCCAGCGCCCGGTCGAGGTGGCCCTCGCGCACCAGGTGGCGCAGGAAGCGCTGCTGCGCGTGCAGCATGTCGTTGGACTGGGCGAGGGCGTTGGCGATCGCCGTGTTCTGCGCGTAGTTGTTGCGCAGGACCAGCGCGCCGACCTCGTCGGTCATCTCGGCGAGCAGCTTGTTGCGCTGCTTGACGGTCATGTCGCCCTCCGCGACCAGACCGTTGAGCAGGATCTTGATGTTCACCTCGTGGTCGGAGGTGTCCACGCCGGCGCTGTTGTCGATGGCGTCGGTGTTGATCCGGCCACCCTGGAGCGCGAACTCGATCCGGCCGAGCTGGGTCAGACCCAGGTTGCCGCCCTCGCCGACGACCTTGACCCGCAGGTCGCGGCCGTCGACACGGATGGGGTCGTTGGCCTTGTCGCCGACGTCCGCCTGGCTCTCGGTGGACGCCTTGACGTACGTACCGATGCCGCCGTTCCACAGCAGGTCCACCGAGGACTGGAGGATCGCCTTCATCAGGTCGGCGGGGGTCAGCTTGGCGACCTTGGCCTCGATGCCGAGCGCCTCGCGGATGTGGGCGTTGACCGGGATGGACTTCGCCGTGCGCGGGAAGACACCGCCGCCCGCGGAGATCAGCTCGCTGTTGTAGTCGGCCCACGAGCTGCGCGGCAGCTCGAACAGCCGGCGGCGCTCGGCGTAGGAGGTGGCCGCGTCCGGGTTCGGGTCGATGAAGATGTGCCGGTGGTCGAAGGCGGCGACCAGGCGGATGTGCTCGCTCAGCAGCATGCCGTTGCCGAACACGTCACCGGACATGTCACCGATGCCGACGACCGTGAAGTCCTCGACCTGGGTGTTCACGCCCAGCTCCCGGAAGTGCCGCTTCACCGACTCCCAGGCGCCCCGGGCGGTGATGCCCATGGCCTTGTGGTCGTAGCCCGCCGAGCCGCCGGAGGCGAAGGCGTCGCCGAGCCAGAAGTTGTACGACTGCGCGACCTCGTTGGCGATGTCCGAGAACGTCGCCGTGCCCTTGTCGGCCGCGACCACCAGGTAGGTGTCGTCCTCGTCGTGGCGTACGACGTCCGCCGGGGGCACGACCTCGCCGGCCACCATGTTGTCGGTGATGTCCAGCAGCGCCGAGATGAAGGTCTGGTAGCTGGCGATGCCCTCGGCCAGCCACGCGTCCCGGTCCACGGCCGGGTCCGGCAGCTGCTTGGCGACGAAGCCGCCCTTGGCGCCGACGGGCACGATCACCGTGTTCTTGACCATCTGCGCCTTGACCAGGCCCAGGATCTCGGTCCGGAAGTCCTCGCGCCGGTCGGACCAGCGCAGACCACCGCGCGCGACCTTGCCGAAGCGCAGGTGCACGCCCTCCACCCGCGGCGAGTACACCCAGATCTCGAACGCCGGACGCGGCGCCGGGAGATCGGGGATCGCCTGCGGGTCGAACTTCATGGAGACGTAGGCGTGCGGCGTGCCCGGCTCGGCATCCTGGAAGAAGTTCGTACGCAGGGTCGCCTTGATCACGGTGAGGAAGGACCGCAGGATCCGGTCCTCGTCGAGGGAGGCCACCTGGTCGAGGGCGGCGTCGAGCTCCTCCAGGAGGGCGTCGACGATCTCCAGGCCGGCGCTCTGGCGCTCCGGCGCCATCCGCGCCTCGAAGAGGGAGACCAGCAGACGCGTGGTGTGGACGTTGTTGCGGAGGGTGTCCTCCATGTAGTCCTGGCTGAAGGTGGAGCCCGCCTGGCGCAGGTACTTGGCGTACGCCCGCAGCACCATCGCCTGCCGCCAGGTCAGCCCGGCGCTCAGCACGAGGGCGTTGAAGCCGTCGTTCTCCGCCTTGCCGGTCCAGGTGGCCTCGAACGCCTGCTGGAAGCGCTCGCGGCCGTCCTCGCCCAGGTAGTCGCCGTTGCCGCCGCCCAGCGACTTGGGGATCCGCAGACCGAAGTCGTAGATCCAGGAGCTCTTGCGGTCCGAGCAGCGCAGTTCGTACGGCCGCTCGTCGATCACCTCGACGCCGAGCCGGTTGAGGACCGGCAGCACCGCGGAGAGGGAGATCGCGGCGCCCTTGCGGTAGATCTTGAAGCGGCGCTCGTCGGGGGCCGCGCCCACCGGCTCGTACAGGCTGAGCGAGAAGTCGTTGCCCGCCTCCTCGCTCAGGCGCTCCAGGTGGACCAGGTCGGAGACCGCGGCACGCGCGGTGTGGTCGGCCTTGTAGCCCTCGGGGAAGGCGTTGCCGTAGCGGCGCAGCAGCTCGGCGGCCCGCTCCTCGCCGCACTCGGCGTTCATCGCCTCGGCGAACCCGTCGGCCCAGGACCGCGCGGCCTCCACCAGGCGGGCCTCGATGCGGTCCTTGTCGGAGTCGCTGAGCTGCGTCAGCTCGGTGCCCTGCGGGACGCGCACGACGAAGTGCAGCCGGGACAGGATCGACTCGGTGTTCCAGGCGGTGAAGTCGACGCTGATGCCGCCGAGCTCCTCCTTCAGGATGTCGATGATCCGCAGCCGGACACCGGTGGTGTAGCGGTCGCGGGGCAGGTAGACCAGCGCGGAGTAGTAGCGCCCGTATTCGTCCTGGCGCAGGTAGAGCCGCAGCCGGCGGCGCTCCTGGAGGTACAGCACGGACGTGACGATGGACTGGAGCTCGTCGACCGGCGTCTGGAACAGCTCGTCGCGCGGGTAGGTCTCCAGGATCTGGAGCAGGTCGCGCCCGTCGTGGCTGTTGGGCGAGAACCCGGCGCGCTGGAGGACCTCGTCGACCTTGCGGCGGATGACCGGCACGCGCGTGACGGACTCGGTGTAGGCGGCGGAGGAGAACAGTCCCAGGAAGCGCCGCTCGCCGACGACGTTGCCGTCCGCGTCGAACTTCTTCACGCCCACGTAGTCGAGGTACGACGGCCGGTGCACGGTGGAGCGGCTGTTGGCCTTGGTCAGTACGAGGAGCTTGTGCTCGCGGGCCTTGGCGCGGGCGTCGGCGGGCAGTCGCTCGAAGGAGGGGCTCACCGGGTGGCCCTCGTCCTCGGAGTGGTGCGGGTCGGACCGCAGGATGCCCAGACCGGTGCCGGGGACGGCGGCGAGGGAGTCGTCGCCGCGCAGCTGGTACTCGCGGTAGCCGAGGAAGGTGAAGTGGTCGGCTGCCAGCCAGCGCAGCAGCTCGCGGGCCTCCTGGACCTCGGGCCGGGCCATATCGGCGGGCACCGGCTCGTCCACGATCCCGTCCGCGACCCGGGCGGCGGTGTCCCGCATCTTCTCCCAGTCCTCGACGGCCTCGCGGACGTCGGAGAGCACCCGCAGCAGATCGGCGGTGATCTGCTTGAGGTCGGCGCGGTCGGTCTCACGGTCGATCTCGACGTGGATCCAGGACTCGGTGTGCGTGTCGTGCGGCATCGAGCCGACGGGCGGCTCGGTGAGCACCTCGACGAGCTTGCCGGTGACGTCACGGCGGACGACGACCTGCGGGTGGATGACGACGTGGATGCCACGCCCCTGACGGGTGAGCTCGTTGGTCACCGAGTCCACGAGGAAAGGCATGTCGTCGGTGACGACCTCGACGACGGAGTGGCTGGACGTCCAGCCGTTCTCCTCGACGGTCGGGGTGTGCACCCGCACGTTGGCGGTGCCCTGCGGGCGGTTCTCCGCCAGGCGGTAGTGGGAGAAGGCCGCGCCGAAGACGTCGACCGGGTCGCGGCCGGACAGGTCCTCGGGGGCGGTGTGCAGGTAGTAGCGCTGGAGGAACGCGAGCACGGAGTCCCGGTCCGGGGCCCCCTGGCTCGTCGTCCCAGTCGGTAGGTGCCCCCCGACCGGGCTGTTCTCAGCGACCCGGGCGGCCCTCTCGAGCAGCTCGGCCTTGGCTTCGTCCAGCTTGGTCTGCATTGTCCTCTGGCTCCTGTCGCGCGCCGTTGCGTGACGTAGAAGGAAGTACGGTCTCCTGCCTTCCGGCGCAACGCCACGACGCGGGGTCTCCGGTCGGTTCCGACGCTATGCCGCAAGGTGAGATGAGCGGGGGTTTATCAGCCATGTTCGACACCCGCACGTGGTGTGACGCTGCTCTCTGCCGCGTCCCGCCCGGTGATGTGTACGGCGTCCTGGGGGCCCTCGAAGCCCCGTCCCGCCCGCAAGGACCAGCGACCGCCGCCCGGTCACGGATGTAGTCCGTGCGTCCCGGGCGCAGGGCAGAGGCAACGGTGCCCCCGCGAGCTATCGCGCTGATCACGCCACTAAGGCTATCGCCCTCCACGGGGGACCCGTCATGAGCCGTATGTGTACAAAACAGGGGGTGGAACTTTGACACTCTGCACAGGGGCGAAGGAAGCCGGGCCATGCAGTGGGACGTATACGCCCGAGCATCCCCAGCCCGCCCGAGCATCCCCAGCCGGCCCGAGCATCCCCAGCCCGTCCGGCGTTTGAGGACGAGGCCGTCCAGGCCGATGAAGGTGCAGGCCGATGGGGGTGCAGGGGCGCAGCCCCGCCGGGGGTCCGGGGGCGGAGCCTCCGGGACGGGCAGGGGCGGCGAGAAAAGTCGACGCCGCCCCCAGCTTCCCGCACCCTGAAATCGACCGCGCCTCTTGGCAACCCCGCCGCCACCCGGCACGTTGCCCAGGACAGCCCACGCCCGCCCGAGGGGAGCCGCCCGACATGCCCGCGAAAATCCTCGTCCTGACCGGCGACGCAGCAGAGTCCCTTGAGGTCCTCTACCCCTACCAGCGCCTGCGCGAGGAAGGCTACGAAGTCCATATCGCGGCCCCCACCCGCAAGACCCTCCGCTTCGTCGTCCACGACTTCGAACCGGGCTTCGACACCTACACCGAGAAGCCCGGCTACACCTGGCCCGCGGACCTCGCCTTCTCCGAGGTGGACCCGGGCGAGTACGTCGCCGTCGTCATCCCCGGCGGCCGGGCCCCCGAGTACCTGCGCAACGACCCCGAGCTGCGCAAGATCCTGAAGTCGTTCTTCGACACCGACAAGCCGGTGGCCCAGATCTGCCACGGCCCCCTGCTCACCGCGGCGGTCGACAGCCTGCGCGGCCGCCGCGTCACGGCGTACCCGGCGCTGGAGCTGGACATGCAGGCCGCCGGTGCCACCTTCCAGGACAGCGAGGCCGTGGTCGACGGCACCCTGGTCTCCGCGCGGGCCTGGCCGGACCACTCCGCCTGGATGCGCGAGTTCCTGAAGGTGCTGCGCGCGAAGGCGCCGGTCACCTGACCCACGGGCACCGAACCCCCGGCGCGGCGCCCGCCGGAGCGCCGCGCCGCCCGCCGCCCGGCCCACAGGCGACTCGGCCGAGTCGCCTGTGGGACCGTGGGCCAGGCGGCTCGGCCGAGGCCACGGCTCAGGCCGCGACCCGCTGAGCCTCCTCGACCGCCTCCTCCAGCGTGTCCACGACCGGCACACCCACCTGCTCCAGACTGGCCCGGCTGTGCGACCCCCCGGTGTACAGCACCGCCCGCGCCCCCGCGGCCAGCGCCGCCACCGCGTCGTCGGCCGCGTCCCCGATCACGACCGTGCGGGCGGGATCCACCCCGGCGAGCGAGCCGAGGTGGCGCACCATGTGCGTGGCCTTGCTGCCCCCGGACGGGCCGGTCCGCCCGTCGACGCGCACGAAGTGCGACTCGATGCCGAAGCCCCGTACCAGCGGGACGAGCTCGTCGTGCACGTACATGCTCAGGATCGACTGGCTGCGGCCCGCCGACGCCCACCCCGCGAGCAGTTCGACCGCCCCCGACGTCAGCCCGCAGGCCGCCCGGTGCTCGGCGTAGTACCGGTGGAAGATCCCGTCCATGAGCTCCCACTCGGCGTCGGTCGGCAGCCGGCCTATCAGGCGCTCGTAGAACTTCGGCACCGGCACGCAGTACAGCGCCCGGTACCGCTCCAGCGTGATCGGTTCGAGCCCCAGCTCCAGGAACGCCGCGTTCGTCGCCCCGATGATCGCCTCGTTGTCGTGGAAGAGCGTGCCGTTCCAGTCCCAGACGATGTGTGCAGCTTTGTGCTTCCCCATGGGAAAAAACTACCCTCGGCCACTGACATGCACGAGAACGGCCAGGCGGTCTCAGCCCCCGAGTGCGACCAGGTTCTGGATCTCCTGGGTGGCGAACCACAGCAGTTCGTGGTCCTCGGCCCCGTCCACGACGAACTGCGCGTCGTCGTCCCCGCCGTCCGCCGCCGGCAGCGCCTGCGCCGCGGCCGCCACGTCCGCCTCCGCTTCCGGCGCGTCGACGTGCACCGAGGCCACCTTGGCCA
The DNA here is from genome assembly GCF_009377175.1 of Streptomyces adustus. GTDB lineage: Bacteria > Actinomycetota > Actinomycetes > Streptomycetales > Streptomycetaceae > Streptomyces > Streptomyces adustus. The sequence goes on from NZ_VJZD01000324.1 coordinate 8,105, forward strand.
GCACCACGGCGCCGGCGACCCGCACCTCGCCGAGCGCGGCCGGGTCGAGCCCCCGGTCGGGGTCGACGGACGCGCGGCCGTCGGGCACGTCGACGGCGACCACGGTCCGCCGACGCGCCGCCCCGGGGTCCGCGGCGAGCAGGCGCAGCGATGCCAGCGCGGCCCGGCTCAGCGCCGCGTACTCCAGTTCCTCGATGTCGTCGGAGAGGTACCACTCGCGCAGTCCTGGCGTGACGGCGTACGCGACGAGCGGCTCCGTCCCCAGCTCACCCGTCTTGTACGCCTCGGCGAGACCGGAGAGGGTCAGAGGGACGTAGACGCGCATGGAGGGCCGCTTTCGTGGTCGGGGCTCGGGTGACCTGAGGGAGGCCGGACGGCGCACCCCCCGGAGGGCCTTCAGGATACGTGCGGGAGTCCCCTTTCGGGTCCCTGCCCATCCCCCTGGGCACGTCCACCCGGCACCCCGGAACTCACCCGGTGCACCCCCGGAAACACGGGCCGTACGCGCCCCTGGGTCATCCTGATAGGTGAACCTTCCGGGCCCCTCGCCCCGGGCGACGGCTTCCTTGCTCTTGCGGTCCACGGCCCCGTACAAGATCCCCAACCGCAAGTTACCCACCGGTACCACCCGGGTCGGACCCATCCGCCGGGCCGGGAGCCGCTGGACCCGAGGAACGGGGACGCCCATGAACAAGGTGATGACCAGGACCCGCCGTCACACCGGCAGCCGCCCGCCGGTCCGTCACGACACGCGCCGCCCCGGCACCGGCCCCGCCCGCACCGCACCGGGCACGGGCCCGTCCCGCACCGCGGCGGCAACCGCTCCCGCCCCGGCGTCCACGGCCACGGCCACCTCGGTATCC
>NZ_VJZD01000325.1 GCF_009377175.1 Streptomyces adustus
ACCCTCTCGGGCTTTCCTCCGGGCTTTTTCCCTTCGGTCTTGCGTTTCCGACTCTATCAGACCGTTTCGCGATCCGATTTCCTCGGTGCTTTCCAGGTTCCCGCTCTCGCGTTTCCCTTTCCGGCGTTTCCGACTCTATCAGACTCTTTCGGGCCTGACTCCCAGTCAGCGGGCTTTGCCTTCCCGGCTATTGGGCCGTTCCGACGTCCCAAACCTTAGCGGATCTTCCCGGCGATTCCCAATCGACCGTTCGAGTCGACCAGAACCCGCCGAACCCCGATATCGAATTCAAATTCGGGCACGCCGAAAAGAACCCTGTCGGGCGATCATGCTGGTGGTTTGTCGCCGCAGAAGCGGCAGGAGACGCTGCCGAAGAACCGATACGGCTCCGTGGCAACCCGGAGAACTATACGCATCCGGCAGAGGGCCGTCAACCGCCCCCTGTCAAGATCTTTTCAGTCGAGGTCGCTGAGCCGGCCGCCGGCGTCCGGCTGGGCGTGCTCCACCCTGCGCAGCAACCTGGTCAGGACCTCGCCGAGCACCGTCCGCTCCTCCGCGGACAGGTCTTGGAGCAGGTCCTCCTCGAAGCCCGACGCCAGGCGCATCGCCTCCAGCCACATCCCGCGACCCTCGGGCGTGAGCTCCACGATCACGCGGACGCGGTTGGACTCGTCGCGCTCCCGGGTCACCAGACCCTCGGTGACCATGCGGTCGATCCGGTGGGTCATCGCGGCCGGGGTCAGGCCCAGGCGCTTGGCCAGATCGCTGGGGCCCATTCGATAAGGGGCGCCGGACAGGACGAGGGCCTTGAGGACCTCCCATTCGGCGTTGCTGATGCCGAGGGCGGCGGTCTGGCGGCTGTAAGCGACGTTCATCCGGCGGTTCAGACGGGACAGCGCCGAGACGATCTTCTCGACCTGGGGGTCGAGGTCCTGGAACTCGCGCTGGTAGGCCGCGATCTGCTCTTCGAGTGTGGGCTCGCCGAGTCGGCCGCCGGGGGTATCGCCCATGTCCGCAGTATGGCACGGGCCGCTTCGCGTCAAAGTCCTTCAACGTGTACTGTTTAGCTTCGAACTTTAGCTTTGAAGTCTTCAGCCCTAACGGCTGGACTTCACCAACTCGAAAAAGGTGAACGTGACCAGGGCGATGGGCGCAGCGATGCGCCGGATCCACGTGGGCAACGCACTCAGCGCGTTCGGGCTCGGCTTCACCGTCCCCTACCTGTACGTCTATGTGGCGCAGGTGCGGGGGCTCGGGGCCATGACGGCGGGTCTCGTACTCGCCGTCTTCGCCGTGTCCGCGCTGATCGTGCTGCCGTTCGCCGGACGGGCGATCGTGCGGCGCGGCCCCCGGCCGGTCCTGCTCACGGCCCTGGTCACCGCCGCGCTGGGCGCTCTGGGCCTCGGGCTCGCGGGCAACGCGGCCGCCGTCCTGTGCGCCGCGGTCGCCCTCGGCGCCGGTCAGGCCGTGATGCAGCCGGCGCTGGCGACGATGATCGTGGACTGTTCCACGACCGACACCCGCTCCCGTGCCTTCGCCCTTCAGTTCTTCCTCCAGAACCTCGGGCTCGGGGTCGGCGGTCTCATCGGCGGCCACCTCGTCGACACCACCCGCGTCTCCTCCTTCACCTTGTTGTTCGGCATCGAGGCGGCCGTGTTCCTGCTGCTGGCCGTGGTGATGTCGACGGTGCGGATGCCGCACGCGCCGCGGATCGGGGACGCGCCCTCCGGTGCGGCCCGGGGCGGCTGGAGGCAGCTGCTCGGCAACCGGGCGATGGTCCAGCTGTGCGTGCTGGGCTTCGTCCTGTTCTTCGCCTGCTACGGACAGTTCGAGTCCGGGCTGAGCGCCTACGGGGTGGAGGCCGCGGGGATCTCCCCGTCCGCTCTGGGCACTGCCCTGGCCGCGAACACCGCGATGATCGTGGTCGCGCAGTTCGCCGTGCTGCGGTTCGTCGAGCGCCGGCGGCGCTCGCGGGTGATCGCGGCCGTGGGGCTGGTCTGGGCCGTGGCGTGGGTCGCGGCCGGGTACGCGGGGCTCGGGCACGGCAGCCAGGAGATGGCGACGGCCGCGTTCGTGTCGACGTACGCGCTGTTCGGGCTCGGGGAGGCGATGCTGTCGCCGACCGTCGCGCCGCTGGTCGCCGATCTGGCCCCGGAGGGCATGGCAGGTCAGTACAACTCGGCGTTCGCCCTGGTCAAGCAGCTGGCGCTGGCGATCGGTCCGGCTGTCGGCGGGCCGATGGGCGCCTCGCTGCACGCGCCGTACGTCGTGACGTTCCTGCTGTTCTCGCTCGGGATCACCGTGCTCGGTGTTCGGCTGGGGCGGCAGCTGACCGCCGTACAGGATCAGCCGTGGCTCGGGCGCGGCCGGGTGGTCGCGCGGGGCGGGGCGCCCGCGGAGCCGGTGGCCGTGGACGTGTGAGTCATATGTGTGGGGCAGGTGAGGCGGCGGTCGTCCGGGAGGGCGGCCGCCGCCTTTTTCGTCCGTACGGGCCGCCGGTCTCGTCCGTACGGGCCGCCGGCCGGGCTCGGCCGGTCGGCTCGTGCGGGATCAGCCCGTCGGCTCGGCGGCCTTCGGCAGGACGAACTCGCACCAGACCGCTTTTCCGCCGCCCGGTGTCCGTCTGCTGCCCCAGTTGGAGGCGATCGTCGCCACGATGGCGATGCCGCGGCCCGACTCGTCGCCGGGTTCCGCGCGGCGGCGGGGCAGGTGGTCGTCGCCGTCGGTGACCTCGACGATGAGGCGGCGGTCGGTGCGGCGCAGGCGCAGCCGCATGGGCGGGGTGCCGTGCTGGAGGGAGTTGGCGACGAGCTCGCTGGCCGCCAGGACGCCCAGGTCGTGCAGATCGGTGGGGAAGCGCCAGCTGGTCAGGACGCCGGAGGCGAAGGCACGCGCGCGGGGTGCCGCTTCGACGCCGCCGAGGAGTTCCAGGGCCGCGTTGCGGAACAGTTCGCTGTCCGCGCCGGTGCGGGCGGGGTGCTGGAGGACGAGGACGGCCACGTCGTCGTCGTGGTCGGCGGTGACGCCCGCCGAGCGGACCAGGCGGTCGCAGACCACCTGGGGGGTGCCGGTCGCACCGGCCAGGGCGCGCTCCAGGGACGCGATGCCCTCGTCGAGGTCCTCGTCGCGGCGTTCCACCAGCCCGTCGGTGTAGAGGACGGCCGTAGAGCCGGGGCCGAGCGGGATCGAGCCCGAGGCGTGCATCCAGCCGCCCGTGCCGAGCGGGGGGCCGGTCGGCTCGTCGGCGCGCAGGACGGTGCCGTTCTCGCTGCGGACCAGGATGGGCAGGTGTCCGGCGGAGGCGTAGACAAGCCGTCCCTCGTTCGGGTCGTGGACGGCATACACGCAGGTGGCGATCTGGTTGGCGTCGATCTCCGTGGCGAGGCCGTCGAGGAGCTGGAGCACCTCGTGCGGGGGCAGGTCGAGGCGGGCGTAGGCGCGGACCGCGGTGCGGAGCTGGCCCATGACGGCCGCCGCGCGTACGCCTCTGCCCATGACGTCGCCGATGACCAGGGCCGTGCGGCCGCCGCCGAGGGTGATCACGTCGTACCAGTCGCCGCCGACCGCGGCTTCGGTGCCGCCGGGCTGGTAGGTGGCGGCGATGCGCAGGTCGTCGGGCTCCTCCAGTTCCTGCGGGAGGAGGGAGCGCTGGAGGGTGACTGCGGTCTCGCGCTGGCGGCGCTCGCTGGCGCGCAGGCGTGCGGCGGCCTCGGCGTGGTCGGTGACGTCGGTGGCGAAGACCAGGACGCCGTCGTCGCCGTCGCCGCCCTTGGCGACCGGGGTGCAGGTGAACGTGTAGGAGCGGCCGTCGGGGGCCTTGCGGGACTTGAGCGTGCGGGGCCTACCGCTGCGCAGGACCTGGTCGAGAAGCGGCAGCAGCCCCAGCTCGCGCAGCTCCGGGAGTGCCTCGGCGGCGGGCGCGCCGGGCGGGCGGGCGCCGAAGGCCGTCGTATAAGCGTCGTTGACGTGGGCGAGGCGGTGGTCGGGGCCGTGGACGAGGGCGACGAGGGCGGGGACGCGGTCGAGGACCTCGCGCACCGGGAGTTCGTCGACCACGGGCACGCAGGCCGCCCCGTCGGCGAGGTGTTCGGCGCGGGCCGCGGGCACGGAGCCGTCGCCCCGCCGGTCCGGGGAGACCTTGTGGTCGGTCCGCGCTGCGGCGCGGCGCTGCGTTCCGGGGAGCCGGGCGCTCCAGCGCGTGAAGTTCACGAATCCTTGCCTCGTGTAGTCGTCGTCGGCCGGCTCCGGACCCGGCCGTGGCTCCGGGGCCGCGCGGCGGTGGCCGCACATTGTCGCAGCACCGTGAAATGCAGCACTGGGGGAACAGCCTCGTGGGTTCACGGGCGAGCGGCGGGCTCGCCCGGGGCTCGGGGGTCAGTGTGGCAGGGTGGCCGTCCGGCCCGATATTCGTCAGACGTCGGGGTGGCCGGGGAAGTTCCTGGGTTCGGTCAGGACGACCCCTTCGGGTCGTCAGAAGGCTTGCCTCCGGCCGCCAGTTCGAACTCTGCACGGGGATGTTCGAGTGAGCCGAGCGAGACGATCTCTCTCTTGAAGAGTCCCGACAGCGTCCATTCGGCGAGCACGCGTGCCTTGCGGTTGACGGTCGGTACGCGGCTGAGGTGGTAGGCGCGGTGCATGAGCCACGCCGGGTAGCCCTTGAGCTTGCGTCCGTAGACGTGGGCGACGCCCTTGTGCAGACCGAGGGAGGCGACCGAGCCGACGTACCTGTGGGAGTACGTCAGCGGTGGCTCGCCGCGCAGGGAGCGGGCGATGTTGTCGGCGAGGACCTTGGCCTGGCGGACCGCGTGCTGGGCGTTGGGGGCGGTCTGCTTGCCGGGCTCCGCCGCGGTGACGTCGGGGACGGCGGCGGCGTCGCCCGCCGCCCACGCGTGCGTGGCGCCGTCGACCGTCAGCTCGGGGGTGCACTTCAGGCGGCCGCGCCCGTCCAGCGGGAGGTCGGTGGCGGCGAGGACCGGGTGGGGCTTGACGCCGGCCGTCCACACGACCGTTCGGGTCGGGAAGCGTTTGCCGTCGCTGAGGACGGCGACCCGGTCGGCGCACGACTCCAGACGGGTGCCCAGCAGGACCTGGATGTTGCGGCGGCGCAGTTCGGTGACCGTGTAGCGGCCCATGGCCTCGCCGACCTCCGGCAGGATGCGGTCGGAGGCCTCGACGAGGATCCACTTCATGTCCTCGGGCCGGACGTTGTGGTAGTAGCGGGCGGCGTAGCGGGCCATGTCCTCCAGCTCGCCGAGCGCCTCGACCCCGGCGTAGCCGCCGCCCACGAAGACGAAGGTGAGGGCCGCGTCGCGGATCGCGGGGTCACGGGTGGAGGAGGCGATGTCCATCTGTTCGATGACGTGGTTGCGCAGCCCGATGGCCTCTTCGACGGTCTTGAAGCCGATGGCGTAGTCGGCGAGGCCCGGAATGGGCAGTACGCGGGAGACGGAACCCGGGGCGAGGACGATCTCGTCGTACGTCAGCTGTCGTGGGCCGGTTCCCTCCTCGTCCGTGGCGAGGGTGGTCACCGTGGCGGTGCGCTCGGCGTGGTCGACCGCCGTGGCCTCGCCGATGAGGATGTGGCAGCGGGGCAACACCCTGCGCAGCGGTACGACGACGTGACGTGGGGAGATCAGGCCCGCGGCGGCTTCGGGCAGGAACGGCTGATAGGTCATGTACGGATCCGGGGTGACCACCGTGATCTCGGCCTCTCCCCGGCGGAGTTCCTGTTTCAGCTGCCGCTGGAGCCGCAGTGCCGTGTACATCCCGACGTAGCCGCCGCCGACAACGAGAATGCGCGCACGTTCCTTCACCGTCCCATGACGCACCCGCCGCCGGAGTTTGTCCACAGGCCCGGCAAATTGTGTGACCGCGTGCCCGAGCTGCCCGGACTTGGCCGGATCGCCGGAGTTCGAGGAAGGTGCGCAGGTCAGGGGATGTGCGCCAGGGGCCGTAAGGGGTGGATTCAGGACGTATACGGCCCGTACTCCGATCGGGGGGCGCTCCGTGCGGAACCTGCCCCTTCTGAATTGACTCCCACTCAACTATGTTCGTGTATCGACGGGGTGCAAGGGGAGGCGCGCATCGGGCTCGCCGGGGCCGGCCGGTCCGAGAGGGCCGACGGGACCCCGCGCGGCGGGGCCGGGCGCACGAGGCCTGTCCAGACGCCCCGGCAATTTAGATGGCGGGGAGAGTCTCCGGGGGGAGACGTCATTACCGGGGGATCACTTATGCACATTCAGGACTCTCATTGGTCGTCCGCATCCACGCTCGCCCCCGCGGCGGGCAACGGACGCGGGGACGCAGCGCGCACGACGCCGCTGCGTGTGGACGCACAGCGCAATCTCGAACACGTACTTCGGGCGGCCCGCGAGGTCTTCGGCGAGCTGGGGTACGGCGCGCCGATGGAGGACGTGGCGCGGCGCGCCCGGGTCGGGGTCGGCACGGTGTACCGGCGCTTCCCGAGCAAGGACGTCCTGGTACGGCGGATAGCCGAGGAGGAGACCTCCCGGCTGACCGACCAGGCCCGTACGGCGCTCGGTCAGGAGGACGAGCCGTGGTCGGCGCTCTCGCGCTTCCTGCGCACCTCGGTGGCCTCGGGTGCCGGGCGGCTGCTGCCTCCGCAGGTGCTGCGGGTCGGGGTCGCCGACGAGCAGGCCGACTCCGGTGCGCTCGACGAGACCCGGGTGCCTGCGCAGCGGACGCAGCCGGGCGAGGGTGAGCTGCGGCTGGTGTCCGAGGACATCGGGGCCGGTGCGGTCGACGACGCCGGGGCGGCGGCGCTGCTGGAGGTCGTGGGCCGGCTCGTGGAGCGGGCGCGGGCCGCGGGCCAGCTGCGTACGGACGTGTCGGTGTCGGACGTACTGCTGGTGATCGCGACGGCGGCGCCCTCGCTGCCGGACGCGGCGCAGCAGGCGGCGGCTTCGGCGCGGCTGCTGGACATCCTGCTGGAGGGACTGCGGTCCCGGCCAGCGTGAGTGCGGGAACGGGTGATCCTGCCGGGCTTCGGCCCGGCGGGTGACCCGATGGGGTGTTCAACTCTGGCGCTGGACGGTCGAGTTGGGCATTCGGTTGAGCATCCCCCGTTCGGGTGATGGTTAGTACTGGTTGGCGAGAGATCCCCACGGACGAGTGGATGCCTTGAACCGCAGGGCCCCGGCCGAGGCCGCTGTGGCACTCTGACGCGGTGGTCGGGACTGGCGGTGCAGGCGGCGGGGGCTTTCCGCGATGAGCGTTGACGGGCGGGACGGGGCACGCGAGGACGGTGACGCGCGGGCCGACGGTCCGACCACGCCGCAGGTGCCGGCCCAGGGCGGCCGGACCGACGTGCCACCGGGCCGCGGCCCGGCTCCTGCCGAGAGCACGGGTCCGACGCCGTCGCAGGACGGCTCCCCGACTCCCACGGACGGCCGTGTCCCCGCCCCGGCGGGAAGTGCCGCCCCGGCGCCCGTCGAGGGCACTGTTCCGGCACAGCGCGATCGGCGCGAGGACGGCGCTCTTCCGCCGCGGGAACTGCCGCCTCATGCGCGACCGCCGCTGTTCGTGGAGCTGCCGCCGGCCGACTCCGAGCTGATCGACCGGATGCGGGCGGGCGACGACTCGGCCTACGGGGAGCTCTACCGGCGCCACGCGGGCGCCGTGCGCCGGTACGCGCGCACCTGCTGCCGGGACGCCCACACCGCCGACGACCTCACGGCCGAGGTCTTCGCCCGCATGCTCCAGGCGGTGCGCGGCGGTTCCGGCCCCGAGTACGCCGTACGCGCCTATCTGCTCACCTCCGTCCGCCGCGTGGCCGCGAACTGGACGCGGTCGGCGAAGCGGGAACAGCTGGTGGACGACTTCGCGGTGTTCGCCGCCGGGGCGACCCGCCCCTCGGACCTGTCCGACGACGACACGCTGGAACTGGGCGCCGACGTCCGTGCCCTGCACGAGGCCGAGCAGTCCATGGCCATGCAGGCCTTCCGGTCACTGCCCGAGCGGTGGCAGGCCGTGCTGTGGCACACCGAGGTCGAGAACGAGTCGCCGAGCCAGGTCGCCACGCTCTTCGGGCTCGACGCCAACGGCACGCGCGTGCTCGCCAGCCGCGCCCGTGAGGGCCTCAAGCAGGCCTATCTCCAGGCCCACGTCAGCACCACCGTCGCCGGCGACGAGGAGTGCGCCCGCTACACCGACCAGCTCGGCACCTACGCCCGCCGCAAACTGCGCACCCGCGCCGAGCGGGGGCTGCGCAAACATCTGGCGGAGTGCGCCCGGTGCCGACTGGCCGCGACACAGATCGAGGAGGTCGCGAGCGGCATCCCCGCGGTGGTGCCGGTCGCCGTCCTCGGCTGGTTCGGCGCCGCCGGGTACGCCAAGGCGCTCGGGCTCATCGCCGGTGGGGCAGGAGCTGCCGGAGCGGCGGCGGCAGGCGCCGGAGCGGCAGCGGGCGGAGCGGCAGCGGGCGGAGCGGCAGCGGGCGGAGCGGCAGCGGGCGGAGCGGCGGCAGGCGGCGGAGCGGCGGCAGGCGGCGGAGCGGCGGCAGGCGGCGGAGCGGCAGCGGGCGGAGCGGCAGCGGGCGGAGCGGCGGCAGGCGGCGGAGCGGCAGGCGGCGGAGCGGCAGCGGCAGGCGGCGGTTCGTCCGGTGGGGCCGGGGCGGGCGCGGCGGCCTCGGAGGCGCTGGGCGCGCCGGTGAAGGCCGGCATCGCGGCCGGAGTGGTCGCCGTGGCGGCGGCCGCGGTGGTCCTCGCGCTCGTGGGCCAGGACAGTCCCGCGAAGAAGCCCGAGGCCGCGGCACCGCCCTCCGCCGCCCCGGTGGTCGGACCGGAGCCGTCCGTCACGCCCGCACCCTCGAAG
>NZ_VJZD01000326.1 GCF_009377175.1 Streptomyces adustus
CCGCCGCGCCCTCCCGGTACGCCCACCAGGTCCTAGACACGTGGCTTCGCGGCACCGGTGCGCTCGCCCGCCCAAAGATCTCGCTCTCCGGTCGCCCGTGTTCCTTTACAACATCGGCCAGCCCTTGGAGCGCATGAGGAGGACGGCGATGTCGTCGGTCTGTGGGGACGCGAGTTGCACGACCACATCGGCGAGGTGGTCCACGTCGCTGTATTCCGCGGCCGCGATGCAGCTGACCAGAGCGGCGGTGGATTCGGCGATGTCGACGCCGGGCTTTTCGACGAGTCCGTCGGTGTAGAAGCCGAGTACGGATTCGGGCGGGAAGGGCACGGTGACCGCCGGGTAATCGGCGGCTGCGTCGATTCCCAGGAGCAGCCCCGGAGGCACGTCGAGAACTTCTGCGTTTCCGGGGAGTGTCTGCAGGATCGGCGGAGGATGGCCGGCGGAGGCCACCGAGAGCAGCTGCTTGTGCAGGTCGATCTGGGCGTAGACGCAGCTGACGAACAACCCTGGGTCAAGGTCGGTGATCACCTTGTTGGTGCGGGTGAGGACCTCGCTGGGCCGGGGTCCGGCGGTGGCGTGGACCGCTGTGCGGACCTGGCCCATGAGAACGGCGGCGGCGACGTTGTGCCCCTGCACGTCGCCGATGACGGCGCCGACGGTGCCGTCATCGAGGAGAAGTACGTCGTAGAAGTCGCCCCCCGCGTCCATCTCGCGGGTCGCCGGTAGGTACCGGGCGGCGAGATCCAGTTCGGCTACGTGCGGCAGCGTGTGCGGCAGCAGGCTTTCCTGGAGGCTGCGTGCGAGGGTGTGCTCCAGGTCGTACTGGCGGGCCCGGTCGAGGGCGTGCGCCACCAGCCCGGCCAGGGAGACCAGCGCGGCGCGCTCGTTGCCGGGGAACGTCCTGGGGTGTTCGTACCCGAGCACGCAGGAGCCGATGACGGTGCCGGATGCGAGCAGCGGCAGGACGGCCCAGGCGTTGCTGCCTGATGACGAGATGAATCCGGGCGCGATCCGACGTGCTTCTTCCGGTGAGGAGATGAAGTGCGGCCGCACGGACAGCAGGACGTGGGTGATGAGCCGGCTGCTGAAGCCCGTGGAAGACAGAGCGGTGGTGTCGGAGTCTCCGAACATGTTCGGGTCCAACCCGGTGCCGCCGATGAGCCGCAGGCGCTCCCCCTCGGCCAGGAAGAAGGCCACGGAGTCGGCCTCGAAGACCGGCGCGATCTGACAGCAGACCTGGTCGGCGATGTCGCGTACCCCACGCGCCTCGGCGAGGGCGGTGGCCAGGTAGAGCATCTGGTGCATACGGCCCGTGCGCGGGGACATCTCTACGGGCCCCGGCAGCGAGCTACGTGTACTCAGCAGCTCGTCGCAGAGCTCGACCCGCATGGTGGTACCGCCGGCATCGGGGTAGAGCTGGATGCGCAGCAGGACGTCGGGCGGGCGGCGCACCAGCAGGGCGGTCGGCTTCCGGCTCGTCGTTGCGACCCGGACCTCATCCTCCAGATGGGCTGTCCGCAGCCAGGGCATGGCAGCCCAGAGTGTGGCCCCCAGCAGTTCCGAGACGCTGCTGTCCAGGAACTTCGCCGCCTTTTGATTCAGGAAGGTGATCCGGTCGTCACGATCGAGGCAGACGAATCCGTCGGGCAGGCGTTCGGCCAAAGCTGCTGCGGCCAGGTTCTCGTCATGCGTGGGGGCATGGAGCGGTGAGCGCTGGAGATTCCTGGGCCGCGGGCGGGCGGTCGAGGTGGCGTCGGCGTCGGCAGCCTTTTCCACGATCCGGCCGAGTCGGCGGCCGGCCGCCTCCAGGCGGTCACGCTGCCCGGCCGTGAGGCGTTCGTAGTCCTCGGGTCCCCAGAAGAGCAGGATGGCGCCCTGGGCTGTTTCGTCGCCCATCAACGGTATGGCGGCCGCCGCGCAATACTGTGGGGCGGTGAGGGCCATCCGTGGATAGCGGCTGGCCAGCTCTTCCGAGCTGTCCAGCTCGACGGCACAGCCGTTTTTCACCGCGTCCGTGACCGGCATCGGGCTTGGCCGCACGAGCCGGGAACGGTGCGGCACCGCACCCGTCGGCAGGTCGATCTGCGCGTGCAGATAAAGCGTCCACCTGTCCGGTGCGAGGACGTACAGCGCCCCTGCGGCTGCTGCAGCCTCCTGAACGGCTTGCAGCAGGCCGTCGTCCAGCTCTTCGAACGCGTCCTTCGGGCTGAGACCAGGCGCGTCCCGGCCGTCCGGCCACGATTCCGGCCGAACCACCGACCATTCAGGCCGGTCGTGTCGCCGGGAGCGCCTCGCCGTCACCGGTCAATCGTAGTTCTGCATCACGCCGAGTGCCTTGCCCACTCGCACGGGGGAGGCCGACCGGAGCGCTCGTCTGTGCAGGTCAGCGGCACTTGTGAAACGCGTCCCTGAGGGGACTGCAAATCTGCCGGGTCAGAGCGCTGGGCCGTCCCGGGGCCGTCCGAGGGCGACCAACGAGAACCAATGACGACCGACAACGACCGAGAGGGCGCAGCAGCCTGCTGCGCCCTCTCGGTCGTTGTCCCAGCTAGACCCAGGTGTCCAGCCACATCCGCGATCTCCAGTCGTCGATCGGGACGGCCTGGCCGGTGTACAGGGGCCAGAAGTAGATGAAGTTCCAGGCGATCAGCAGGACCAGGACGCCCGCGCCGGTCGCGCCCGCGACCCGGCGGGTCTCGGTGGAGCCCGGTGGCCCGACGATCGCGCCGAGCAGCATCGCCACCGCCAGACACAGGAACGGCACGAAGATGACGGCGTAGAAGAGGAAGATCGTCCGCTCCTGGTACATGAACCAGGGCAGGTAGCCGGCCACGATGCCGCAGGCGATCGCGCCCGCGCGCCAGTCACGGCGGAAGAACCAGCGCCACAGCACGTACAGCAGCGCGAAGCAGCCCACCCACCACAGCATCGGCGTGCCGATCGCCAGCACCTCGCGCGCGCACTTCTCGCTCGCGTCGGAGGGGCAGCCGTCGGTGCCGGGCAGCGGGGACTCGTAGAAGTACGAGACCGGGCGGCCCAGCACGAGCCAGCTCCACGGGTTCGACTGGTAGGTGTGCGGCGAGGAGAGGTGGACGTGGAAGTTGTAGACCTCGTGCTCGTAGTGCCACAGGCTGCGCCACCAGTCCGGGAACAGCCAGGACCAGCTGCTGCCCTTGCCGTCGGTGACGGCCCAGTTGCGGTAGTAGCCGCCGGAGCCGTCGTCCGCGGAGAGGATCCAGCCGGTCCAGGACACGATGTACGTGGCGATCGCGACCGGCACGGTGGCCAGGAACGCCAGGCCGGTGTCCCGCTTGAGGACCGTCGTGTACGCGTTGCGCGCGCCGGCGACCTTGCGGGAGCCGACGTCCCACAGCAGCGTCATGACGCAGAACGCCGCCATGATGTACAGGCCGTTCCACTTGGTGCCGATGGCCAGGCCCAGCAGCAGACCGGCCGCCCAGCGCCAGGGCCGCAGGCCGAGCCGGGTGGTCTCGGCGACGAGCGCGTTCGGCCGGGCCAGACCGTCCGCGTCCTCGGGGAGCGCCGCCGCGAGTCTCGCGCGCGCCCGGTCGCGGTCGATGACCAGACAGGCGAACGCGGCCAGGACGAAGAACATCAGCACGCCGTCGAGCAGCGCGGTGCGGCTCATCACGAAGTGCAGTCCGTCGACCGCCATCAGCGCGCCCGCCAGGCAGCCCAGAAAGGTGGAGCGGAAGATCCGGCGGCCGACCCGGCACAGCACCAGCACGCTGAGCGTGCCGAGCAGCGCCGTCATGAACCGCCAGCCGAACGGATCGAACCCGAAGATCAGCTCGCCGAGCCCGATCACGTACTTGCCGACCGGCGGGTGCACGACGTAGGCCGCGTCCACCGGGACGGTCAGATGCCCGTGGGAGGACAGCACGAGGTCGTTGGCGTTCTTGTCCCAGTTGACCTCGAACCCGCGGTGGACGAGCGCCCACGCGTCCTTCGCGTAGTACGTCTCGTCGAATATCACCGCCCTCGGGCTGCCCAGGTGCCAGAACCGCAGCACCCCCGCGAACAGGGTGACCAGCAGCGGACCACCCCAGCCCGACCAGCGTCGGAGGCGGTCGGCGAGGGTGGGCGGGAGGCCGAGCGCCGACCACAGCCGGGGGCTGGGCTCGGCGTACGGCGGCACGAGCCGTTCGCGGACGTCGCTCGCGGGTCCCGACGCCTGCGCCGAGTAGCCGAATCGCCGCAGCCGCTGCTGCCACGACGGCTGCTGGTCGTGCGGGGCCCGGCCCTGCCGGATGTCCGTGGAGGACGCGGTACTGGTCACCGCGCCATCGTAGGGAACCCTTCTGTGTGAGTCCCGTGCAAGGGCGGTACCGGTCCGGATGCGTCCCCTTGGTCCGGCCCCTGGGAGGATGGTGACGTGACTGGAACCCTTGTCTTGGCAGGCACCCCCATCGGCGACATTCAGGACGCTCCGCCCCGGCTCGCCGCGGAACTGGCCGACGCCGACGTCGTCGCCGCCGAGGACACCCGGCGGCTGCGGCGCCTGACCCAGGCCCTGGGCGTGATGCCCAAGGGGCGGGTGGTGTCGTACTTCGAGGGCAACGAGGCGGCCCGCACGCCGGAACTCGTCGAGGCGCTGGTGGGCGGCGCCCGGGTGCTGCTGGTCACCGACGCGGGCATGCCGTCCGTGTCCGACCCCGGCTACCGGCTGGTCGCCGCGGCCGTCGAGAAGGACGTCAAGGTCACCGCCGTACCCGGACCGTCCGCCGTGCTGACCGCGCTGGCGCTGTCCGGGCTGCCCGTCGACCGCTTCTGCTTCGAGGGCTTCCTGCCGCGCAAGGCGGGTGAGCGGCTGTCCCGGCTGCGCGAGGTCGCCGACGAGCGCCGCACCCTGGTGTACTTCGAGGCCCCGCACCGGCTCGACGACACCCTCGCCGCGATGGCCGAGGTCTTCGGCGCCGACCGGCGGGCCGCCGTCTGCCGTGAGCTGACCAAGACGTACGAGGAGGTCCGGCGCGGCGGACTCGCCGAGCTGGCCGCGTGGGCCGCCGAGGGCGTGCGGGGCGAGATCACCGTCGTCGTCGAGGGGGCGGCCGAGCGGGGCGGGCAGGAGCTCGACGCCGAGGAACTGGTGCGCCGGGTGCGGGTGCGCGAGGAGGCGGGGGAGCCCCGCAAGGAGGCGATCGCGGCGGTGGCCGCGGCGGCCGGTCTGCCCAAACGCGAGGTGTTCGACGCGGTGGTCGCGGCGAAGAACGCCGGGCGCTGAGGCGTCGCGCGCCGGGTGCCGTACACCCTCTGAGCAGGGCGCTTCTCCCATGAGCGGGCGCCCCATGCACGGGCAAAGGGTGCGCGTGTCAGGCAAAGCCCAGGCCGCCCGCCGAGACCGTTTCGGCAAGGAAGGTCCAAATCGGGTCCAACACTCGACAGTCCTGATGCATTCGCGCCGGTGGAGGCGTCCACTGGAGGCAGGGACGCACCCGTCCCTCGCCTCCACCGGGGTTCCGGGGGGAACTCCCTCGCCGGGGGCGCTCGTCCAGCGGACAGCAGGAGCTGGCATGAGTGAGATCGCAGGGCAGACCGGTCTTCGCGACGGAGCGACTTCCGTGGTCAACGAGTCCTATTCCTTCGCCTGCATGAGGTGCGGGCACGGCTGGGAACAGTCGTACGAGATCGAGCACCACACGGATGCCGACGGCCACGAGTTCGTGCTCTACGTGGCGGGCGGCCGGGTCGTGCCGTCCCCGCTGAGCCGTCCCGCCTGTGTGAACTGCGACGGCAACGTCGTACGGATCATGCGCGCGGGCCAGGTGTCCTTCGTGCAGGACCTGCTGCACCGGCACCCGCACCGGACGCAGGAGCGGCCGGAGCAGCAGAGCGCGCCGCCGAAGCCCGCGGAGCACCACTGGCACCTGTCCGATCTCCTGCACCCGTTCCAGCGCAGGGTGAGCTGACGCCCCGCACGACCTGGGACGGCATGCCCCTTTCGTAGGATCGGGGCATGCCTTCGAACGACGACAAGAACGCGGCGCCGCCGCTCCCGGAACCCCTCAGGGTGCCGGTCGCCGACTCCCACACTCACCTCGACATGCAGTCCGGCACCGTCGAGGAGGGCCTCGCGAAGGCCGCGTCGGTGGGGGTCACGACGGTCGTCCAGGTCGGCTGTGACCTCAAGGGCTCGCGCTGGGCGGCCGAGACCGCGGCCGCCCACGACAGCGTCCACGCGACGGTCGCCCTGCACCCCAACGAGGCCCCGCGCATCGTCCACGGCGACCCCGACGGCTGGTCGCGGCAGGGCGCGCGCACCCCGGGCGGCACCGCCGCGCTCGACGAGGCGCTCGCCGAGATCGACCGGCTGGCCGGGCTGCCCCAGGTCAAGGGCGTCGGCGAGACGGGACTCGACTACTTCCGCACCGGCCCCGAGGGCAAGGAGGCGCAGGAGCGGTCCTTCCGCGCCCACATCGAGATCGCCAAGCGGCACGGCAAGGCGCTGGTCATCCACGACCGCGACGCCCACGCCGACGTGCTGCGCGTGCTGAAGGAGGAGGGCGCTCCGGAGCGGACCGTCTTCCACTGCTACTCCGGCGACGCCGACATGGCGCGGATCTGCGCCAGCGCCGGGTACTTCATGTCCTTCGCGGGCAACGTCACCTTCAAGAACGCCCAGAACCTGCGGGACGCCGTCGCCGTCGCTCCGCTGGAACTGCTCCTGGTGGAGACCGACGCGCCGTTCCTGACCCCGGCCCCGTACCGCGGACGGCCCAACGCCCCGTATCTCATTCCGGTCACGGTCCGCGCCCTGGCCGCCGTGCGGGGCATCGACGAGGACGCGCTGGCGGGAGCCCTCGCGGCGAACACGGCCCGCGCCTTCGACTACGCGATGTGACCGGTCCGTAACCACAGGGCCGTAATCGCGGCGGCCGGCACTCACCCCGGGCACGACTGTGCGTAATTGCGAGGCTTTGGAGAGTGACGGCCGCTCCGCTAGGTTCTGGGGGCCCGATCCAGACCCGTCTGGCCCTGTGGAGCGTGTCGGCGTGAGCAACTCGCAGTACGAGAGGTATCAGGCGTACGAGCCCTACCGGGGGTACGAGGGATACGGCGGCCCCGACCCCGTCCCTCCGGCCCCGGAGGCCGGCCCCCACGGCGGCTTCGACCTGCACAGCGCCGAGACGCCGGCGTACGGCGTGTACGCGGCGCCCGGGGCGTACGAGCCCTTGGGGATGTACCGGGACACGTACCAGGACATGTACCAGGACGCGTACCAGGGCGGGTACCAGGACACCTACCGGCCCGCCTATGAGACGCCCCGGACGCATGAGGCCCACGAGCCGTACGACGTGTACGGGGCGTACGGGACGTACGAAGCGTTCGAGACGGACGAGGTGCACGAGGCGCACCAGTCCTACGAGACGCATGGAGCGTACGAGGGATATGGGTCCCATGGGTCCCATGGACCCCATGGGACCCACGGGTCCTACGAGCCCTACAGGTCCCACAGCGTGTACGGCGGGTCGGAGGACGCCACGCTGCCGCGGCAGACGCTGCGCCCGCCGGGTGCGGAGGCGCCCACGCTCGTCGAGCGCGTCACGGCGGACCGGCGCTCCCCGCGTCGGCGCAGGTTCGGGTATGCCGGGCGGATGGACGGCCAGGTGCGCCGACTGCTCCCGCGGGCGCTGGTCGTCGCCGTCCTGGCCGGCGGCACCACCGCCTTCGTCGCCAAGGACAAGGCCGTCGAGCTGGACGTCGACGGCAGGCCGCGCACCCTGCACACCTTCGCCGACGACGTGACCGAGCTGCTCGCGAAGGAGGGCGTCCGGGTCGGAGCGCACGATTCGGTGGCGCCCGCCCCCGGCACGCCCCTGGCCTCGGGCCAGGAGATCGCGGTGCGCTACGGACGGCCGGTGCGGCTCACCGTCGACGGCCGGCGGGCCGAGGTGTGGACCACGGCGCACACCGTGCAGGAGGCGCTGGAACAGCTGGGGGTGCGGGTGGAGGGCGCGTATCTGTCCGCCGCGCGGCACCGGCGCATCGGGCGGGAGGGGCTCGCGCTGGACGTGCGTACCGAACGCGCCGTCACGATCATGGCGGACGGCCGGGCCCGCACCGTGCGCACCAACGCCGCGACCGTGGCCGAGGCCGTCGAGCAGGCCGGGATCACCCTGCACGGCCAGGACACCGTCTCGGTCCCGGCCGGGAGCTTCCCGCGCGACGGGCAGACGGTGACCGTGCTGCGGATCACCGGCGGCCGGGAGATCCGGGAGGAGGCGATCCCGTTCGAGGTGCGGCGCACCGCCGACGCCTCGCTGTTCCGGGGCACGGAGATCGTCGAGCGGGTCGGACGGCCGGGACTGCGGCGCATCACGTACGCCCTGCGGACCGTCAACGGCGTCCGGCAGAAGCCGCGGCGACTGCGGTCCGAGCGGGTGCGGGAGCCGCGGACCCAGCTGGTCCGGGTGGGCACGAAGCCGCTGCCGCCGTCGGTCCGCGGCGCCGACCACCTCGACTGGAAGGGCCTCGCGGCCTGCGAGTCGGGCGGGCGGCCGGACGCCGTCGACCGGTCGGGGACGTACGGCGGGCTCTACCAGTTCGACACGCACACCTGGCGCAGCCTCGGCGGGAGCGGACGGCCGCAGGACGCGCCGGCCGCGGAGCAGACCCGGCGGGCCAAGCGGCTGTACGTACGGCAGGGCGCGAGCCCCTGGCCGCACTGCGGGGCACGGCTGCACGGGTGAGCGGACCGGGGCGGGGGC
>NZ_VJZD01000327.1 GCF_009377175.1 Streptomyces adustus
CCCCAGCACCGGGCGGACACCCCTCCCCACTATCCGGGGATGCCTGCCCGGCCCCAGAGCGCGGAGCGCTCCCCCACCCGGAGGGAGCGCGGAGCGCGCCCGCCCCGGCGCCTCTGCCGCGTAGAGGCAGCGCGACGCGTCTGCGGAGCAGACCGCGCGCCATGGAAGACCTCGCCGCGCCACACGAGACGTGCGCCGGCCGCCGGTGCTCACCGCCCCCTCACGTACGGAGGAAGACCCATGTCCCAGTTCGCGGCAGGCCAGTACGTCTCCTGGGACCACCACCGGGACGGTGCCACGACCGTGCAGATCACGTCCGTCGACCGGTTCCACATCACCTACCGGAGCGCGGACGACCACCGGGAAAGCGTGGACGAGACCATGTTTCGCTCGCTTGCGGAGCAGACGGCCGACTGGCGCGCCGCCACCGAGGAGGAGGCCGCGGCCTTTAAGGCCCGGTTCCGCCCCGCCCCCGAGAACTGGAACTGATCACCACCGCTGCGCCCGGGTCGGGGCGCAGCACCATGCCACGCCAGCCGCAGGGAGTCGCTATGCCCTCACGCCCGGAGCTCACCCGCCCCAACGACGCCGCCATCGCGGCCTCCATGAGCCACGCCCTGACCGCGCTTGCCGCCCTGATCCAGGCACTCGGCGACGGCGAACACACGCTCAACCTCGTAGCCGAGCGCACCGACGACACGTTCGTCCGGACACAGGCCGGCCTCTCCGTCGGCACCGCCCCGCTACGCCTGGCCGTGCTGGACGAGGACGACTTCTGCGCGCTGCGCACGCTGCTGGTGTTCGCGCTGGAGGGCAGCACCGTACGCACCGCCGTCCTGGTCGCCACCACGGCCACCGAGCCCCACCCCCGCGCCTGCGGCTGGGCTATCCGCGGCGGGTGGCTGCACCCCATGAACACTGCCGAGCTCCAGCAGGCCGTCATCCCGTGCCCCGGCGTCCTCGCCGTACAGCGGGAGGTCTACGACGCGCCGGTCCTGGCACAGATCCCCGATGCCGACGGGGAGGGCCCCCGTGGCTGAGAAGCCCGCCGTCACCGCCACCGGCTACTGCACCAACACCACCCCGGTGCCCGGCACCATCCGCACCGTCAACGCCAAAAACACTGGACCGAAGTACTTCCACCTGCACGGTCGCCGCTACGGCACCTGTCTGTGCGGCAAGGACGTGTCCCTGACCGAACGGGACAATCAGCGCCGCCACAAGCCGCCTCAGGAGTGACCCACAGACGCCGTCCGCTGCCCCCGTCCCCCCGGGGCGGTGGACGGCCCGCCCCGGCCAGAGCGCCACTGGCCGAAGACCTGCCGCTCCAACACCCGCGCCCTCCCCTTCGGCGAGCGCGGAACGGCAGAACCCCGCTCACCGAACCGAGCCGCCCATGACCAGCCCGAGCCTGACCGTTGACACGCCCGCCGGCCCCGTGCGCGCCACCGCCGGCCCCCGCCAGGACAACGCCGTCGTCTTCGAACTGGGCGGGGCGATGCGCGGCAGCGTGCACGTCACCAGCACCCCACCACTGGGACCAGTTCACCGCCGTACGCGCGTGCCTCGGCCCCGTCAACGCCTACCAGCCCACCGCCCCCGACGACGCCCTACCGCGGCTCACCCGCGGCTCGCCCGCGGCCGCACCCGCTATCACGGCAGCCTGACCCTCTGCCCCGACGACCGCCCCCAGGTCAGCGTGTACCCGATGACGTCCATCGACGGACACGAGCCTCCCGAGAGGACGGCAGCGACGCTCACCGCCGTCCTGCGCGCCTGCGCCGCCCATGTCGCGCAGCGCGACGACCTGTCGAGTGCACAGGAACCTTCAGGTCCTCGAGCGTGACTTCCGCGCCTGGATCGCCCAGTGGGACGACAACCCGAAGCCGTTCATCTGGACCAAGGACGCCGACGAAATCCTCCAACGCCTCGCGACATCTCTTGATCGAATTCCCGGCGCAGGACGCTAGTTGAGGTTGAGCTTCGCGTGCCCCGGACGGACACCTGTCCCGGCGCGTGGTGTCGGCTCGTCCGCTCATGAGGTGGGGCGTACGCCGCGTGCTGTGCACCACTGATCATGCGGTCGCGTGATCAGCGCAGCTCGTCGCCGCGCTGGGCGAGGTGGCGTTGTAGGTCGAGGTGGCGGAATTGGTAGATCACTCCCACCTGTCGCAGTACGCCGCGATGTTCGTGCGCGTCTGCGAGGAAGGCCATCAGGTCTCTTGGGACTTCGCCCCGCGCGGCGAGGTAGGTCCTGGTGAGGGCGAACCTTCCCCAGGCGGTCCCCACGAGTCCCACCGCGAGCGCGGCCGCGAGTCCGAGGAAGATGCCGAGCGTCGGCCCGATCATGGCGGTGAGGGCGAGTGCGGAGCCGAGTCCCACCACGAGCGGCATGCGCCGGTCCTGGCGAAGCAGTGCGGCAGGACCCACCATCGCCGTCAGGTCGTAGCTCTCCGCAGTGAATGCGGCTGCAACGCCGGCTACCGTCCCGAAGAGCCCTCCGCCCATCAGACCGAACATGATTCCACTGGCAGGACCGACCACGAGTGCGGCTCGGGGGCCCTCCATCACCAGGTTCGCCACACCGAACACGAGCGCAGCCACGACGCCGATCGCCAGGCCTGTCGTGAGGCCGCTACGGAGTCCGGTCTTGAGCCCGGTCTTGAGGGAGCCGGACGACCAGCGCAGATGCGTGCTGGGCGCGGGCGCAGCGCCAGCCAGGAGCGCCGCCACGAGACTTGCCGCGCACCCCACCACGAGCCCGGATACGATGCCGGCCGAGTACATGACGCTGAGACCGACAGCGAGGCCGCCAGTCAGGCCGGTGGTGCATCCGACAGCGAGGGCGAGCAGCAGGCGTCGCTTCCCTGTCGGTAGGGCTTCGGGCAGCCGCCACCAGGCCAGGTCGGGGCTGCCGTGGTGCCAGTTCTCCTGGTGCCGGGCCAGAACGGTGAAAGCGCGCCGGGCCTGGGAGGCCGACCAGCGCGGTGGCCGCGGGTGGCGTGGGTTGTAGGCCGCGGGAATGAAGGCGTCGAACAGGTGGGCGTCGAGCGCCTCGCGGGTGGGGAACCGGGCGGTGTCGCACAGCTCGTCGGGGTGTGCGACACCGTCGCCGAGGACTGGGCCCAGGGGACGGGGGTTGTAGATCGTCCGGGCGAGGAAGAGCCCGAGGGGAGTGCTGAGGGCTTGGCCGACGGGGGCGGTGGACCCCAGGAGGGCGACGACGCGGCTCCATCGCGCAGCGGCGGGAGTGTCGGCCCCGCCCGCGTCCCGGAGCAGGTACTGCGCTGCCTGATCGCGGGTGAGCGGCAGCAATTGGATACCTGCGGCGCCGTTGAGGAGCACCCTGATGCGGGGCCTGGTCAGGGCCTGCCGGTAGGCGGTGACACGGCTGGCCAGTACCAGGGGCTCCTGTGCTGAGAGGCCCTGGTTGATGGCGTCGAGGGCGAGTGCCTGTGCAGAGGCGGGGAGTTCGTCGAAGCCGTCGAGCAGAGGCAGGACGAGCCCGGCTTCTAGCAGGGCCGCTGCCGCGTTCTGCGGCCTGGCCGGCGGCGCGGCCAGTACCGGGGCCTGAAGCCCGCGGTACATGCGGCGCAGTTCATCGCCCAGCCAGTCCTTGAGCGGTTGGCGGGGGTCCCAGGAGGCGAGGGAGAAAAGTACCGGTACCGAGCCTCCTGGCGATCTGCGTGCGATCAGGTCCTGCAGCAGGCGGACGAGCAGCATCGTCTTGCCCGAGCCGGGCTCGCCGAGAAGCACTAACCGGCGGGTGGGCACGCGGTGGCTGAACACCTCGCCGATCCGGCCGTCCGCCCCCGCCAGCCCCTCGGCGTCGGCCGGCCACCGCAGCGGGTCACCGAGCCGCCCCTGGGGCCAGGCTCGGGCCGTCCTGGTCAGCTGGTCCCAGGTCTCGACCAGGGTCGTGTCCGCGCTGCGCCAGGCGACAGGGAGGGGATACGGGTCGTTCAGCCTGCGGATCGCCGCTTCGTCGTCCCACTGCTTCTTGACCACCCGTGCCAATTGGTCCGCTATCGCACCCGAATCCACGGCGGACAGAGCATCCGTGCGGTCGCGCCGGTAGGCCTCCCACGCCAGGTAGGCAGGGGCAACGGTCGGGAGCAACGCGATCGCCGTGGCGGGCAGGTCCAGGTGGAAATGCCTTGCCAGGGCCAACGCGGCACCCACACCGACCACCATCAGCAGCAGGTACCAGGCACCCACGCTGTTCCATCCTCGACCGTATCCTTGCGCTCCCACATCCGGGAACTGTTCCGCAACCCGCGGCGCACGAGGGCTGTTTACGGAAAGCCGTATGCTGGTCAAGCAGCTTCCTGTAAGTGAGCACCAACCGCGCCGCCTGGTGCCAACCGCCGCCGGAAAGGTGCCACGAACACCACGTCGGCCACCGGCCGTCCCAGGCGCGCAAGACTGCGCATATTCATCAAACTTCCGGCGCAGGACACCAGCCGCACAACTCGCCGCCCAGCAGCAGGCAGAGACCAGCGCCCGCGCAGTAGTCGCCAAAGCCGTGGCCGGCGCGCTGCCCGGCGCCCGCGTCCAGGAGCAGTACCGGCATACACGGAACACCTGGCAGATGGAGCAGGAGTGCCAGGCGCAGGACGAGGCACGACTGCCCGAGGGGCCTCGCGTAGATCAGCACTACGCACAGCTGCCCTGGCATTCCCGTGCTGGCAACGCCCCGTCTGCCGTCTAGACGCCGATACCGTGGCTTCCTCCTGCCTGGCCTGAGGAGCGCCATGAGTGGCCGCCCAACGCTCGTAAGAGCCTAAAAGGTGGTGCACAAGGCTGAGTGCGGGCAGGTCAGAGCTGGCGAGGGGCTCTTCTGTTCATTACGCGAGAGCGAGGTCGAGCATCTGGGCGACGGGCTGGACCGCGTGATGGAGACTGTCGCCCCACTGGCGGCGGTCGCGGAGGATTTTGTAGTTCTTCATCCACCCGCGCACGCACCCTGCGGTACTCGACGTTGTCGTCCTCCTCGGCCTGCAGCAGAGCCCGTCCGGGACGTTTGCGGTGCGGCACCGACATCCCGTAGTTGAGATAGGCGCCGTCACCCAGCACGGTCACACCCTCGCAGTGCCGGCTCAGCCCGGACGCCCGCCAGGCATGGGCATCCGCGGTCGTGCCCGGCACCGGTCGCGCGGCCGCAATCACCAGCTAGGTGTCCGCGTCCACGATGACCTGCACATTCGCCGAGAACCGGTAGTTGCGCGAAGAGGCCGCCACACTCCGGTCCCGCAACGGGATCAGCGTGCCGTCCACGATCCACAACCGGTCCGCGGCATCCATCGGACGGCTGGCGGGCCCGAAGGTGAGCAACGGGCCCAGCCGCTGGATGACGCGGCACACAGTTGAGGAGGAGACACCGAACAGCGATCCGAGCTGCCGCATCCCGAGGTTCGTGCGGTAGTACACCGCGACCAGAAGCACCCGCTCGGCCGACGGCAACGACCACGGACGGCCCCACAACGTGCCGTCGCCACCCCGCTCCCGCATCACCTTCAACAGACCCGAGAACTGCGCCAACCGCAGCCCCGTGAACGTCTCCACCCACACCCGCTCAGCACGTGACACCGCGGCCATGCCTAGAAGATGCCCAGCTCACGGCTTTGTACAGCACCCTTTAGCAGGGGCTTCATGCCGGTCGGTATCCCCGTGCGACTCGCGCGGACCGTCCGCGCCCGAGAGATTCGCGCCACTTCGCGTAGATCCCTTCACCGTGGAGCTGGCCACACACGGCGGAAAACTTGTCAGACACACGTCCAGCCGTATATGAAGATCATCGCACTATTCAGTCACAGGATCTCCACAATCGCGGGTCCGTGTCTGGACCGTGCACACCGTGGGTCGCCCAACCGACTCCTGCCCCCTGAGCACCGGTTCTGCCGTTGGAGCAGCCACCCGCATTGACGAGACAGCGGCAGGAGGCTGAGAGGACGGCGCGGGGCCTCTCACTCATCGAGAAGAGATTCACGCTGCCTGCAGTCCAGAGGGCAGCTTTGCCTGTGGAGGAATCTGATATGGACGGCAGGACCATCGCCGGCCGCTACGCCCTGGAGAGCCTGTTGGGCCGCGGCGGCATGGGCGAGGTGTGGGCAGCCGTCGACATGCGCATCGAACGCGAGGTGGCCGTCAAACTGCTGCCGGAACAGCCCGGCACAGACAGCACCGAGCTGTTCCTGCGAGAGGCACGCACCGCCGGCGGTCTCGCCCACGCTGGCGTCGTCACCATCCACGACCTCGGCCAGGACGACGACGGCACCTTCTACCTCGTCATGGAACGCATCACCGGACGCGATCTGGCCCAGGTCCTGCGCGCGGAAGGCCCTCTGGCGATCGCCGACGTCGTCGGATGGAGCGCGCAGATCGCCGATGCCCTAGCCGCGGCCCATGACGCGCGCGTCGTTCATCGCGACCTGAAGCCCGCGAACGTCATGCTCACCACCGGCGGCGCGATCAAGATCCTCGACTTCGGCATCGCCCGCTACACCGCCACCGCGACCCAGGCGAGCCGCATCATCGGCACCCCTCAGTACATGCCGCCCGAACGCCTCCTGGGCAAGGCCGGTGACGGACGCGGCGACCTGTACTCCCTGGGCTGCATGCTCCACGAACTCCTCACCGGAGCGACCCCCTTCGGCGGCCTTGACACCGCGGCCCTGATGTTCGCCCACATCCAGCGCGACCCTGAAGCCCCCAGCAGTCGGCGCCCTGACATCCCCACCGAGCTCGACCAGCTCGTCCTCGACCTGCTCGCCAAAGACCCTGACGAGCGCCCCGCTGCCGCAGCACAGGTCCGTGACCGTCTGAACTCCCTCAGCATCACATCAGCAGCAACGACCGCTCCCGCCATCGAGGCCGCGCCGAAGCCAGTCCAGTACACGCCCACTGTCGCCGATGCAGCCCCGGCCGCACCGGCCGCACCGGCGCCGGACGACAGCGCCCCAACAGAGACCGCGCAACCGTCTGCCGTCGCTCCGATACACACAACACCCACACAGGGGCCACCACCCCGACCGGCACAGCCTGCCGGCATCGAGCCAGCCCAAGTACGAACGCCGCAACCTGACCGCCAGGACACCCTGGCCGCTCAACCGCCTGAGCCCGAGCGGACACCCTCACCCGCGGCACGGCCGCAACAGCAGCCACCTTCACGCCGTAGATTCCTCCTCCTCAGCGGTATCGGCGCCGCAGCCCTCGTCGGCACTACCACTGCCTACGACCTCGGCGCCTGGCGCCAGGACGAACCCACGACCAGGGCCGGGGCCGGGGCGCACCGCACCTCGACGCCCAGTGCAAAGCACAAGACTGCTCCCACGTCCACGTCCAGCCCTAAATCTCAAGCTTCCCGCACACCGGGTCCGTGGAGCGCCGCAGGCGGATCCGGAGCATTTGTTGACAACGGCCTGGTGTATGTACCGGGCGACGCGGGTATCCACGCTTTCGACGCCGCCACGGGAGATGTGAAGTGGAAACCCCCCGTCAAGGGTGGATCCGGCACATTCTATATCGAGGCCATCGTTGACCGAAAGGTCATCGCGCGCGACGACAACAATTTCTACGCACTTGACGGCGCGACCGGCGAAGCGATCTGGAAGATCCCTCTCGATCGAAATAATTACACCCTGGTCCAGGCTACCCGCGATCTCCTGTGCTATTACGACGGCGTAAAGGCCCTGATGGCGATCGATCTCGCGAAGGGCAAGAAGGGGAAGCCCATATCTGGCGACGAATCCTCGGTGACGTGCGACCGTAACCGGATCATCGTCACAGGCAAGGGGGCCATAATGGGATACGCCGCCTCAGGAGCAAGGGTCTGGAAGGCGGAGTCCGAGGATTCCGGCGCACCGAAGATCGTAAACGGGAAGGTCTACTCCCTTACAGAATCAGGGCTCCATGCCATCGACGCCGCGAGCGGCAACCAGTCGCCTGTCATGCAGGGCACGCGCACGTTCGCCGCGATAGTTGGTAGTTCCGGCCACGACCTGTTCGTATGCGATAACGACAACAAGCTCTACACCGTGGACACACGCAAGCTGAGCATCACGCATACCTGGGACATATCTATCGACATCAACACGTCCGATATGTTCGGCGGATCCAGGGCGACCTATTTCTGCGATATCGCAACCGAGGAGGTGGCGGCCTTCGATACGACCACCGGGAATAGCTGGACACAAAAGGTTAAGAATGTTGATTCTGTGCTCGCGGCATCATCATCCTTCGTTTACGTGACGAGCGGAGACCAGGTGCACGTCCTCGACGTCATCAAGGGCACGCCAATGACGCAATTCGCCGCCTCGGGCGATCCCCTCATAACCAAGGACTGCATGTACTTTGTCGATGGGGAAAATGTCGTGGCTCTCGACCTGGAGACCGCCAAGGCACGCTGGAGACAGTACGTCGGCGATGCCGATTCTGTCGCTGCCGTCGGTTCCAATCGCGTCATCGTGACTGGGATCGACCAGACCCGAATTTACGCACTGAGTGCCGATACTGGAACGCCACCCGCCTCCTGAGGAAACCCCTATCGATCATGAATGGCGGACGCGTTTGGGATCCGATTCGACGCGCAGCCATTCGTTCGCGGCGAACACGTCTGTCATGAGGATTCTTTCGGTGAGTGGGCTGGTGCTGGGGAGCGGCCGGAGTCGGTCTCGGCGGCCGCCCCACGGGCATTGCCGAAAGGAGGGAGCGCCGCGCCCGCACGATGG
>NZ_VJZD01000328.1 GCF_009377175.1 Streptomyces adustus
GGGCGGGGGTGGTGGTCCGGCCTACTTGAGGGCGAGCCAGGCCACCGCGGCGACGATCGCGACGGCGACGACGACACCCACGATCAGGCCGATACGGGGACCACCCGACGTGGCCACCGCCTGCTGCGGTCGGCCCTGGGGGGCCTCGTCGACGAACGCACGGAACATCTGGGTGCTGCCGGCGGGGTCGTGGTTGCCCTGCGGGTTCTGGGAGTTAGCCATGGGCCAGGACACTAGCGAATTCGGCGGGTCCGGCCCAAGTGGGGGCTCCGGTCTCGACCCCACCCCGCACCACACAGGCCCACCTGCGGATTTACGTTCGCAATACTTGCCTTTGCCAAGTTTTGAGCCCGCACCCCCGCCGTTTTATTTGCCTGTAGCAACCAACATCTCTATGGTTGCCCTAAGCAACGAATACCGGAGGTGTGATGGCCGAGCAGGCGCAGTTCCAGGAGCTGGCCCATCAGCTCAGCGCCGTCGGGGCCGTGAAACGGGACCTCGGGCGGATCCTGCCGCACGACTGCCCGGCCGGCTCGGCCGCCGTGCTGACGCTGCTCGGCCGCCACGGGGACATGCGCATGAGCAAGCTCGCCGAGCTGCTCGCCGTGGACATGTCAGTGACCAGTCGGCATGTCGCGCACGTCGCCGAGCGGGGCTGGATCGACCGGTCCCCCGACCCGGCGGACAAGCGCTCGCGCATCCTGCACCTCACGGACACGGGCCGCGAACAGCTCGACACGCTGTACCGGCGGAGCACCGAGTTGCTCGCCGACCGGCTGAGCGACTGGACCGACGACGAGGTCGGGCAGCTCATAGGGCTGATGACACGCCTGAGAGCCAGTTTCGGCGACTGCCGTTCCGCACCCCGACTGCCGTCTCCGGCAATCGAGACGACCACCCGTACACCCGCAAGCACGTAAGAGAAGGAAGCCCATGGCAACGACCACACCAGCCGGTGTGCGGGCTCACGCCAAGCACGGGGGAGGCTCCTCCGACGCCCCGATGACCCACCGGCAGATCATGGAGGCGCTCTCCGGGCTGCTGCTCGGCATGTTCGTGGCGATCCTGTCGTCCACGATCGTCTCCAACGCCCTGCCCAAGATCATCGGTGACCTGGGCGGCGGCCAGTCCGCCTACACCTGGGTCGTGACCGCCTCGCTGCTGGCGATGACCGCGACCACCCCCCTGTGGGGGAAGCTGTCCGACCTGTACAGCAAGAAGGCGCTCGTCCAGATAGCGCTGATCATCTACGTGCTGGGATCGGCCGCCGCCGGTCTGTCGCAGAACCCCGGCATGCTCATCGCCTGTCGTGTCGTCCAGGGCGTCGGTGTCGGCGGTCTGTCCGCCCTCGCCCAGATCGTCATGGCCGCGATGATCTCGCCGCGTGAGCGCGGGCGTTACTCCGGCTACCTGGGCGCCACGTTCGCGGTCGCGACCGTCGGCGGTCCGCTGCTCGGCGGCGTCATCACCGACACCGACTGGCTCGGCTGGCGCTGGTGCTTCTACGTCGGCGTGCCCTTCGCGGTCATCGCGCTGATCGTGCTCCAGAAGACCCTGCACCTGCCCGTCGTCAAGCGCCAGGTCAAGGTGGACTGGAGCGGCGCGTTCTTCATCTCCGCGGCCGTCTCGCTGCTGCTGGTCTGGGTCACCTTCGCCGGTGACAAGTACGACTGGATCTCGTGGCAGACGTGGACGATGGTCGGCGGCTCGATCGCCCTCGGACTGCTGTTCGTCCTGGTCGAGTCGAAGGCCAGCGAGCCGATCATCCCGCTGCGGCTGTTCCGCAACCGCACCATCACCCTGTCCTCGCTCGCCTCGCTCTTCGTCGGTGTCGCGATGTTCACCGGCACGGTGTTCTTCAGCCAGTACTTCCAGCTGGCCCGCGACAAGTCCCCGACGATGTCCGGCGTCCTGACCATCCCGATGATCGGCGGTCTGTTCGTCTCCTCCACCGTCTCCGGCCAGTTCATCACCCGGACCGGCAAGTGGAAGGCGTGGCTCGTCAGCGGTGGTGTGCTGGTGACGGCCGGTCTCGGTCTGCTGGGCACCATCCGGTACGACACGGACTACTGGAAGATGGCCATCTTCATGGCCCTGCTGGGCCTCGGCATCGGCATGATGATGCAGAACCTCGTCCTGGCCACGCAGAACCAGGTGGCGCCCTCCGACATCGGCGCGGCGAGCTCCACGGTCACCTTCTTCCGTTCCCTCGGCGGTGCGGTCGGCGTCTCCGCGCTGGGCGCGGTCATGGCCCACCGCATCACCGACTACGTCAAGGACGGCCTGGCCGGCCTCGACCCCCAGTACGCCGCCGCCGCGTCCAAGTCCAGCGGCAGCATCCCCGACATGGACACGCTGCCCGCGCCGCTGCGCACGGTCATCGAGAGCGCGTACGGCCACGGCATCGCGGACGTCTTCATGATCGCGTCCGTCCTGGCGCTGCTCGCCTTCCTCATCACGCTGTTCATCAAGGAGGTCCCGCTGCGCAGCAAGGCCACCCTGGCGCAGGCCGCCTCGGACGACTCCGCGGCCGAGGTCCCGGCCACGGACGCGGCTCGGGCCGAGGAGAGCGCCCCGGCTCCGGCCACCGCTCCCGAGCCCGCCCTGGCGCAGGCCGGTCCCGAGGGCACGCAGCGCCTGGCCGCGGTCGCCACGGTGGCCGCGGGCGAGGCCACGGGCGGCGGCACCCCGGTGCGCGGCTTCGTGCGCGGCGCCGAGAGCGCGCCCGTCCCGCGGGCCGCGGTCACGCTGATCTCCCTGGCGGGACAGCAGCTGGGCCGGTCGGTCGCGCATTCCGACGGCGCCTACTCGGTGGACGCGCCCGGCACGGGCTCGTACGTCCTGATCGCCTCCGCCGACGGCTACCAGCCGCAGGCGTCCACGATCGTCGTGGACGGCGAGCCGGTGGCGTACGACATCCTGCTCAGCGGCACCAGCGGGCTGACCGGTGTCGTCCGCGAGATGGAGAGCGCGCTGCCGGTCAAGGACGCGATGGTGATCGTCACCGATGTGCGCGGGGACCTGCTGGCCACCGCCGCCACCGGTGAGCAGGGCGAGTTCTCCTTCGCCGAGCTGGTGCCCGGGACGGTGACCCTCGCGGTCAACGCCGTCGGCCACCGGCCGCGTGCCCTGCCCGTCGAGGTGGGCGGCACCGGAGTCACCCGGGTCGAGATCGACCTCGCCCCGGGCGCCCGGCTCCAGGGCGTGGTGCGGGCCCCGCACGGTCCGCTGGCCGACGCCCGCGTGACGCTGGTGGACGCGGCGGGCAACGTGGTCGGCACGGCCACCACCGGGACGGACGGCGCGTACGCCTTCACCGACCTGGACGGCGGCGAGTACACCGTGATCGCGACGGGCTACCCGCCGGCGGCCACCGCGCTGACGGTCGCCGGTCCCGGCGTCGACGGACACGACATCCAGCTCGCCCACCCCGGCGAGTAGTCACACTCCGGCCCGTGGCGGTCGGCGCGCCCGGAGCGGCGGCGCGCCCTGCCACGGGCCGGTTTCATCACGACCAATTTCTGATGCTTTGCAGGGAGAAAACGGGATGGGACTGACCGCGAGGATCCGCACCCGGGACGGATGGGCCGTGTCGCACGCGGTCGTCACGCTGACCGACACGACCGGCAGCCAGGTGCTGCGGGCCGAGGCGGACGCCGAGGGCGCGGTACGGGACGTGAACCCGCTGGCGCCGGGGGCGTACACGGTGATCGTCACGGCCGTCGGATACGCGCCGGCCGCCGCGAGCGCGATCGTCACCGCGAGCGGGCGGGCCGAGGTCGGGACGGTGACACTGGCCCGGCAGGGCGGTACCGAGCTGCCGCCGCCGGGGCCGTGGACCATCGACCCGGCGCACTCCACGGTGGGCGCGATCGCCCAGCACCTGGGCATCTCCAGCGTGCGCGGCAGGTTCACGGAGTTCGCGGGCACGGTGGAGATCGCCCCGGACGACGTCACCAAGTCCCGGGTCGAGGCGGTGATCCGCGCCGCCTCCATCGACACCGGCAACGGGACGCGCGACACCCATCTGCGCTCCGCGGACTTCCTGGACGCCGAGGTCTTCCCCGAGATCACCTTCCGTTCCACCGGTCTGACGGCGGCGGGCTCCGACCGCTGGACCGTCCACGGCGAGCTGGCCATGCGCGGAGTCGTACGGCCCGTCGATCTGGACCTCGCCTACCTCGGCACCGGCTCCGACCCGTGGGGCGGCACCCGGGCCGCCTTCCGGGCGACCACGGAGCTGTACCGCGAGGACTTCGCCATGAACTACAACCAGGTCGTCCAGGCCGGCATCGCGGCCATCGGCACGACCCTCCGGATCGAGCTGGACGTCCAGGCGGTCCAGGGCGAGTCGCTGCCGCAGGCCTGACCGCGGCCGGACGGGCCGGGCTCGCGAAACCCTTCTCAGGAACGGGGGTTCGCGGCCACGACCGTGCGGGCCAAGTCGCGCAGCTTGATGTTCTCGCGCTGCGAGGCGCGTACCAGACTGTCGAACGCCTCCGCCGCGTCGATGTTCAGACGCTCCATCAGGATGCCGGTGGCCTGACCGATCAGGTCCCGGGTGCGCATGGCCTCGGTGAGCTGCTCGCGCACGGTCGCCGAGTCCAGGGCCAGGCCGACGTGCGCGGTGAACAGCCGGCCGACACGGGTGGCGGCCTCGTCGAAGGTGCGCGGCTTGCGGGCGTACACGGTCAGCACGGTCAGGCGCTGCCGGTCGGCCCGCAGCCGCAGCGCCAGTGCCGACCGCAGCCCGAGACCGGCCAGCTCGGCGTCGCCCTCGCCGCCCACGGACTCGCTGTCGTCGAGGCGTACGACCGGTGTGTTCCACAACCGGTGCCAGTACGGTCGTTCGGCACCGACCCGCGCCGGGGACTCGGCGACGCGGACGACGTCGTCGGACCAGGCGACCGCGTGCCGGCGGTCGCCGCCGTCGAGCACGGAGATCCCGGCGTGCTCGGCCCCGGGCAGCAGGTGCACGGCCAGCCGGACCGCGGTGCGCAGGGTGCCGTGCGGGGTGTCCGTGTCGTGCAGCTGCCGAGCCGCCGCCGTCAGGGCCTCGGCCAGCTCGTACCCGACCGGAAATCGGGGCAATTCAGAAAACTCGGACGCAGTCACCACGAACCTCTTCGGCATGCACGGCCGAACGACCGTGCGCAGGAGAGCTCCGCAGCACATTCCCGACTGCGAGCAAAGGACGAAGAGCACTTTATCCGCTCCGTCGGGTGGAGGTGACGCCCGGCTGACGGACCGTCCGGCCGCCCTTTCACAGCAGGCCGTGGGCATGGTGGAATGGGCGGCAGGTCAGGAAGTGGCCTCCCCGGAGTCCGGACGAGTACGCCTTCTGCCAGGTGAGTGACGTGACCTACCTCCCGACACCCTGCCGGGTGCGCGACCTGCCCGGCTGCACCATGTTCACCCTTCCCCCGGAAATAGACCTCTCCAACGCGACCGCGGTGTTCGACGCCGTCGCCACCGCCGTGCACGCCCGTGGCGACCGGCTGGCGATGCTGGTCCTGGACCTCACCGGCACGCGTTTCATGGACTCCCAGGGCGCCCGCCTGGTCGACGACGTACGCCGGCTGCTGGGTCCGCGGGTCCCGCTCCGGGTCGCCGCCTCGCCCTCGGGGGTGCCGCGCCGGGTCCTGGAGCTGACCGGGGTACGCCGCGACGTGCCGGTGTACGACGACGCGTCGCAGGCCCGGTCGGCCTGAGCGGCTGTCCTAGGCTGACTCCATGGCACCGAACATCGCGACCAACACCTCCGTGACGCTGGACGAGTTGCTCGACTTCGTACGCCCCCGTCATCGCGCGCTCCTGCTGACCCGGCGGGCCGACGGCGGCCCCCAGGGATCGCCGCTGACCTGCGGGGTCGACGACTCGGGCCGGATCGTGGTCTCCACCTACCCGGAGCGGGCCAAGACCCGTAACGCCCGGCGGGACGACCGGGTCAGCGTGATCGTGCTCAGCGACGAATGGAACGGCCCCTGGGTCCAGGTCGACGGCACGGCCGAGGTGATCGACAGCCCCGACTCCGTGGAACCCCTGGTCGAGTACTACCGGAACATCGCCGGCGAACACCCCGACTGGGACGAGTACCGGGCCGCGATGGTCAAGCAGGGCAAGTCGATCATCCGGATCACCCCGGAGCGCTGGGGCCCCGTGGCGACGGGCGGCTTCCCGGCACGGCTCGCGCCCGAGGCGTAGCGGGACGGGAGCGCGGCGGGGCCCGGTCAGCCGCGTTCCACCATCGCCTCGATGCCCGCCACCAGCAGGTCCAGGGCGAAGGTGAAGTCGCGGTCCATCATCTCCGCGACCGTGTCGCCGCCGCGGGCGGCCATGAGGTCCCGGGACTCCTGGATCACGTCGGCGGCGTCCGGGGCCTCGTCCGCCGCGCTCATCGCCTGCCGGAAGTAGTCGTCCGGTCCGACACCGGCGTCGGCGACGCGGGCGAGGAAGTGGCCCTCGATCGTGCCGTAGCCGTACACGAACTGGAAGACGGCGGAGATCGCGCCCGTGACGCGGTGCGCGGGCAGCCCCGTGCGGCGCACCACGCGCTGCACCTGGCGGGAGAAGGCCAGCGAGTTGGGGCCGATGTTGAAGTACCGCCCGGCGAGCGGCGACAGCCAGGGGTGCCGCACCAGCAGCGCCCGGTACTCGGCGGCCAGCGTCCGCAGCCCGTCGCGCCAGTCCTTCGCGTCCCCGGCGTCCGGATCGGGCAGGCGCAGCTCGCCGAAGGCCGCGTCCAGGGCGAGTTCGAGGAGGTCGTCCTTGGTGTCGACGTACCAGTAGACGGACATCGCGGTCACGTTGAGCTCGGCGGCCAGCCGCCGCATGGAGAACCTGGCCAGCCCCTCGGCGTCCAGGAGGCGGACCGTGGCCGCGGTGATCCGGTCACGGTCGAGGCCCGACGGCTGGCCGCCCCCGCGTCCGCCCCGGCGCGCCTTGCCCTCCAGCCACACACTGCTGCGCACGGGCCGCCGCCCGGGCGCCTGCTCGGCCCGCTCGCCCTGCTCGGCCCGCTCGCCCTGCTCGGCCCGCTCGCTCTGTTCCGCCTGCTCCATGGCGCACCTTCCTCGACACTCCCGCGGCCCGGTCACGATGCCAGGTGGGGCACCTCGGCCGCCCCCGGTCCGGGGACCGGACCGGGACCCGGCCGAAGGCCCGGACCAGGGCCTACGCCGTCACCACCTCCGAGTCTGCCCGCTCCGCCCGGTGCAACAACGCCGCGGCGAGGAACCCGCCGAGCAGCACGGCCACCGCGCCCACCAGCTGACTGGCCTGAAGCCCGGACGAGAACGCGTCGGTGACCCGGGCCCGCTCCGCCTCCCCGTCGGCGGCCGCCAGCGCCGCGGGCAGAGAACCGGCCGCCACCGGAACCAGCGCCGCGAAACGGGAGTTGAGCACCGCGCCCAGGACGGCGACACCCAGCCCGTTGCCGAACTCGGCGAGCGTGCCGTTGATCCCGGCACCGACGCCAGCCTTCTCCGGCGGTATCGCGCTCATGATGGCGTGCGCCATGGCGGGGTTGGCGACCGCGCAGCCCGCGCCGACGAGCAGCAGGCCCAGCAGCGTGCCCGCGTACCCGTGGGCGGCGAGCGTGGCGATCGACACCAGGCCGGCGGACATCAGGGCCATGCCCAGCGCGATCGACACCGGCGTGCCGAGCCGCTTCGTCCACTTCGCCGACAGACCGGAGAAGTTCAGGACGACGACGGACAGCGCGAGCGGCGCGGTGCGCAGCCCCGCCTCCAGGGGGCCGTACCCCAGGACGAACTGGAGGTGCTGGGTGAGCAGGAACAGCGCACCGCCCATGCCGAACGTGATCAGGACCGCGCCGGCCACCGCGCCACTGAAGCGGCGGTCGCGGAAGAACTCCAGGTCGAGCATCGGGTCCTGGACCCGGCTCTCCCAGTGGGCGAACAGGGCGAGGACGGCCACCGCCACGACCGCGCCGACCAGCACCCGGGCCGAGGTCCAGCCGTGCGCGGGGCCGGAGATGATCGCGAACACCAGCGAGGTCATCCCGACCGTGGACAGCAGGGCGCCGAGCAGGTCCGGGCGTTCGCCCCGGGGGTTCCTGGACTCGGGGACCAGGGCCACGACGGCGGCCAGGCCGAGCGCCGCGACCGGCAGGTTGATCAGGAAGATGGCGCCCCACCGGAAGTGGTTCAGCACGAAGCCGCCGATGAGCGGACCGGCCGCGAAGCCGAGGGCGTTGACCGCGGCCCAGATGCCGATCGCCCTGGCGTGCTCCTCGGGGGCGAAGATCTGCATCACCACGGCCAGCGTGGTGGTCAGCAGCAGCGCGCCGCCGACGCCCATGCCCGCCCGCGCGGCGATCAACTGGCCGGTGGAGTCGGCGAGTCCGGCCACCAGCGAGCCCGTGCCGAACAGGACGAGGCCCGTGATCAGCATCTTCTTGCGGCCGTAGCGGTCGGCCGCGCTGCCCGCGGTCAGCAGCAGACCCGACTGCACGAGCGAGTAGGCGTTGATCATCCACTGGATGTCGGAGGTGCCGGCGCCCAGTTCCCGGGTGAGCGAGGGGATCGCGACGTTCAGCACGGTGTTGTCGAGCAGCACGGTGAGCTGCGCCAGGCATATGACACCGAGGATCAGCCAGCGCTGGGGGTGGCTCTGCGGAGTGGACATGCTCTACACCGTAGAACAGCTCCCATACGGCGTACAGTGAGTATGGGAGCTGTTCTACGGTGTAGAGC
>NZ_VJZD01000329.1 GCF_009377175.1 Streptomyces adustus
GGGGTGGGGGCAGCGGGTGCGGCCTCGGCAGTGACGTCGCCCGCGTACACCAGGGCGGTGCGGTGGTTGTACTGGATGGTGTACATGGACTTGCCGCCGATCACGACGGTGCCGCTGGACTTGAAGTAGTCGTCGGTCGGGGTGGCGGGCGCGGTGGCGACGTAGGCCTGGCCGGCCGGGATGGTGTACATGCTCAACGGCGCCTGGGTGGAGGGTGACAGACCCGCGGGGTACTCGGCGGCGTCGGGGTAGCTGGAGCCGTAGACCTTGACGGGCGGGTCGGCGGGGCTCTGGCCGCTCTTGACGACGGTCACGCCGACGGCGGGGACGGTGTTCACGCCGCCCGGGTTGTGGAACCAGACCTTGCTGCCGCTGTACCAGATCGCGGTCCAGTCGCCGTCCTGGCCCGCGACGACGAACTGCTGCCCGGCCTGGGCGGTGCTGCCCCAGTCGTTGATGCGGTCGGTGCCGGCCGCGCCAGGGTGGATCGCCTGGTCGCCGAAGAGCGGCGCCGTGTCGCTGGGCTCGGTGCGCAGATAGAGGGAGTTGGACGGCTGCTCCACGTACGTGCACGTGGTGGTGGCGCCGGTCGGGTCGTCGGCGGGGCAGATCTGGACGCGCTGCTGGTTGCCGGCGAAGCCGGGGGCGATGGTCACCACCGAGCCGATGTCGCCGACCCCGTGCTCGCCGGTGATCGGTGCACCGACCAGGGACATGAAGTGCTCCCAGTCCCAGGACGGGCCCGGGTCCCAGTGCATGCCGGACACGGTTCCCGACGTCGGACCGACGATGTTGTCATGGCCGATGATGTGCTGCCGGTCCAGCGGGATGCCGAACCGTCCCGCCAGGTACTTCACCAGGTCCGCGGTCGCCTCGTACTGCGCCTCGGTGTACCAGGTCGCGCCGTGCGCGGCGTACCCCTCGTGCTCGATGCCGATGGAGTGCATGTTCGTGGAGTAGTTGCCTGCGTGGAAGGCGAGGTCCTTCGTGGGCACCATCTGCGTCACCGCGCCGTCCGAGGACCGCATCACGTAGTGCGCTGCACCGCCGCCGGGGGTCTGGAAGGTGGTGATGGCCGACGCGTAGGGCGACTCGGTGTCGTGGATGACGATCGAGTCGATCCTGATCCCGTTGGCGGGCCGGTTGGAGACCTGGCCGTTGGCCGCCGCGGCCGCCACGAAGGTGCAGTCCACCGTGGTGGGGCACTCGGTGTCGGTCGTCGCCGCCGCCGTCAGGTTCAGCCGGGACAGCTGTGCCGTCGCCGGGCTGACCTGGGGGTCGGCCGTCAGGGTCACGCGCCGGCCGTCCGCGGTGGTGCGTGCGACGCCGTGCCTCAGGGTGGCGAAGACGCGGTCGGCGAACGCCTTCGCTCCCTGCTGCCGGGTCGACTGGCTGTAGCGCGCCACGGCCGCGTACCAGTGGTCGGGATCGGCCGAGGCCTGCCCGCCGGTCGTCTTCTGGTACGACGCCAGCAGCGCGGCGCCGCCACGGATGTTCGCCGCCGCGTCGGTACGCAGTCGCTGCTCCGGGAGCCCGGTCAGGCGTGCCGCCGCCCGCAGGGTGTGCAGCGCCGGATCGGCGGCCATCGCCGCGAGGTCCCCCCGGCCTGCCGCGCCCGCGTCCCCGTCGGCCAGCATGGCTTCCGTCACGTCCGTCAGGTGCATCGGACCGTACCCGCCGTCGGCGCTGTGTCCGCCGGCGTGTGCGTCCCACGCCGACTCCTGGTAGGCCACCGCCAGCAAGACCCCTTCCGGCACCCCGAACTCCGCCGCCGCGGCCGCGAAGTCCCCCTGCCGTACTGCCGCGTTCGCGGTCCTCTCCCCCGCGGCCTGTGCCGCCGCCGGCGCGGCGATGGTGCCGGCCACGGCCAGCACGGCCGCCGCCAGCACGAGCGGCCGGCGCCGGGCGCCGCCGCGTCGTCGCGTTCTTGCCTCTGTGGTCATCAACGATCCCCGATTCTCAGCCGAACAGGCACCACGGTTCTGCCGCGGTGCCGGTGGTCATGGCACAGACCGCCGCGCAGGCATGCCGAGTCATCACGCGAGATGTCCCGGTAGCCGGCCGGCAGCGGAATGCGACCTGTATCCGCCCGAACTCGCCCCAGGGGCCGCGTTCTTGGCGGAGCCAGTTCACAGTGTCCCTCAAGATGATCACCGGTTTCGCCTCAACTGAGTTGCCTTTACGCCGAGTTGGCATGAACACACGACAGCATGCGGCGGTTCGTCCGGTACGCGGAGCGGGACCGGCTCCTTGTCGTCACCGCGCGGATGCCGGCTCGGCGGGTGCCCGGTCGCGCCCCGGAACCGACCCCGGGTGCCGCCGGCTCGTCGCGCCCCGCCTGACCGAGCGGCCCGTTCGACGGGTGGGAACCTCGCTTCACCTGCGCGGATGGATACCCTCGACAGCACGATGAACAACACTCCGATCCCCCTGGGGCCGAAGGCCGACAAGGCGACGGTCCGCCGGCACAACCTCAGCCTGGTGCTGCGGGCCGTGCACGACGCGGGCGACGCCACCCGGGCCGCCGTCGCCACCCGCGTCGGGCTGACCCGGGCCGCGGTCTCCTCCCTGGTCGAGCAACTGCTGGAGAACGGCTTCCTGACCGAATGGGGCAAGACCAGCAGCGGCCAGGCGGGACGCCCCGGCACGGTGCTGAAGGTGGCCCGCACCGGTCCGGCCGGGCTCGGGGTGGAGATCAACGTCGACTATGTCGCCGTCTGCGTGGTGGACCTCGCGGGCACCGACCGGGTCCGGCTGGTCGAGCACGTGGACAACCGCGGGGTCTCGCCCTCGGAGGTGCTCGGGCGCGCCGCCCAGCTGGCCGCACGCGCGCTGGCGTCGGCGGCCGAGCAGGATCTGACGCCGGTCGGCGCCCATGTCGTGGTGCCGGGCCTGGTCACCGGCGGCACCGTCCGGCAGGCTCCCAACCTCGGCTGGACCAGGGTCGCCGTCGAGGGGCTGTTCGCCCAGTCGCTGTCCGCCCTCGCCCCGGCCCGCCGCCCGCTGCCCGTCAGTTCCGACAACGAGGCCAACGCCGCGGCCCTGGCCGAGCTCTGGTACGGCGCCGGTACCGAGGGCGTGCGCAGCTTCCTGTATCTGACCGGCGAGATCGGCATCGGCGGAGCGCTGGTCGTCGGCGGCGAGCTGCTGCGCGGGGCGCACGGCTTCGCCGGGGAGATCGGGCACATGGTCGTCGACCCCGACGGCCCGCTGTGCCCGTGCGGAGCCCACGGCTGCCTGGAGCAGTACGCCGGGCAGGCCGCGCTGCTGGCCGCCGCAGGGATCGAGACCACGGCCGGGGTGCTGGGTGTCGCCGAACTCCAGCGGCGGGTGCGCCGCGCCGACCCGGACGCTCTCGCCGCCGTCGAACGCGCCGGGCGGCAGCTGGGCTGCGTGGTCTCCGGAGCGGTCAATCTCTTCGACCCGGACGCGGTGATGCTCGGCGGGTTCTACCGGGCGCTCACCCGCTGGCTGGCGCCCGCCGTGGAACATGAACTGGCCCTGCGGGTGATCTCGGGGCTGTGGGCCAAGGACAGCGGGCGGCTGCGGGCCGCCTCCCCGCTGGGCGACGCGGCCAGGGGCGCGGCCGGGGTGATCGTGCAGGAGGTCCTCGCCGACCCGGCGGCCTTCGCCGACCGCGGCGACGACGACTGAGCGCGACCCCGGCGTCGTACTGATTCGTACCAGGTCGCACTAGGTTGTTCCGGGTC
The DNA here is from genome assembly GCF_009377175.1 of Streptomyces adustus. Lineage (GTDB taxonomy): Bacteria > Actinomycetota > Actinomycetes > Streptomycetales > Streptomycetaceae > Streptomyces > Streptomyces adustus. The sequence goes on from NZ_VJZD01000329.1 coordinate 3,711, forward strand.
GCACCTGGTCGTTCTGAGTCGCACCTAGACGATCACGGCCGCGGCCCGGGAGGGGCGACGGCGGATGTGCCGTCGCCCCTCCCGGGCCGTGTCCCGTCAGCCGCGCTGGGCGGCGATCAGCTGCCGGTACCAGTGGTAGCTGTCCTTCGGGGTGCGCACCTGGGTGTCGTAGTCGACCCGGACGATCCCGAACCGCTTGTCGTAGCCGAAGGCCCACTCGAAGTTGTCCAGGAGCGACCACACGTAGTAGCCCTGGACGTCGACACCGGCGTCGATCGCCGCGCGCAGCGCGGTCAGGTGGTCGCGAAGGTAGTCGACCCGGTCGGTGTCGTGCACCGCGCCGTCCTCGCTCACCGTGTCGTGTTCGGCGGAGCCGTTCTCGGTGATGTGGATCGGCGGCAGGGCGTCGCCGTACTGCTGCTTCAGCGCCACCAGCAGATCGGTGAAGGTGTCCGGCGCGACCGCCCAGCCCATCGCGGTCTCCCGGACGTCCGGCATCCGGACCTCCGCGTACCGGTTGTCGGTCGCCACCCGCTTGGCCGGGTCGGCCTCGCGCAGCGGGGCGTCGGCGACCACGATCGGCCGGTAGTAGTTGATGCCCAGGAAGTCCAGCGGCTGCGAGATCAGCTCCAGGTCGCCGTCCCGGCGGAAGTCCGCCGCGGTGATCAGCTCGCCGAAGGTGTCCTCCTCGGTGTCCGCGTAGCGGCCGGCCAGGATCGGCACGGTCCACACCAGGTTGTGCTGGGTGTCCGCGCGGACCACGGCCGCGAGGTCGGCGGCCGAGTCGGTGGCGGGCAGGTTGCGGTCGAGGTTGAGGGTGATCCCGACCTCACGCACCCCGGCCGCCCTGAGCGCCTGCACCGCGAGACCGTGACCGACCAGCAGGTGGTGCACGGCGGCCAGCGCGGGCGTCCCCTCCTTGGCGCCCGGCGCGTGCCTGCCGATGGAATAGCCGAGGAACGCGCTGCACCACGGCTCGTTGAGGGTGATCCAGCGCGGTACGCGGTCGCCGAGGTGCTCGGCCACCACGGCCGTGTACTCGGCGAACCGCTCCGCCGTCTCGCGCACCCGCCAGCCTCCTCGATCCTCCAGCGCCTGCGGCAGGTCCCAGTGGTAGAGGGTGGCGGCCGGCTCGATGCCCGCCTCCAGCAGTTCGTCCACCAGACGGGAGTAGAAGTCCAGGCCCTTGGGGTTCACCGGGCCGCTGCCTTCGGGCACGATCCGCGGCCAGGCGAGCGAGAAGCGGTAGGAGTCCACGCCCAGTTCGCGCAGCAGCGCCACGTCCTCGGGGTAACGGTGGTAGTGGTCGCAGGCCACGTCGCCGGTGTCACCGTTCACCACCAGACCGGGGGTGTGGCTGTAGGTGTCCCAGATGGAGGGGCCACGGCCGTCCTCGCGCGCGGCTCCCTCGATCTGGTAGGAGGCGGTGGCGGCGCCGAACACGAAACCGGACGGGAATCCGGGGAAGCCACTCATCAGTCGATGTCCCTTTCGACGTGTGCGGGGTGTGCGGTGGTCACTTGACGGAACCGCCGGTGATGCCGGCGGCGATGTACTTCTGCGCGAGCACGAGCAGGATCGCGGCGGGGATCGCCGAGAGCACGGAGGCGGCCATGACCGAACCCCAGTCGCCGACGTGCGCGCCGATGTACTGATAGATGCCCAGGGTGACCGGCTTGACGTGGTCGGTGGTGTTCAGGGTGAGCGCGAACATGAAGTCGCTCCACGCGTACAGGAAGGAGAACAGCCCTGCGGTGATCAGCGAGTTGCGGCTCATCGGCAGCACGACCTGGACGAAGGTGCGCAGCCGGCCGGCTCCGTCGACCTCGGCCGCCTCGATGACCTCGCGCGGGATGGCCACCATGAACGAGCGCATCAGCACGATCGCGAACGGGATGCCCAGCGAGGCGTCGGCCAGCATCAGGCCGAAGTAGGAGTTGACCAGGCCGAGGTCCACGTAGGCGCTGTACATCGCGTTGGCGATGACGATGCCGGGCACCATCTGGGTGATCAACGTGCCGAACACCACGGTCTTGGCGCCGCGCAGGTTGAACTGTGCGAGGCCGTAGGCGGCGGGCGCGGAGAACGCCAGGCAGATCACGACGGCGCCGAGCGCCACCGCGAGGGAGGTCAGCAGATGGCCGCCCTGCTCGGTCACGGCCGAGGAGAACCCGGACAGGTCCAGGCCGTGCGGGACCGGGTCCACCTCCAGCAGGCCGGACTCGGGCTGCAAGGCGGTGTTGATCATCCAGTACAGCGGGAACAGCATCACGGCCAGGATGAGGATGCCGACGGCCGTCGTGCCCCAGCGGCGCTTGGGCCTGTTGACGGCCGGGGCCGGGGCGGCGGGAGTGGTGGTCGCCATGCCGGTCACTTCCCCTCGTTGCGGTTGGCCCGCAGGTAGAACACCGCGAACACGGCGGAGATCAGGATCAGGATGTTGCCGACGACGGCACCGGCCCCGAAGTCCAGCTGGACGAAGGAGTTCTGGTACGTCAGCGTGCCCAGGGTCTGGGTGGAGTCGGCGGGGCCGCCGTCGGTGAGCGCCAGCACCAGGTCGAGGATCTTGACCGTGGACATGAAGCCCAGCACGAGCACGACCGTGATGACGGGCTTCAGCAGCGGCAGCGTGACCGAGCGGAAGGTGCGCCAGGCGGAGGCGCCGTCGAGGGAGGCGGCCTCGTAGACCTCGCGCGGGACCTCCTGGAGACCGCCGTAGAGGATCACCATGTTGAACGGGATGCCGATCCAGACGTTCACCAGGATCACGGCGAGCAGCGCCATGTGCGTGCTCGTCAGCCACGGGGTGTGGCCGATGCCGAACAGCCCGAGGAACGAGTTCAGCACGCCGGTGTCCTGATCCAGGATGCGCCGCCAGACGATGCCGGAGACGACCATGGGCACCAGCCACGGCAGCAGGATCAGCGCGCGCAGCACCCCGTTGAGCGGGAACCTGCGGTTGAAGAACACCGCCAGTCCCAGACCGATGCAGAACTGGCCGACCAGCGAGCCGATCGTGAAGACGATCGTCTGCCACAGGGCCTTGCCGAACAGGTCGTCGCCGAAGACGTTGCGCCAGTTGTCCAGGCCGTTGAAGGGGGCCTTGCCGGTGAAGAACGTCGACGGCGTGTAGTGCTGGAAGCTCATCACAACGTTGCGGACGAGCGGGTAGCCGAAGAACAGCAGCATGAACAGCACGGCCGGGGCGACGAAGCCCCACTGCGCGAGGGTGCGGCGCCGACGGGCGCGGGCCGGGTCGGGAGCGACGGCGGCCGTCGTGATGCCGTCGGCCGTGGCGGCGGGAGCAGCAGCGGTGATGGACATGTGGTTACCTCACTTTCCGCTCTCGACGCGCGACTGCGCGTGCTTCAGGGCCGACTCGCTCGACTGGCCGGTCAGCGCCGACTGGAAGGCGCTCTGGAGGGCCAGGGAGATCGACGTCCAGCCGGAGCCGGCCTTGGCGGTGCGCGAGCGGGCCACCGCGACCTGGTCGGCCAGCGAGCTGAGCGAGGGGACCTTCTGGCGCCAGGTGGCGGCGGCCTTCTGGTTGGCGGGGATCATCCAGCTGTTCAGCGCGTAGGTGACTTCCTCCTGCTCGCTGGTCATACAGTTGACGATCTTCGCGGACGTCTTCTCGCGTACGGGGTCGCCGATGTCCGGGATGGTGAGTTCACCGCCGCCCAGCGGGCCCACGGAGTCGTCCCCGGCCTGCGGGACGGGGATCTGCGCGATGCCCCAGTGCAGGTTCTTCTTGGTGTTGAGGGTCTCGACCTGCCACGGCCCGTTGATCATCATGGCGGCGTTGCCGGCCATGAACTGGTCGTTGACGTCGGCCTGGGTCCAGTTGATCGTCGACTTCGACAGCGAGCCGTCGGAGATCAGCGACTTCCAGTAGTCCAGCGCCTCGACGACGTTGCGGCTGTCGAGGGCGGTCTCGTCGCCGCCGTTGGACCACATGAACGGGGTGAACTGGTAGACGCCGTCCTCCGAGCCGCCAGCGCTCAGGGCGACGCCGTACTGGTGGCCCTGGGTGAGCTTCTTGGCCGTCTCGCGCATCTCGGCCCAGGTGGTGGGCACCTGGAGACCGGCCTTGTCGAGGATGTCCTTGTTGTAGAAGAGCGCCAGGGTGTTCACCGTGCGTGCCGCGCCGTAGTACGTGCCCTTGTAGGAGCCGTAGTCGATGATGCCCTGGGGTACGTCGGTGGTGTCGACGCCCAGCTTCCTGAGGTCCTTCAGGCCGCCGGTCTCCGCGAAGGTCGGCATCTCGGAGCCGTCGAACTGGATGATGTCCGGCAGCGACTTCGAGGACGCCATCCGCAGCGACTTGGTCATGACCTGGTTAGCGGGGACCGACTGCTGCTGGATGGTGACGCCGAGCTGCTTGCCGCAGCGTTCGAGGGTGGCCGCGTCCCAGCTGTGGTACGAGTCGTCCGTCGAGGAGTTCAGGACGGTGTACACGTCGGGGTCGCGGGACTGGCCGCAGCCGGCCAGCGCGACGGTGCCGACGAGCGCGGAGGCGACGGTGAGCGGGACGAGGACGCGCCGGCTGATCCGCCGGCGTCCGGGACGTGCCCCGTTCGAGAGGTGTGCTGTCACGGTGGTGCCCTTGCGTGGGAGGGGTGCCGGCTCCGGCGGACGCCCGTGTCCGGCGGAGTGAGAGGAGCGAGGAGCGGGCCCGGGGCCCTGGACGCGGTTCCGGCGGACGCGCGTCCGTGGGGGGTGGCTCACCCCCGTGCCCGGCACATGGCGCCGGGCACGGAACGGGTGGTCGGGGTCAGCGGGTGCCGAGGAGGTGGTCCATGGCGAGCTGGTCGAGGTGCTCGAACGCCATCCCGCGCGCGGCGGCCGCGTCGACGTCGAACTCCTCGAACGACGCACGGTCGGCCAGCAGCGCCTGAAGACCGTCGGCGGCCGTCGGCTGCGCCAGCTCGTCCAGGCGCGCGGC
>NZ_VJZD01000032.1 GCF_009377175.1 Streptomyces adustus
GGCGGAGGCGCCGCCGTCACCGTCCGGGGGCTGTCCGGATGATGGAATTCCCCGCTCCGCCCCATCGTCCGTGCTGCGATGGCCCCATGATCGATCTACGGATACGGGCCGCGACGCCCGACGACCTGGACACCGTGCTGGCCTTCTGGAAGACGGCCGCCGAGGGCACGAGCATCTCCGACGACCGGGACGGGGTGCAGCGGCTGGTCGCCCGCGACCCGGAGGCGCTGATCCTGGCCGAACGGGACGGCCTGCTGGTCGGCACGGTCATCGCGGGCTTCGACGGCTGGCGCTGCCATCTGTACCGGCTCGCGGTGGATCCGGAGCGTCGACGTCAGGGCATCGGTTCGGCGCTGCTGGCCGCCGCCGAGGAGCGCTTCGCACGGCTCGGCGGCCGGCGTCTCGACGCGATGGTGCTGACCCGCAACGAGACCGCCCACCATGCCTGGCGGGCGGCCGGGTACACGCCCGAGGAACAGTGGCGGCGCTGGGTGAAGCCGCTCGACGACTGACCGCGTCCCCGCCCAGGGAGGACCCTTTGCCTTTCCTTTACTATTGAGGGCGTTCCCGTTCCTCTACCGAAAGGTGTGAGCGTCCTCCCATGGGCGAGCCTCCCAGTACCCGCCGTCGCGCACATCCCTCCTCCCTGCCGGATCATGGGACGGAGGTGACCCGATGACCGAAGTGCTCCTCCTGCTGCTGGCGATCCTGCTCTCCGTCGTCTGTGGCGTCTTCGTGGCCGCCGAGTTCTCGCTCACCACGGTCGACCGCAACGAACTGGCGCGCGCCGCGGAGCGCGGCGAGCGCGGCGCCGCGGGCGCCCTGAAAGCCGTACGGAACCTGACCTTCCAGCTGTCCGGGGCCCAGCTCGGCATCACGGTCACCAACCTGGTGGTCGGCATGCTCGCCGAGCCGTCGATCGCCAAGCTGATCGCGGGCCCGCTGAAGTCCCTCGGCATCCCCGCCGCCACCGCGAGGTCGGCCGCCCTGGTCCTGGGCACCGCCCTGTCCACGGTGGTCCTGATGGTCGTCGGCGAGCTGGTCCCCAAGAACTGGGCCATCTCCTCCCCGCTGGCCGTGGCCAAGCGCGTGGGCACCCCGCAGCGCTGGTTCAGCGCCGCCTTCCGCCCCTTCATCGCCCACCTGAACGACATGGCCAACCGCGTCGTCCGCCGCTTCGGCATCGAACCCGCCGAGGAGCTTGCCTCCGCCCGCAGTCCGCAGGAACTCGTGGCCCTCGCCCGGCACTCCGCCCGGCAGGGCGCCCTGGAGGCCGATACCGCCGAACTGTTCGTACGCACCCTGAACCTGGCCGACCTGACCGCCGAGAACGTGATGACACCGCGCGTGCAGGTCATCGCCCTCGACGCCCAGGCGACCTGCGAGGACGTCGCGAACGCCACCCGGGCGACGGGCCTGTCCCGCTTCCCGGTGTACCGGGACAGCCTGGACGCGGTGGTCGGCATCGCGCACATCAAGGACGTACTGAAGGTCGCCGCGGACCACCGGCACCGGACGGCCGTCTCCAGGATCATGCGCGAGCCGCTGCTCGTACCGGAGTCCCTGACCGTGAACCGGCTCCTGGACCGGCTGGGCGGCAAACGCACCATGGCCGTGGTGATCGACGAATACGGCGGTACGGCGGGCGTCGCGACCCTGGAGGACATCGTCGAGGAGGTCGTCGGCGAGGTCCGTGACGAACACGACCCGCACGAGACCCCCGACCTCGCGCCGGCCGGCACCGACGCGGACGGCCGCGCCGTGTACTCGGCGGACGGCGCCGCCCGCACCGACCAGCTCGCGCGGGTCGGCCTGCGCTCGCCGGAGGGACCGTACGAGACACTGGCCGGTCTCGTCGCGGCGGAACTCGGGCACATTCCGCAGGTCGGCGACCGGGTGGACGTCGCCGGCTGGCGCATGGACGTGGTGGACGCCTCCGGGCACAGGGCCGCACGCGTGCTGCTGCACGCCCCCCTCGACGACGCAGCCGACGCCGCCGACGCCGCCGCAGCGGCCGACGAGAAGGAGAAGGAGCGATGAGCGCCGCCGCACCGTCCAAGGGCGACGGACCGATGAGCGCCGCAGCACCGTCGAAGGGAGCCGACCGATGATCGCGGCACAGCTGCTGATCGGCCTCGCGACCCTCGTCGTGAACGCCTTCTTCGTGGGCGCGGAGTTCGCGCTGATCTCCGTGCGCCGCAGCCAGATCGAGCCGTACGCCGAACAGGGCGACCGCCGGGCCAGGAACGTGCTGTGGGGTCTGGAGCACGTGTCCGTCCTGATGGCGGCCGCACAGCTCGGCATCACCCTGTGCACCCTGGTGCTCGGTGTGGTCGCCGAGCCCGCGATCGCCCACCTGCTGGAGCCGGTGTTCCACGCGCTGGGCGTCCCGTCCGGAGCGGGCCACGCGGTGTCCTTCGTGATCGCCCTGACCCTGGCGACGTATCTGCACATGCTCCTGGGCGAGATGGTGCCCAAGAACATCGCGCTCGCGGAACCGGTGCGCAGCGCGATGCTGCTCGGCCCCCCGCTGGTGACGCTGTCGCGCGCGCTGCGCCCGGTGATCTTCGCGATCAACGCCTTCGCGAACGGTCTGCTGAAACTGCTGCGGATCGAGACGAAGGACGAGGTCGCGGCGACGTTCTCGGACGCCGAACTCGCCCAGATCGTGAAGGACGCGGGCGAGGCGGGACTCATCGACGTCCGCGCGCAGGAGCGCCTGCACGACGCCCTTGAACTGGGCCGCAGGCCCGTGCGTGATGTCGCCCTGCCGCTGGAGAGCGTCGTCTACGCGCGCGTGGGTGTCACCCCGGAGGGCCTGGAGCTGCTCGCGGCAGACTCGGGGTTCTCCCGTTTCCCGGTGGCCGACGAGGGTCGCCGGATCGTCGGCTACCTGCATGTGAAGGACGCGCTGGACGCCGCGCCCCGGGATCTGCCGTTCCGGCTGCGGGACATGCGCCCCATCGCCCGGGTACGGGAGGACACCCCGCTGGACGACGTGCTCACCGCGATGCGCAGCAGCCGCACCCACCTGGCGGTCGTACTGGGCGACGACGGGCGGCTGGCGGGCCTGGTGACCATGGAGGACGTCCTGCGGGAACTGTTCGGCCAGCTGACCTGAGGGGGCCCCGCCGCCTCCGTGCGGAGGCGGCGGGGGGGGTGTGGAGAGCCTGTGACGAGGCCGACCGACCGGCGGGTATGGAACCGGGATACCATCTCTGACGCCATGCAGACGAACCCCACTCCCCTGTACACCAGCCTCGTCGCCGTCGGTGACTCCTTCACCGAGGGCATGTCGGACCGCATGTCCGACGGCTCATACCGCGGCTGGGCCGACCTCCTCGCGGCCCGGATGGCCGCCCGGACGCCCGACTTCCGGTACGCCAACCTCGCGGTGCGCGGCAAGCTGATCGGCCAGATCGTCGACGAGCAGGTGCCGGTCGCCGCCTCGATGGGCGCCGATGTGATCACCCTGGTCGGCGGCCTCAACGACACCCTGCGCCCCAAGTGCGACATGGGCCGGGTCCAAGGCCTGCTGACCGAGGCCGTCGAGCGGCTCGCCCCGTCGTGCAAGCAGCTCGTGCTGATGCGCAGCCCGGGACGGCAGGGGCCGGTCCTGGACCGGTTCCGGCCGCGCATGGAGGAGCTGTTCGAGTGCATCGACGGGCTCGCGGCGAAGCACGGCGCGCTGGTCGTCGACCTGTACGGGGCGCCTTCCCTCGGCGACCCGCGACTGTGGGACGTGGACCGGCTGCATCTGACGGCGGAGGGCCACCGCCGGGTCGCGGAGGCGGTCTGGCAGCGGCTCGGCCACCCGGCCGAGGACGCGGAGTGGCAGACGCCGATGCCGGCCACCGCCCCGCCGGGCTGGATCGACCGGCGCGTGGCGGACGTGCGCTTCACCCGGGAGTACCTGCTGCCGTGGATAGGCCGCCGCCTGACGGGCCGCTCCTCCGGCGACGGCCTCCCCCCGAAGCGCCCCGACCTGCTGCCCTACGAGGGCCCGGTCGCGTAGCGCCTTCCGCCCCCGCACCGCTCTCGTACGTTCCTACGAACATGTCCATGGCGCTGGCCTGCACAAATCGCCAGTAGAATCCGTACACGTGACTTCTGCGCCCGCCAAGCCCCGCATCCCGAACGTCCTCGCCGGACGCTACGCCTCCACCGAGCTCGCCACGCTCTGGTCTCCCGAGCAGAAGGTGAAGCTGGAGCGTCAGCTCTGGCTCGCCGTGCTGCGGGCCCAGAGGGACCTCGGGATCGAGGTGCCGGACGCCGCGATCGCCGACTACGAGCGCGTGCTCGACACGGTCGACCTCGCCTCGATCGCCGAGCGCGAGAAGGTCACCCGGCATGACGTCAAGGCCCGTATCGAGGAGTTCAACGACCTCGCCGGGCATGAGCACGTCCACAAGGGCATGACCTCCCGCGACCTCACCGAGAACGTCGAGCAGTTGCAGATCCGGCTCTCGCTGGAGCTGGTGCGCGACCGCACGGTGGCCGTCCTGGCCCGGCTGGGCCGGCTGGCGGCCGAGTACGGCGAGCTGGTCATGGCCGGGCGCTCGCACAACGTGGCCGCCCAGGCCACCACCCTCGGCAAGCGCTTCGCGACCGCCGCGGACGAGCTGCTCGTCGCCTACGCCCGGGTCGAGGAGCTGCTCGGCCGCTACCCGCTGCGCGGCATCAAGGGTCCGGTCGGCACGGCCCAGGACATGCTGGACCTGCTCGGCGGCGACGCGGCGAAGCTCGCCGAACTGGAGGACCGGATCGCCGGGCACCTCGGCTTCTCGCAGGCGTTCACCTCGGTCGGCCAGGTCTACCCGCGCTCGCTGGACTACGAGGTCGTCACCGCGCTGGTGCAGCTGGCGTCCGCGCCTTCGTCGCTGGCGAAGACGATCCGGCTGATGGCCGGGCACGAGCTGGTGACCGAGGGCTTCAAGCCGGGGCAGGTCGGCTCGTCGGCGATGCCGCACAAGATGAACACCCGCTCCTGCGAGCGCGTCAACGGCCTGACCGTGATCCTGCGCGGTTACGCCTCGATGACCGGCGAGCTGGCGGGCGACCAGTGGAACGAGGGCGACGTGTCCTGCTCGGTGGTGCGCCGGGTCGCGCTGCCGGACGCGTTCTTCGCGCTGGACGGCCTGCTGGAGACGTTCCTGACCGTGCTGGACGAGTTCGGCGCGTTCCCGGCGGTCGTCGCCCGGGAGCTGGACCGCTACCTGCCGTTCCTCGCCACCACCAAGGTGCTGATGGGTGCCGTGCGCGCGGGCGTGGGCCGCGAGGTCGCGCACGAGGCCATCAAGGAGAACGCGGTCGCCTCGGCGCTGGCGATGCGTGAGCAGGGTGCCGAGCGCAATGAGCTCCTCGACAAGCTCGCCGCCGACGAGCGCCTGCCGCTCGACCGCGCGCAGCTCGACGCGCTGATGGCGGACAAGCTGTCCTTCACCGGTGCGGCGGCGGCCCAGGTGGGCGTCGTCGTGGGCCGGGTCGAGGAGATCGTGAAGCAGCGCCCGGAGGCGGCCGGCTACACCCCCGGAGCGATCCTCTGACCCGCTTCACCCAGGCGGAACTGGAGGCCGCCCGCGACCGCGTCGTCCCGGACGTGGTCGCGGACGGTCTCCGGGTGCTGTTCTGCGGGATCAATCCCGGGCTGATGACCGCGGCCACGGGCCACCACTTCGCCCGCCCCGGCAACCGCTTCTGGCCGGTGCTGCACCTGTCCGGGTTCACCCCGAGACTCATGAAGCCCGCCGAGCAGGGGGAGCTGCCCGCGTACGGGCTCGGCATCACGAACGTCGTGGCGCGGGCCACCGCGCGGGCCGACGAGCTGAGCGCCGGGGAGTACCGCGAGGGCGGGACCCTGCTGGCCGCGAAGGTGACGCGGCTGCGGCCGCGTTGGCTGGCGGTCGTGGGCGTCACGGCGTACCGTGCCGCGTTCGACGAGCGCAAGGCGCAGGTGGGGCCCCAGGAGCGGATGATCGGCGACACGCGTGTGTGGGTGCTGCCGAATCCCAGCGGGCTGAACGCGCACTGGACGACGGCGACCATGGCGGAGGAGTTCGCGCTGCTGCGTGAGGCCGCACAGGCCTGACGCGGGTGGCACACCGCCGGGCGCGCCGTCCGGCACACCGGGCGGCACGTTCTGCGCACCCGATGTGGGCCGGGCCCGTCCGTCAGGGCGGGTCCACGTCCGTGATCACGGCGATGAGCTGGAACGGCAGTTCCTTGTCCCACTGGGACACGCCGAGCGCCAGCCAGCGTTCCGTCTCCGGCAGCTGCCACAGATGCAGGTCCGGCACGTGGTTGCTGAGCAGGGCCCAGGGCTCGGGTATGTCCTCGTCGGCCATGATCCGGTCGAAGAGGCTCACCAGGCTGAATATCTGTGGTGCTCCCCAGCGTGCGGTCAGCCGCTCCGCCAGGCCGTCCCTGTCGTGTTCGTACTGCGCGGCTGTCTCGTCGCGTTCCGTGCCGTCGTCCTCCCAGAATTCGCCGCTGGTCTGCAACACGGCTACGAGGTAGCCGGGGCCGCTCGTGCCGGCGTCCGTCCCGCCGTGCTCCGGGTGGAGGTCCCGGGTGCACAGCAGGTCGATCGTGGTGAGGCACCGTGCGATGTCCATGGGTCCAGTAAAACGGCGACCACTGACAATTGGCGGGGTATCAGTCCTGTCGCGGGTTCAGGCGTCCCTGCGGCACAGCCGCCAGGCCCCGGCGAGCAGGGCGGCCGCCGCCCACAGGGCGGTCACCGCGAGGCCGGTCCACGGTCCGAGGCTGCCGTCCCAGGCCCGGTGCAGGGCCACCTGGCCGGCCTTGTCGGGCAGGAAGTCGGCGACACCGCCGGACACGTTCCCGACGACGAAGGAGACGATGAGCAGGAACGGGATCAGAATGCCGAGCGCCGCCACGCCGCTGCGCAGCAGGGCCGTGAGTCCCGCCGCGAACAACGCCATCAGCGCCAGGTAGACACCACAGCCGACCGCGCCGCGGATCCACTCGGTCCAGCCCGGCCCGTCGGCCTTCGAGCCCAGGACCGCCCGGCCCACCGAAAGGGACGCGAAGCCGGTGACCAGCCCGACGGCGAACGCCGGCAGTCCGACCGCCGTCGCCTTGGCCGCGAACCAGTGGCCTCTGCGCGGTACCGCCGACAGCGACAGCCGCAGCGCTCCGCCCCGGAACTCGGCGGCGACGGCCGTGGTACCGAAGGCGATCGCCGCGATCTGCCCGAAGACCACACCGAAGAAGACCGTGAACAGGGGATCGAAGTCGGAACCCCCGGGATCGAGTGCGGCGAGCGCGGAGAACACGACGGTGGCGAGGACGACCGCGCAGAGACTGCCGACAAGTGACCGCACTGTCCGGATCTTCATCCACTCCGAGCGGAGCGCGGGTGCGAACGACATGGTCAGACCTCCTGGGTCGATGTGGTGAACTCGGCTTCGGACGCCGTCAGATCGAGGTAGGCCTGTTCCAGCGTGCCCTCCTCCGCGACCAGTTCGAGGATCGGTACCCCGGCGGCGGACAGCAGGCGGCCGATGTCCTCCACGTGCGCGTGCTCCACGCTCCAGCGGCCGTCCGCGTGCTCGACGGCGTCGTGACCGTGCGCGGCGAGCGCCTTCTCGAGCGCGTCGGTGTCCGAGGTGCGGATGCGCACACGGGGCTGCACGCGCGCGTGGATGAAGTCCCGCACCGGGGTGTCGGCAAGGAGCCGGCCACGCCCGAGGACGACGAGGTGGTCGGCGAACGAGGCGGTCTCGGTCATGAGATGACTGGAGACGAAGACGGTACGGCCCTGCGCCGCGAGTCGGCGCAGCAGCCCGCGGATCCAGATGATGCCTTCCGGGTCGAGACCGTTGGACGGCTCGTCCAGCAGGACCACTTCCGGATCGCCGAGCAGTGCGGCGGCGATCCCCAGCCGTTGGCGCATGCCCAGTGAGTACGTCTTCACCCGGCGCCGTGCCACCGTCGTGAGACCGGTCTCCTCCAGCATCTCGTCGACCCGGCAGACCGGGATGCGGTTGCTCGCGGCGAGGGCGCGCAGATGGTCGCGACCGGTGCGGGAGCCGTGCGCGGCCCCGGCGTCGAGCAACGCACCCACCCGGCGCAGGGGGTCGGTGAGCGTGGCATAGGGGCGGCCCCCGATCGTGGCGGTTCCGGAGGTCGGCCGGTCGAGGCCGAGTGCGAGCCGCATGGTGGTGGACTTGCCCGCCCCGTTGGGTCCGAGGAAGCCGGTGACCCGGCCGGGCAGCACGCGGAAGGTGAGCCGGTCCACGGCGCGCCGGGCCCCGAACTCCTTGGTGAGGTCCTGTACGTCGATGCTGGTCATGGCAGCAGCCTGGCCGTCGCACCGGGGCCGGTGCCTCCCCCGTGAGGGGAGAGCGTCTCCCCCGCCCGGGGGAGGCCGGTTGTCGGTGGGGGCTGACACGATGTCGGCATGGCCCGCCTGCTGCGCCCGTTCGGACGGGCGGTGACGTACACACGGTTGCTGCATCTGCTCATCGCGATCGTGTGGCCGAGCCTGTGGTTGTTCGTCGAGGAGGCGTGGTGGACCTGGGTGGCGGCGGGCGCGCTCCTCGTCCCCGTCGGGCTGGTGCCCGCGATGCGCACCGTGGAGGGGCTCCAGGCCAGACTGCTGCTGACCGGTCACGGGCACGACAGCGGGAGCACCGGCATCGTCGTGGCTCCGTCCGTCTCGTGGGGCGACCGGGGGCGGCTCGTGGTGTGGCTGGAGGCGCGGCTGCTGCTGGGCTGTGTGACCGCCGTGTCCGTCGCGCGGCTCCTGTTCACCGCCGTGGACCTGGTGCTGTCGGTCTTCGACCGGGGCGTGGGGGACGGCGGACTGCCCGTCCTCGACGGCCGGTCCCCGTGGCATCTGCTGCTCGTGCCGCCGGTGCTGGTCGCGATGGCGGTGACGGTGGTCGTCCCCGGCCGCATCGTCACCGCGCTGGCACCCCGGCTGTTGGGCCCTTCACCCGCCGAACGTCTCGCCGCCCTGGAGGAACGCACGGAGCAACTCCTGGAACGCAACCGGATCGCACGGGAGCTGCACGACTCGATAGGTCACGCCCTGACCGTGGCGGTGGTCCAGGCGGGGGCCGCCCGTGCCGCGGGGGACCCGGCGTTCACCGACCGGGCCCTGGCCGCCATCGAGGAGACCGGCCGGGCCGCCCTGGAGGACCTGGAGCGGGTCCTCGGCGTGCTGCGCGAGTCGGAGCGGCCGGTGAGCGGGCGGCCCACGCTCGCGGACGCCGACCGGCTGTTGGAGTCCGCGCGCGCCTCGGGCGCGAAGGTCGAGATCGACATGACCGGTCCGCTCGACACCGTGCCCGGCCCGGTCTCCCGCGAGGGCTACCGCATCCTCCAGGAGTCGCTGACCAATGTGCTGCGGCACGCGGGGGCCGTTGCGGTCCGGGTGCGCGTCGAGGTCGCCGACGGAGCGCTGGCCCTGGAGGTGCGCAATCCGCTGGAGGGCGGTGCGTCGGGCCCCGGACGCGGCAGCGGGCTGCGCGGGATACGCGAGCGTGCTGCCCTGCTCGGCGGGCACGCGCACACGGGTCCGTACGAGGGGGACTGGCAGGTGCGCGCGGAGCTGCCGCTGCGCTGATCTACGCTGGCCCGATGCCGGTCACCGTGCTCCTCGTCGACGACGAACCCCTCGTACGCGCCGGTCTGCGGGCCGTGTTGGAGACGCAGCCCGACATCACGGTGGTCGGGGAGGCGGCGGACGGTGCGTCGGTGATTCCGCTGGTGCGGCAGTTGCGGCCCGATGTCGTCGCCATGGACGTGCGCATGCCTCTGATGGACGGCATCGAGGCCACCCGAGCGGTGCTGCGGACGGTCGAGCAGCCGCCGAAGATCATCGTGGTGACCACGTTCGAGAACGACGAGTACGTGTACGACGCGCTGCGCGCGGGTGCCGACGGTTTCCTGCTCAAGCGGGCCCGGCCGGCCGAGATCGTGCACGCGGTGCGGCTGGTCGCCGAGGGCGAGTCGCTGCTCTTCCCGGCGACGGTACGGAAGTTGGCCGCCGAGTACGGCGACCGGCCCGGGAACGCGCAGGCCCGGGCGGTGCTCGAACGGGCCCGGCTGACGGAGCGGGAGGCGGAGGTGCTGCGCCTGATGACCCGGGGTCTGTCCAACGGGGAGATCGCCGTCCGGCTGACGGTCGGTACCGAGACGGTGAAGTCGCACGTCAGCGCCGTACTGGCCAAGCTGGGGGCCCGGGACCGCACCCAGGCGGTGATCACGGCGTTCGAGTCGGGGTTCGTGACACCGAGCTGAAACGGTCCGCCCGGGGCGGGACCGGGTCCCCGGCGCTCGCCGGGCTCCTCCGCGCCGAGTACGATCCGGCCAACATGCGCACGAGCTGGGAGGACGGACGTTGGGACGGCTGACCGGCGGGGATCCCTCACTGTTGCGGAGGATCAACTCCGCGGTGGTGCTGCACGCGCTGCGTGCCACGGACTGCGCGACGCTGACCGAGATCACCCGGGTGACGGGGTTGTCCCGGCCCACGGTCGAGGGCGTCGTGGAGGACCTCATCGTGGGCGGTCTGGTCGTGGAGACGGCCGCCGAGGACGGGGCGACGCGGCGCCAGGGACGGCCCGCGCGCCGGTTCCGGTTCCGTGCGGAGGCCGGCCATCTGCTGGGGCTGGAGATCGGCCCGCACCGGGTCGCCGCGCTGCTGGCCGACCTGGACGGCCGGATCATCGGGGCCCAGGCCAAGGAGGTCGAGGAGACGGCTTCCGCCGACGACCGCCTGGAGCGGCTGCGCACGGCGGTCGCCGAGCTGTTGCGGCGGGCCGGGGTACCCCGGAACTCGCTGCGCGCGGTGGGCGTGGCGACGCCCGGGATCGTCGAGGCGGACGGCACCGTACGGCTGGGCACCGCGCTGCCCGAATGGACCGGGCTGCGCCTGGGCGAACGGTTGAGTCGTTCCTTCAAGTGTCCGGTGCTGGTCGAGAACGACGCGAACGCGGCGGCCGTCGCCGAGCACTGGAAGGGCTCCGCCAGGGACTCGGACGACATCGTGTTCGTGCTGGCCGGGCTGAGCCCGGGGGCCGGTTCGCTGATCGGCGGGCGGCTGCACCGCGGGTTCGGCGGGGCGGCCGGCGAGATCGGCGCGCTGCATCTGCTGGGCCGGGAGGTCACTCCGGAGACGCTGCTGTCGACCACGGACGAGCCGTTGCACCCGTTGGACGAGCAGGCGGTCGCGCAGGTCTTCGCGCAGGCGCGTCAGGGTGACCAGCGGGCGCTGGCGGCCGTCGACCGTTTCATCCAGCGGCTCGTCCACGACGTCGCGGCGCTCGCTCTCGCGCTGGACCCGGAACTGGTGGTCATCGGGGGCTGGGCGGCCGGTCTGGACGGGGTGCTGGAGCCGCTGCGGCGCGAGCTGGCCCGCTACTGTCTGCGGCCGCCGAAGGTGACCCTGTCCCTGCTCGGTGAGGCGGCCGTGGCGACGGGGGCGCTGCGGCTGGCCCTGGACCATGTGGAGAAGCAGTTGTTCGCGGTGGAGGGCACGGCGACCGCGCGGTACTGAGGCGACCGGCACGCGCCCCGGTGGTGTTCCGGGGCGCGGACGGGACGTCGGTCAGGAGGCGCGCTGCTGCGGTCCGTGGTGGATCTCCACGCCGCCCGAGGCGCCGAAGGTGAGCCGGCAGGTGTCCGCGCGGTAGGTGGCCACGGAGAGCGCGGCGACCCTGCCTCCGCTGAGGAAGCGGGTGGTGACGACGAGGACGGGGGCGCCGGGCAGTCGGTCCAGCTCCTTGGCGTCGTCGGCGCGGGCCGAGCCGAGCTCGACGGAGTTCTCCCGGCCCTCCAGCTCCAGCCGCTGCACCTCGCGCAGCACGGCACGGGCGCGTGCCGCGCCGGACGGGGCGTCTATGGCGGACAGGTCGGGGACCGAGGACCGCGGGATGTGCAGGAGTTCGGCGGCGACGGGCTGGCCCTGGCTCGTCCGGGACCGGCGTACCGTGTGCACGGCTTCGTCCGGGCCGGTGCCCAGGACCTCGGCGACGGCCGCGGGCGGCACGGCCAGTACGGAGTCGACGGGCTGCCAGGCGTCCTCGGCCGATCCCGGCCAGGCGTGATGTTCGGTGCCGACGGCCACCCCGACCCGGGGCGGGGCGACGGTCGTGCCGACGCCGCGACGGCGCTGGAGGCGGCCCTCCAGCTCCAACTGCTCCAGGGCCTGACGGAGGGTGGCGCGGGCGACGCCGAAGCGGGCGGCGAGGTCTCGCTCGTTGGGCAGGATCTCGCCCACGGCGAACTCGGAGTCCAGTGCCTCGGTGAGCACGGTCCTCAGGTGCCAGTACTTCGGTTCCGCCACCGATTCCAGCTGCGTGGTCCCCACCCTGTCCTCCGCAATCGCCGTGATCCGGCGGCGTTTAAGCGCCCTTGTTTATTAAAG
The DNA here is from genome assembly GCF_009377175.1 of Streptomyces adustus. Lineage (GTDB taxonomy): Bacteria > Actinomycetota > Actinomycetes > Streptomycetales > Streptomycetaceae > Streptomyces > Streptomyces adustus. The sequence goes on from NZ_VJZD01000032.1 coordinate 12,401, forward strand.
GTTGTTGCACTTCTCTGCGACGATAAGGCGGGCTCAACCCTTGGTCAATACCAATCCTCGATCCTTCCGACCCGATTTGGGCCGGTCGCCGTGGAGCGTTCACAAGCCGTTCGTACAGGGCCGCATTCGCGACATCCCGACGAAACCCCGGGGTCAGGGGCGGCGCCCGAGCCGGGCGGGCGCCCGGTCGGTCCCGTTCCGGAGATCGGGCACCCGGACCCCAACCCGCGGGCGCGCAGGGCCCGCTGAGGTCCCGACGGGCCGGTACACGCGCGGCGACGAAGGGCTACCCGTCGGTAGTAATTGCTGACAAGCTGTCTACGGCGTCCGTCAGCGAGTCCAGCCGAGGAGCACCCCCATGTCCGCCACCGTCTCCTTCCCGGTCCCGTCCCCCCGGGGCCCGCAGAACGTGACCGTCTCCTACGCGCGCGTGGGACGCGGCGAACCCCTGCTCCTGCTGCACGGCATAGGACACCACCGACAGGCCTGGGACCCCGTGGTGGACATCCTCGCCACCGAACGCGACGTCATCGCCGTGGACCTGCCCGGCTTCGGCGCGTCCCCGGGCCTGCCCGACGGCCTGGCCTACGACCTGCCGACGACGAGCGCCGTGTTCGGCGCCTTCTGCGAGGCACTGGAGCTGGACCGACCCCATGTGGCGGGCAATTCCCTGGGCGGCCTGCTCGCCCTCGACCTCGGACGCGAGAAGCTCGTACGGTCCGTCACGGCCCTGTCCCCCGCCGGGTTCTGGTCGCAGGCCGAACGGCGCTACGCCTTCGGCGTCCTGCTCGCGATGCGGCGGATCGCCCGCCGGATGCCGCTGCCGCTCGTCGAGCGCCTGGCGCGCACGGCGGCCGGCCGTGCGGCGCTGACGAGCACGATCTACGCCCGCCCCGCGCGCCGTTCACCCGACGCCGTGGTCGCCGAGACGCTCGCCCTGGCGCACGCCACGGGCTTCGACGCGACCCTGCGGGCCGGAGCGGACATCCGGTTCATCGACGACATCCCCGGGATCCCGGTCACCGTGGCCTGGGGCACCAGGGATCTGCTGCTCGTACGCCGCCAGGGGGTGCGCGCCAAGCAGATCATCCCCCGGGCCCGACTGGTGCGACTGCCCGGCTGCGGCCACTGCCCGATGAACGACGACCCGGCCCTGGTCGCCCGGGTCATCCTCGACGGAAGCCGCTGACCCCGGCACGCGCGTGGCCGACGCCGCCGATCCTCGCGCGCGTGCGGCCGACGCCGCCGAGCCCAGGGCGACCCCGGCGCCGACCAGGACGCTGCCCACGGCCTGGGCGGCGCCGTAGGATCCCGTGCCGACGAGCGGGGCGGTGCAGGCGGCCGCGACGGGGATGAGCCCGGAGAACAGCGTGGCGCGCTCCGCGCCGATCCGCTGCATGCCCATGTACCAGCACACGAAGCCGACGACCGTGACGATCACCGCCTGCCACAGCAGCGCGGCGGCCTCGTCGGTGTCGGGCCGCCTCAGCCACGCCCCGCCGTCCAGCAGCAGGCCCGCCGCGGCGGATTCGACGGCCGCGAGGCCGCACACCGTGGCCGACAGCAGCCTGGGCCCCAGGGCCGCGAGCACGGGCACCGCGAGGACCGCGAAGCCGACCTCGCCGACCAACGCGCACCCGGAGAAGGCGATGCCCGCCGCGTCCGTGCGCCCCCAGCCCTGGACGGTGCAGGCGCCGACGGCGACGAGGGACGCCCCGTACAGGACGGCCCGCCGGGGACAGCGGCCCTCCAGGAGGGGGACGACTACGGCCACGACCACCGGCGCGCAGCCCACGAGCACACCCGGGACGGCGGGTTCCGCGGAGCGTTCGGCGGCGAGGACCGCCAGGTTGAAGCCGACCATGCCGACGGCCGCGAGCAGGGCGAGGCGGGCCCACCGGCGCGGGGTGAGCGCCCGCAGCCGGGCGGCCGCCTCCGCGCGGACGAGCGGGAGCAGGAGCAGACAGGCGAGGCCGTAGCGCAGGAACTGACCGCCCGCGTACGGGAAGTCGCCGAGGACGCTGTTGGCGGTGAAGGACGCACCGACGAGGACGCAGGCGAGCGCGGCCAGGAGACTGCCGCGCGTGAGGGTGGCGTTCATGACGGTGACGCTAGGTTTCGCCGCGGCCCCGTTTAAGGTCCACTTCCATGACGTCTTCGGGGACCAATCCGGCCGGTTCCACGGCCTCGCCCGCCTGGGAACTGCTCCTACCGGCCGTCTCCGCACCGGCACGCGCGCGTGGCCGCTCCCTCCAGGCCGCGCTGCGTGAGGCGGTCCGCTGCGGACGTCTGGCACCCGGCACCCGGCTGCCGTCCAGCCGCGAGCTCGCCGCGGACCTCGGCGTCTCGCGCGGCCTGGTCACGGACGCCTACGAGCAGTTGACCGCCGAGGGCTATCTGCGCAGCGGCCGGGGCGCCGGGACCTGGGTGGGCGGTGCCGTGCGGTCCGCGCCCGCACGCGCGCGTGACCTCGCTCCGCGCTCTCCCGGCGACGGCGCCGACTTCGTGCCCGGCACCCCCGACCTGTCGCTGTTCCCGCGCGCCGCCTGGACCGCCGCGCTGCGCGGTGTGCTCGCCGAACTGCCCCACCACCACCTCGGCTACCCCGACCCGCGCGGGCTGCCCCGACTGCGCGGCGCCCTGGCCGAACTGCTCACGCGCCGCCGGGGCGTCGTCGCCGACCCGGAGCGGATCGTGGTCGTCTCCGGGGTGGCCCAGGCGACGTCACTCCTCGGATCCGTCCTGCACGCGCGCGGGCTGCCCGCCGTCGGCGTGGAGGACCCCGGCAGTCCCCAGCACACCGGTCTGTACACCTCGGCCGGCGTCGACGTCGTACCGCTTCCACTGGACGACGAGGGGCTCGCCCTCGGGCCGTTGACGGCCTCCGGCGTGCGGGCCGTGGTGACGACGCCCGCCCACCAGTACCCCACCGGGATCGCCTACTCCGCACGGCGCCGCGCGCAACTCCTCGACTGGGCACGCGCGGTGGACGGCTTCGTCCTGGAGGACGACTACGACGGCGACTTCCGCTACGACCGCGCCCCCGTCGGCGCGCTCCAGGGACTGGACCCCGAACGCGTCCTGTACGCGGGTTCGGTCAGCAAGTCCCTCGCGCCGGGCCTGCGCCTGGGCTGGCTGCTGGTGCCGGACGCGCTGGCCGACGAGGTGGTGGAGCGCAAGCGGACCCTTGATCTCGGCCACCCCGCCCTCGACCAGGCCGCTTTCGCACGATTCCTGGAGCGCGGCGACTACGACCGTCAGCTGCGCCGCTGCCAGCGGGTCTACCGCGAGCGCCGCGACACCCTGGTGACCGCTCTCCAGGAGGCCTTCCCCGGTTCGTCGGTGACCGGGATCGCGGCCGGGCTGCACGCCGTCGCCGCGCTGCCGCGGCGGTACGGGCCCGAGGAACGGTTTCTCGCGCGCGTGGCCGCCGCCGGTGTCGCCGTACGCCCGCTGAGGCACTGCACGCACGCGCGTGCCGGGGGCGTGGCCGACGACGCGTCCGGGGAGGTGCGGCTGGTCCTCGGGTACGCGCATCTGCCGCCCGCCCGGATCCGCGCCGGCATTCACCGGATGGCGTCGGCGGTCGCCGGGTGAACCGGGCCGCGTCGGCGGCCGGTTCGCGCGTCCCGGTGGCGCGGCCCGTTGTTCACTCCTGGTTTGCGTGTGCGCTGCGGCGTACCAGTAGGTGTGGGGTGGCACTGCACACCGGCCGGTTCCCGTCACTGGAGGCGCATCCATGTCACACCGTCCGTTCCCCGACCGTCGCAGCGTGCTGCGCGGCTCGCTGGCCGCGTCGGCGGCCCTGACCGTGCCCCTCGGCCTCGGTGCCGCACCCGCGTTCGCCCGGTCCGGGCGCCCCCGGGCGGACTGGGGCGTGCAGAGCGGCGACGTGACGTCCGACTCGGGACTGGTGTGGGTGCGTTCCGACCGCCCGGCCCGGATGACCGTCCAGACCTCCGCCACGGAGTCGTTCCGCAACCCGCGCACCTGGCACGGTCCGCTGCTGGGCCCCGACACCGACCTCACCGGCACCACCCGGCTGCACGGGCTGCCCGCGGGCGAGCAGATCCACTACCGGGTGCTGCTCGCCGACCCGGACGATCCGCGCCGCACCGGCGAGCCGGTCACCGGCACCTTCCGCACCGTGCCGGCCGGCCGACGGCACGGGGTGCGCTTCCTGTGGTCCGGGGACCTGGCGGGGCAGGGCTGGGGCATCAACCCCGACCTCGGCGGCTACCGGATCTACGACGCCATGGCCGCGCTCGATCCGGACTTCTTCGTGTGCAGCGGCGACAACATCTACGCCGACGGTCCGATCGCGGCGACCCAGGCGCTGCCCGACGGCAGCACCTGGCGCAACGTCACCACCGAGGAGAAGGCCAAGGTCGCCGAGACCCTGGCCGAGTTCCGCGGCAACTTCCGCTACAACCTCCTCGACGAGAACCTGCGGCGGTTCAACGCCCAGGTGCCGTCGGTCATCCAGTGGGACGACCACGAGGTGCGCAACAACTGGTACCCGGGCGAGGTGATCGCGGACTCCGACACCCGCTACACCGTGAAGAGCGTCGACGCGCTGGCGGCCCGCGCCCGGCGGGCGTTCAGCGAGTACTTCCCGATCTCGACGCTGCGGCCGGGCGCGGCGCAGGGCCGGGTCCACCGGGTCATGCGCCACGGCCCGCTGCTCGACGTGTTCGTGCTGGACATGCGGACCTACCGCAACGCCAACTCGCCCGACGACCAGACCGTGGACCCGCAGGGCATCCTCGGCCGCGAGCAGTTGGAATGGCTCAAGCGGGAGCTGTCGCGTTCGCGTGCGGTGTGGAAGGTCATCGCCGCGGACATGCCGATCGGGCTGGTCGTGCCCGACGCCACCGAGGGCCGGGCGAACTTCGAGGCGGTGGCGCAGGGCGACCCGGGCGCGCCGCTCGGCCGTGAGCTCCAGATGGCCGAACTGCTGCGGTACATCAAGCACCGGCGGATCACCGGCACCGTGTGGCTGACGGCCGACGTGCACCACACCTCGGCCCAGCACTACCAGCCGTCGCGGGCGGCGTTCACCGACTTCGAGCCGTTCTGGGAGTTCGTCTCGGGCCCGCTGAACGCCGGTGCCTTCCCGGCCAGCGCGCTGGACGGCACCTTCGGTCCCGAGCGGGTGTTCGTGAAGGCGCCGACGGCGTCCAACGTCTCGCCCGCGGGCGGCTACCAGTTCTTCGGCGAGGTCGACATCGACGGCGGCAGCGGTGAGCTGACGGTGCGACTGCGCGAGCAGGACGGCACCGTGCTGTTCACCCAGGTCCTCCAGCCGGGGCGGGTCGGGCAGTAGCTCCGGGCCCCGGGCTTGGCGGCGGCGGAGGGTGCGCGTCCTGCGCGCCGTCCGCCGCCGACGGCGTTCTGCGTGCTGCGTGCTGCGTGCTGCGTGCTGCGTGCTGCGCCGGGGTGTTGGGTCAGGTGGCGTCACCACGTGCCCCAACCAGCCTCACGGAACGGCGTTTTCGCAGGTCAGGCCGATTGTCAGTGGCCGGCTCTACGGTTTTCCCATGACGCGATCTTTGCAGGCCGTGGCCTATCGACGACCCTCCGTGCTGGAATCCGCCGCGGGCGGCCGACGCCTGGCGCTGGAGACGTCCGCAGGCCTGACGCCCGTGGGCGCGGAGGCCCATCCGCGGTTCTTCGCCGGGTTCCTGACGGCTCCCCAGATCGCCGCTGCGGGGCTGCTGGCGGTGGCGGACGTGGCGGTCGCGCGCTACTACCAGCGGCAGCTGCCCGCGTCGCTGGACCCGGTGGTGACGGGCAACGGCGACCGGCTGCGATTCGAATCCTTCTCCGGTTGCGGCGGGGTGTACGCGCGGCTGGACGTCCTCGAAGGCGGCCTGGACGGCGGTGCGGTGGGACACGGCACGACGAACGTCGACGTCAACAACCCGCTGCGCGACGCGCTGTCGCGGCTCGGCGGGGACGATCCGCTGCATCTGCGGGTCGGCCCCGAGGAACTCGCCGTGACCACGCTGGACGGCCCGGTCGTGGAGAAGAAGGTGCCGCTGCCCGACCGCTGGCTGCGCGGCTTCGCCGAGGCCCAGGTGGTGGCGGCCGGTTTCGATCTGCGGGCCGAACTGCCGGCCGCCGAGGCGGTGCGGTTCCTGCGCGCGCTGCCCCGGGGCTCGGGCCGCGGCGGCTCGGGCGGCCCGCTGTGGGTGGTGCCCGCCGGCCGCGGGCTGCGGCCGACGACCCGGGCGGTGTCCGGCGCGGTGTGTCTGCCCGGCCCGGATCGGCTGGTCGCACTCCAGCGGGTGCTGCGGCACGCGACGGCCCTGCGGGTGTACGGTCCGGCGGTCGCCGCGGGCGGCACGGTCGCCGCCATGGCGAGTGCCTGGGAGGTGGTCCTGCCGGGCATGCGGCTGACCTTGACCCTGTCGCCGGACGTCTCGCGCGGGTTCTCCGGCGAGGGCGGGGTCCTGGAGGCCCTGGCCACGGACGAGGCGGCGGCGGACGCCGAACTCCTGTCGGTGCTGCTGGCCTGGGAACCCCGTGTCGACGTCGCCGACCTCGCGGCCGCCTCGGGTCTGACGGTGGAGCGGGTCCGGGCGGCGCTGGTCCGGCTGGGCACCTCGGGCCGTGTCGGGTACGACACGGCGGAGGCGGCCTACTTCCACCGTGAACTGCCCTACGACGCGTCGCGGGTGGAGCGCCACAACCCGAGGCTGCGGTCCGCCCGGGCCCTGGTGGCGGCGGGTGCGGTCGCCCTGGACGGCGCGACCGGGACGGTGACGGCCGAGGACGGGCACATACACCGGGTGCGCGACGAGGCCGGGGTGCTGACGTGCAGCTGTCTGTGGTGGGCCAAGTACCGGGGCGGGCGCGGGCCGTGCAAGCACGCGCTCGCGGTGCGGATGGCGCGGCGGGGCACCGTCGCGGAGCTGATCGGGACCGGAATCGACGGGGGTGCGCGATGAGTGGGCTGACGGACGCGGTGCGGACGGGCCGGACGGACGAGGTGGTGCGTCTGCTGGACGGGATGACGGACGCCGAACGGCGGGCGGCCTTCCCCGAGTTGAAGCAGCTCCGCAAGGAGCTGCGGCCACGCCGCTGGGAGTCGGACGCGGTACGCGCCTACCCCGCCCTGCATCTGGCCGGCGCCGCCTGCCAGACCGGGGCGGCGGGAGTGGCGAGCTGGATCGCGGCCGCGGACCTCCAGTGGTCGTCGTCGTCCAGGTCGGACCTGCTGCTGCACGTCCTGGGCGACCGTGACCCCGCCTGGCTCGCCGAGGTGACCCGCCGGCTGGCCGAGCGCCCGGCCGCCTCGCGTGTGTCGCACGAGCTGATGGCGGGACTGGTCCGGCTCTCGGGTCACCCGGTCCCGACCACCGACGCCTATGTACGGGGCTGGGTGGAACGCATCGGCTCCACCTGTTACCGCGGGGACACGGTGCTGGAGCAGTTGCGCCGGGATCCGCACCTGGTGCGGCTGGTGGCGGCGCTGTTCGAGACGGACGACATCGGCAGTCGTATGCAGTGGGGGGCCGCGGAGGGGCCGAACAGCTGGACCGACGCGATCGCCCGGCTGACCGTCGAGGGCGCCCTCGACCGGACGGCGACCGTCGACGCGTGCGTGGCACGGCTCCTGCGCGGCGGTACCGCCGCCGACCACCGGGTGTTCCTGCGGTTGCTCAAGACCCTGGCGCTCACCGGCGACGAGCAGCGGGAGCGGACGGCCGACTGGCTGGCGCTGGCCTCGGACGCGGTGTCCGTGGTGGCCGCGCACGCCCAGTCGGTGCTGGGCGCGCTGGCCGCCGAGGGCGAGCTGTCCCCCCGTCGGCTGTCGGAGATGTCGGCCGCCGTGCTGTTCCGTACCGAGAAGAAGCTCGTACGGGCGCAGTTGGTGCTGCTCGGGAAGGTGCTCGCCCGGGACGCGTCGACGGCCGGTGAGCTGCTGCCCGTGGTGGCACAGGCCTTCGGGTACGACGACCCGGATGTGCAGGAGCGGGCGCTGAAGCTCGCGGAGCGGCACCTGGGGAAGGTCACCTCGGCCGAGGTGCGCGCCGAAGTCGCCGACGCGGCGGCGGCGTTGATCCCGATCCTGCGCACCCGGGCGGTGGGGTCGCTGGGCGCCGCGCCCGGGGCCGGGGATGCCGCGGCGAGCCCGGATGTGCTGCCGCCGGTGCCCGTGCCGCTGCGGCTCGCTCCCGCTCCCGGTTCGGCCGTCGAACTCGCGGAGGAACTGGGTGCCGTGCTGGCGTCGTCCGGGGACGTCGCGGCGTTCGAGCGGGCACTCGACGGCCTGGTACGGCATGTGCACAGCGACCGCGAGGGCCTGCTGGAGGCGCTCGCCCCGGTGACGGCACGCCGGTGGTGGAACGACGCCCACCCCGATCACGAGTACCACCAGCCGGCCGAGCATTACTACGGGGCGTCCTTCCACTCGCTCCATGACGCCGAGGACGCCCTCGACCTCGTCCTGGCGACGCTGGCGGGACACTGCACGACCGCCCGGCTGCACCGGGCCGTCGTGCAGGGCGCGAGGGAGCGGAGCTGCCCGCACAGCGCACTCGCCCGTGCCTTCGAGGCCCGGGTGTGGGAGGTGGCGTACCGGATACGGACCGACCCGCTGCCGTTCCTGCTGTCGACGCCCACCTGGAGTACCGGCCTGCTGGAGCCGGACGAGCTGGTGGAGCGCCTCGACGCCTACCAGCGGCTGGGGGCCAGGCCCGCAGCGGCCGACTTCGCGCAGGCGCTGCTTCGGGTGCGTCGCGCCGACCGGGTGGCAGCCGCGGCGGCCGCCGCCCGGGCGGCGGCGCTCGGCACTCCCGAGGGAACACGGCTCGCCGCCTGGCTCGTCTCCGAGGCGCCCTCGCTGCCGTCGCGGCGCAGACGCACCTCGGGCCCCCGGGTCCTGATCGAGTCCGCGGAACTCCTCGAATTGCAGGAGGACTTCCCGGCGGAGTTCACGCCGCTGGGCCGCCCGGTGGGCGTCTTCGACGGACGGCGGTACTGCCAGCACTGGAGCGACGAGCTGCGCCCGCACTGGCTGGCGCTGCTCCCGGAGCGGCGCGAGCTGGTGGCGGTGCGGGTGCTGCTGGACCTGTCCCGGGTCTCGGTGGACGACACCCGCGGCGTCGGCTTCCTGCCGCTGCTCGCGGAGTCGGGCGGGGAGGCGGGCGAGGCGGTGCACCTGTGCCTGGCCTACGGGCTCGGCGCCCGCCACGCGGAGGACCGGCTCGCCGCCGTGGACGCGCTCCTGGTGCTGGCGGCCCGTGGCGAACTGGACGCGGCCAGGCTGGGCGCGGACCTCGCGGAGTTGGTGCGCGGTGCGGCCGTAAAGCCGCAGCGGCTGGCCGACTCGCTGCGGACGGCGGCGGCCACCGGGGCCAACGCCACCATCTGGGGCCTGCTCGGCCGGGCGCTGCCGCCCCTGCTCGCCGATCTGCCGACCGCCGGGACGGCAGGGCGTGGGCTCGGGGAGCTGCTGACGGTGGCCTCGGAGTGCGCCGAGCGGTCCGGTGCGCGCGGGGATCTGCCGCATCTGGCGCAGGCGGCGGCCCGGCGCGGCTCCTCCCGGCTGGTGACACAGGCCCGGCGACTGCGCAGTGCGTTGACGGAGGGGGTGGCCGCCTGACGTAGTCGGTGGGTCGGGCCCGGCGGGCGCCGAACGGGGTGAACTGGTTCGATGGGCAGGCGGTCTGGTGGCGCAAGGCAGTAACCAAAAAAGCAGTAAAAGGTACAGATTCTGTCTTTACCACTCAGTCACAAAGCGTTCGTGATCACGCAACACACATCCTTCACAGTGGCTGCATGAATCGAGACATGTCTGATGTGACGCGAGCGAAGCACGGTCGCCCCGTGCACCACTGGCGCAGGGATGTGGTGGAACTCGCCGGCGTCTTCACGGCCGTGGCGGTGGCGGACGCCGTGGCGAACCTGATCGGGCACGGCCCGGACGGCCCGGCCCTGCTGGTGATCTCGGCGGCGGCGCTCGCCGCCACGGCGGGCTTCCACGTCTGGTGGGCACGCCGCCACGGTCACGCACCCCCGGAGACCGATACCGGGACCCGGCCGCGCTCCGCCGAGCAGGCCGGGCCGTTCGACCCGTCCCACGCGACCGTTCCGGCCCAGGGCGCGGCGAGCACCCTGTGGCGCATGCGGACGACGGTCAAGGACGCACCGGGGTCACTCGCGGCGCTGTGCACCGCGCTGGCCGGACTGCGGGTGGACATCCTGAGCCTCCAGACGCATCCGCTGGGCGAGGGGACGGTCGACGAGTTCCTGCTCCGGGCCCCCGGCGAGCTGCCCGCGGCCGAGATCACCCGCGCGGTGGCGCAGGCGGGCGGCACCGCCACCTGGATCGAGCGGGCCGACGCGCACGACCTGGTGGACGCCCCGACCCGGGTGCTCGGACTGGCCACCCGCACCGCACTGGACGCGGCGGAACTCCCCCTCGCGCTGCGCCAGTTGCTGGGCCGGTGCACCATCCGCTCGCTGCCCGCCCGGCCGCTCGGCCAAGAGCGCGGGTCGGAGATCGTGCCCGTCGAGGGAGTGCTGGAGGACACCGTGATGCGGCTGCGGGCACCGGAAGGCGGGGTGATCACCGTGGAGCGGCCGTATCTGCCGTTCACGCCGACCGAGTTCGCGCGGGCGCGGGCCCTGGTGGAACTGGACGCCCGGCTGGGCCCGCGCGTGCCGATCGGCCAGGACGTACTGACGCTGCCCGAGGGCAACGACATCACCGTGCGCCGGGCCGACACCGGAGACCTGAAGGCCGCGAGGGAGATGCACGAGCGGTGCTCGCCGCGCACCCTCTCGATGCGCTACCACGGGCCGGTCAAGGACGCGGACCGCTATCTGAACCACCTGCTCAGCCCACGCTTCGGACGGACCCTCGCGGTGCAGACGGCGTCCGGGCGCATCGTCGGCCTCGGCCACCTGCTGTGGGACGGGGACGAGACGGAGGTCGCGCTGCTCGTCGAGGACGAGTGGCAGCGGCGCGGTATCGGGGCCGAACTCCTCGGCCGTCTGGTCGCGATGGCCGCGGAGGCGCACTGCGAGAGCGTGTACGCCGTGACCCAGGCCTCCAACACCGGCATGGTCGCCGCGATGCGCGGCCTGGGACTGCCCCTCGACTACCAGATCGAGGAGGGCACGCTGGTGATCACGGCCCGGCTGGACACCGCGACGGCCGCGGCACGGCGCCCCTACGAGCAGCACCAGGAGTGGCGCGGCGAGCGGATCGTCCGCGACTGAGCTCGATCCCCGCGCGTCCGGGCGGCCCAGACGCCGCAGAGCCGGCCCGGCGGAGTGCTCCTCCGCCGGGCCGGCTCGCCGCGTTCGGCGGTCCGGTTCGGGCGACGCGGTTCGAGCCGCCCGGTTCGAGCCGCCCGAACCGGACCGCGCGGTTCAGACGGCCGACGGCCGCCGGTCCGCCGCCTCGGTCCGGTCGGCCGTGGCCGTCCCGCCCAGTGCCCCGTCCAGGTCGGCCCACAGGTCCTCGACGTCCTCCAGGCCCACCGAGAGCCGCAGCAGCCGGTCGCCCACGCCGGCCCCCTGCCGGTCCGCCGCGTCCACGATCCGGTGGCTGATGGAGGCGGGGTGCTGGATCAGCGTGTCGACACTGCCGAGGCTCACGGCGGGAGTGATCAGCCGGACGCCGGCGATGACCTCGTGCGGGTCGCCGTGGACCTCGAAGGCGATCATCGCGCCACCGATCCGCGGGTAGTGGACGCGGGCGACGCGCGGGTCGGCGGTGAGACGGCGGGCGAGTTCGGCCGCGTTCTCGGACGCGGCCCGTACCCGCACCGGCAGCGTCGACAGGCCGCGCAGCAGCAGATAGCCGGCCAGCGGGTGCAGCACCCCGCCGGTGGCGAACCGCACCTGGCGCAGCCGCCCGGCGAACTCCTCGTCGCAGGCCACCACGCCGGCCATCACGTCCCCGTGGCCGCCGAGGTACTTGGTGGCGCTGTGCAGCACCAGCCGCGCACCCTGCTCGGCCGGGCGTTGCAGGACGGGGGTGGCGAAGGTGTTGTCGGCGAGCAGCGGCACCGAGCCGCAGGAGTGGGCGACGGCCCGCAGGTCCACCTCGGCGAGGGTCGGGTTCGCCGGGGTCTCGACCATGACCAGGCCCGTGTCGGGGCGCAGGGCGTCGGCGATGCCGGCCGGGTCGGTCCAGGTCACCTCCGAGCCGAGCAGTCCGGCGGTCAGCAGATGATCGCTGCACCCGTACAGCGGACGCACGGCCACCACGTGCCGCAGGCCCATCGAGCCGCGGACCAGTAGCACGGCGCTGAGCGCGGCCATGCCGCTGGCGAACGCGACCGCGCTCTCGGTGCCCTCCAGCCGCGCCAGGGCCGTCTCGAAACGGGCGACCGTGGGATTGCCGAGGCGGGCGTAGACCGGCGGACCGTCCGGCTCGGCGCCGGTCTGCGCGAACGCGTCGATGCGGGCGGCCTCACCCCTGCTGTCGTAGGAGGGGTAGGTGGTGGACAGGTCGATGGGCGGGGCGTGGAGTCCCTGGCGGGCGAGGTCGTCCCGGCCCGCGTGCACGGCCTCGGTGGCCAGTGCTCTCGAAGGAATGCGTACGTCGTCGTACGGCGCGAACGTGCTCGCTGAGTCCATGGACGGAAGGGTGAACACCGGCCGGGTCAATCGATTCGAACACCGTGCTACGTTCGGGTCATGGCCGAATCTGTCGTACTGGATCCGGTGGACCTTCATCTGCTGCGGCTGTTGCAGAACGACGCCCGGACCACGTTCCGTGATCTCGCCGCGCAGGTCGGGGTCGCACCGTCGACGTGTCTGGACCGCGTGACGCGGCTGCGCCGCTCGGGGGTGATCCTCGGCCATCAGCTGCGGGTCGACCCGGCGAAGCTGGGGCGCGGGCTTGAGGCACTGCTGTCGGTGCAGGTCAGGCCGCACCGGCGGGAGCTGGTGGGACCGTTCGTGGAGCGGATACGCGCGCTGCCGGAGGCACGCACGGTCTTCCATCTCACCGGTCCCGACGACTATCTCGTCCATGTCGCGGTCGCGGACATGGCCGACCTCCAGCGCCTGGTGCTGGACGAGTTCACCTCGCAGCGCGAGGTGGCCAGGGTCGAGACCCGGTTGATCTTCCAGCAGTGGGAGTGCGGCCCCCTGCTGCCGCCCGCCCGACCGGGCTCGCCCTAGTCCGTGCTCGTCCTGGGACCGACCGGGTTCGGCCGAACCCGGCCCGCGCCGTACCTTGCCCGGTAAACCGGGCTGACGCGGCACCGGTATCCGTACGAGGATGTCCGCATGTCAGAGACGAAGAGCCCGCTGCCCCGCCAGGTCGCCGACGCCTATGTCGACGACCTGATCGCCCTCGACCCGATCACAGGCACCTATCTCGGCGTTCAGGAGAGTTCGAGCCGCCTGCCCGACACCTCGCCCGCGGGACAGGACGCGCTCGCCGCGCTGGCCCGCACGACGCTCGCCCGGCTCGACGAGGCCGAGCGGCAACCTGGCGCCGACCGTGACATCGAGCGCCGCTGCGGACGACTGCTGCGCGAGCGGCTGACCGCGGAGCTCGCCGTGCACGAGGCCGACGAGCATCTGCGCGCGGTCGGCAACCTGCACACCGCGCCGCATTCGGTGCGCGAGGTCTTCACCATCATGCCGGCCCAGACCGAGGCGGACTGGGCGGCGATCGCCGAACGGCTGCGCGCGGTGCCGACCGCGCTGAGCGGATACCGCGAGTCCCTCGCGGTGGGCCTGGAGCGCAAGCTGTACGCGGCGCCGCGACCGACGGCCACGTTCATCGGCCAGCTCACCGAGTGGTCGGACCCGGACGGCAGCGGCCGCGGCTGGTTCGAGGAGTTCGCGGCGGACGGCCCGCAGGCGCTGCGTGCGGAGCTGGACGAGGCGGCGCGCGGGGCGACGGCGGCCGTCGTGGAGCTGCGGGACTGGATGCGTGATGTGTACGCGCCCACGATCGAGGGCGCGCCGAACACGGTGGGCCGCGAGCGCTACGCCCGCTGGTCGCGCTACTTCAACGGCACGGACCTGGATCTGGACGAGGCGTACGCGTACGGCTGGGCCGAGTACCACCGGCTGCGCGGCGAGATGCAGCAGGAGGCCGAGCGGATCCTGCCGGGTGCCGCGACGCCGTGGGTGGCGCTCGCCCACCTCGACGAGCACGGCAAGCACATCGAGGGTGTGGACGAGGTCCGCGACTGGCTCCAGGGCCTGATGGACCAGGCGATCGACGCCCTGGACGGCACGCACTTCGAACTCGCAGAACGGGTGCGGAAGGTGGAGTCCTGCATCGCGCCTCCGGGCGGGGCGGCGGCTCCGTACTACACCGCGCCGACGGAGGATTTCTCACGTCCGGGCCGTACCTGGCTGCCGACGATGGGCCAGACCCGTTTCCCGGTCTACGACCTCGTCTCCACCTGGTACCACGAGGGCGTCCCCGGCCACCACCTCCAGCTCGCGCAGTGGGCGCACGTCGCGGCGGACCTCTCCCGCTACCAGGCGACGCTCGGCGGGGTGAGCGCCAACGCCGAGGGCTGGGCGCTGTACGCGGAACGCCTGATGGACGAGCTGGGCTTCCTCACCGACGCCGAACAGCGGCTCGGCTATCTCGACGCGCAGATGATGCGGGCCGTGCGCGTCATCGTCGACATCGGCATGCACCTGGAGCTGGAGATCCCGGCGGACTCCCCGTTCCACCCGGGCGAGCGCTGGACCCCGGAGCTGGCCGAGGAGTTCTTCGGCGCGCACAGCAGCCGGCCTGCGGACTTCGTGGAGAGCGAGCTGACCCGCTATCTGACGATCCCCGGCCAGGCGATCGGCTACAAGCTCGGCGAGCGGGCCTGGCTGCTGGGCCGGGAGAAGGCGCGCGAGCGGCACGGCGACGCCTTCGACCTCAAGGCCTGGCACATGGCCGCGCTGTCGCAGGGCTCGCTGGGCCTCGACGACCTGGTGGACGAGCTGTCACGGCTCTGATCCGCGGGGTTCACCTGCGGAATCCGCCCTCCGAATCGATGACCTGACCGGTGACCCACTCCGCCTCGTCCGTGGCCAGCCACGCGATGAGGCGGGCCGGGTCGTCGGGCAGCCCCCACCGGCCGGCCGGGAAGCGGGCGGCGACGGCCGCATGGTCGTCGCCGCTCGCGTAACCGGTGTCCACGGGGCCCGGGTTGACGGTGTTGACGGTGACGCCGTGCTCGGCGAGCGTGGTCGACAGGGAGCGGGTGACGGAGGCCAGCGCGCCCTTCTGGAGGGCGTACGCGATCTCGTCGGGCATCCCGCCCGCGTGGTCCTGGCCGGACGTCATCATCACCACGCGTCCGCCCGCGGCGCGCGGCGGCAGGGCGGCGCGCAGCCGGGCGTACGCCTGGACGAGGAGCAGCACGGAGCGGGCGTCGACCGCCCAGTGGGCGTCGAGCATCGCCGCGTCGACCGTGTCGAGGGTGCCGTCGGATCCGCTGAGGGCGTGGTTGGCCACGAGGATGTCGAGCCGTCCGCCGAGCGCCTCGGCGGCGGTTGCGACCAGCGCGGCGGGCGCGGCCGGGTCGGCCAGATCGCCCGGCCCCGCGACGACCCGGGCCCGCGGGTCGCCGAGTGCGGCGCGTACGGAGGCGGTCACCTCATCGGGCCGGTCGGCGCCCCAGGGCATGGCGGCGTCGTGCGGGACGTGGTGGTGCAGGTAGACGCTCGCCCCGTACGCGGCGAGCCGCCGGGCCACCGCGTGCCCGATGCCGGCCAGGCGGCTGGCCCCGGTGACCAGGGCGGTGCGGCCGCGCAGGGGCAGCGGGTCACGACGCAGGTCCTCGGGCGCGGGGTGCGGGGTTCGGGTCACGGACGACCATGATGGTGGCCCCGCGGGAGCGGCGCACACGAATATCGCACCTCCCCGCGGCCGTCGGCCCACCGGAAAACGTCGTCCCGTCGGGTCACGCGGACGCCACGTCACGTGAACGCCACGTCACGTGAACGCCGGGTCACGCGGACGCCGGGTCACGCGGACGCCGGGTCACGCGGACGCAGGTCCACGCAGTCGCCGGCCCACACAGCCGCCGGTCACGCGGCTACCACGTCAGCAGCCGCAGTCCTGCGCGTCCACCGGTGCCGTCAGCGCGTCCGCGTCGCGGCGCGCGGGGCCCTCCCAGGTCTCGTAGGCGAAGCCCTCCCGCACCCAGTACTCGAAGCCGCCCAGCATCTCCTTGACCTGGTAGCCGAGTTCGGCGAGGGCGAGGGCGGCCCGGGTGGCACCGTTGCAGCCGGGGCCCCAGCAGTACGTCACGACCGGAACCGACCTGTCGAGGAGCCGTGCGGCCTGCTCGGCGATGAGGGCGGTCGGCAGGTGGACCGCGCCGGGGATGTGGCCCTGGTCCCAGGACTCGGTGGAGCGGGAGTCCAGGACGACGAAGCCGGGGTCGCCCTCGGCCGCCAGCGCGGCGGCGACATCGGAGACGTCGGCGTGGAAGACGAGGCTCGCGCGGAAGTAGGCGGCGGCCTCGGCCGGGGCCGCCGGGGCGACACGCAGGACGGGGTTGGTGGCGGTAGCGGCGGTGGCGGTCATGGTGCGGCCTTCCCTCGGGCCGCCGCGTCGGCGGTGCGGCGGATCTCCATGCCCAGAAATCTACGGGCGATGATCGCCGAGCTGAAGCGGCGATCCCCGGCCGTCCACTTGATCGGCCGGGGATTCCCCTGCTATTTCTCGGTCATGACCGCGTATTCCCCGGACGCCACCGACTGGCGGATCCTCGACGCCCTCCAGCGCGAGGGCCGCGCCAGCTTCGCCGAACTCGCCCGTGCCGTCTCGATGTCCGCGAGCGCCGTCACCGAACGGGTGCGCCGCCTGGAGGAGGCGGGGGTCATCCAGGGGTACGCGGCGGTCGTCGATCCCGAGCGGCTCGGCCTGCCGATCCTCGCGTTCGTCCGCCTGCGCTACCCGAACGGCCACTACAAGCCCTTCCACGACCTCGTCGCCGTGACGCCGGAGATCCTGGAGGCGCACCATGTGACGGGCGACGACTGCTTCGTCATCAAGGTCGCGGCCCGCTCGATGCGTCACCTGGAGGAGGTGTCGGGCAAGATCGGCACGCTCGGTTCGGTCACCACCAGCGTCGTCTACTCCTCGCCCCTGCCCCGGCGCCCGCTCGGCCGGTGACCCGGCCGGGTCCCGGGACCCCGGGGTCAGCCGGCGCCCCCCGCGTCCCGCTGCCGCACCGTCGAGCCCGAGCGGCCCTTGACGACCTCCAGTTGCGCGTGGACGCGCCGCCGCAGATCGCCGACATGGCTGACGATGCCGACACTGCGGTCCCGCTCCCGCAGTGAGTCGAGGACGTCGAGGACCTCGTCGAGGGTCTGGTCGTCGAGGCTGCCGAAGCCCTCGTCGATGAAGAGGGTGTCCAGGCGGACCCCGCCGGCCTCGTCGGTGACGACGTCGGCGAGGCCGAGCGCCAGGGAGAGCGAGGCGAAGAACGTCTCGCCGCCCGACAGGGTCGCCGTGTCCCGCTCCCGCCCGGTCCAGGCGTCGACGACGTGCAGCCCGAGCCCGCTGCGGCCGCGGCCGGCCCGGTCGTCGGAGTGGACGAGGGTGTAGCGGCCGGACGACATGCGCTCCAGCCGGGCGCTCGCCGCGGCGGCGACCTGTTCCAGGCGGGCCGCCAGCACATACGACTCCAGGCGCATCCGGCGCTCGTTGTCGGCCGAGGTGCCCGCGGCGAGGCCGGCCAGGCGGGCGACCCGGTCGTACTCCTCGCGCAGCGGGGCCAGGCGCCGTACCCCGGTGGCCGCCCGGGTGGAGAGCCGGTCTAGTTCGGCGCAGCGCCGGGCGGCCGCGTCGCGTGCGGAGGCGGCCTCCCGCAGTCGGCGGCCGGCCAGAGCGGCGGCCCGTTCGGCGGCGTCGCCGTCGGCGGGCGGCTGCTGGGCGGCGGCCGCGGTGTCGGCCTCGGCGAGCACGGAGCGTACCGCGGACTCCTCCGACTGCCAGGCGTCCAGGCGCCGTTGCAGCTCGCGGTGGGCGGTGTCGTCGAGCAGGGCGGCGGCCGCGGCCTGCGGGGTGTCGAACCCGGCGCGGAAGGCGGCGTCGGCCAGGCGCGCGTCGGCGTCCTTGAGTCGGCGCGCGGTGTCCTCGGCGGTGCGGACGGCGTCGGCCGCGTCGGTGAGCAGGCCGACCTGCCGCTCCAGCTGGGCGCTGCGCGCGGCGACGCTGCCCGCCTCGCCGCTGGCCTGCGCCAACTCCGCTTCCAGCGTGGACTTTTCGCGCTCCAGCCGGTCGCGGTGGCCGACCCGGGCGGCGGCCCGGACGGCCGCGTCCTGGCGCAGCGCGCTGCGCCGTTCGCGTTCCTGCTCGGCCTGCCTCAACTCCTCGTTCGCGGGGTGCAGTCCGGAGGCGTCGCGGCGGGCCTCGACGTACTGCCGCTCCAACTCGTCGGCTTGCTCGACCAGTTCCTCGGTCGGGGTGTCGCCGGCCTCGGCGGTGGCGGCGGCCCGCGCCTCGCGTACGGCGGCCAGCCGCCGTTCCTCCTCCGCGTGGCGTTCCTGTGCGCCACGGTAGGCGGCGAGGGCGCGTTCCTCCGCCTCGCGTCCGACGTGTCCGGCGACCTTGCGGGCGGGCGCGGGGTGCGCGGTGGCGCCGCAGACGGCGCAGGGCTCGCCGTCCCGCAGGCCCGCGGCCAGTTCGGCGGCGATGCCGTTGAGCCGCTGTTCCTTGAGGTCCAGCCAGTCGGCACGGGCCCGCGTCGCGTCCTTGTCCGCGTCGAAGGCCCGTAGGCGCGCCGCTTCGACCTCCACGGTGAGCCGGTCGCGGGTCCGGGCGGCCGCCAGGCGTGCCTGCGCGGGCTCGCGTCGCACGGCGAGCTGCTCGGCGAGGCCGGCGGCCGCCTGGGCCGCGGCGATCCGGGCCTGGAGGCCGGTCCGGGCCGTCTCCCAGACGCCCAGCCAGCTCTCGGCCTCGGCGAGGACGTCGTCGTCGGCGCGTTCCTGGCGGTCCAGGCCGGTGCGCTCGGCGGCGAGTTCGCCCAGGCGGTGCTCCGCGCGGCGGGCCGACTCCAGTCGGCCGAGCTCCTCGGCGGCCCGGCGTGCGGCGGCCGCGAGTCCGGCCGCGCCCGCGTCCGCGAAGGTGTCGGGCAGCTGGGCGCGCGCACGCGTCTCGGCGGCCGTCGCCCGGCTGTGCTCGGTGTCGACGGCCTCCCGCAGCTCCAGCGCCGGTGCGACCGCCTCGGCCTTGCGGCCGCGCTCCATGCGGGTCTGCTCCGCCCGGTGCGTGTCGGCCCGCTCCGCCAGGAGCGCGGCCCGCTGCCGCGCCTGGGCGAACCGCTGCTGCAACCGGGCCACTTCGCGTACGTCGGACAGGGCGCGCTCGGCGGCGCGCTGCGCGGTCTCGGCGGCGGTGAGGCGGCAGTGGGCGACGGTCAGTTCCTCGCGGGCGGTGCTGCGGGCGACGGCGGCGGCGCTCAGCACGGCGTCGGCCAACCCCGGCTGTCCGGGGGCCAGTTCGGGCAGCTCCAGGGCGCCGGCCGCCTCCTGCTGCATCCGGTGGGCGTCCGCGAGCAACGCGGCGTCGCCCTCGCGCACCTGGGCCTCGGTGGCCTTCCTGCGGTCGGCCAGCCGCTTCTCGACCTCGGCGAAGCGGCGCGTGTCGAAGAGGCGGCCGAGCAGCTTGCCGCGGGCCTCGGCGTCGGCGCGCAGGAACCGCGCGAAGTCGCCCTGCGGCAGCAGGACGACCTGGCAGAACTGCTCGCGGCTCATGCCGAGCAGCTGGGTGATCTCCTCGCCGATCTCCTGGTGCGAGCGGCTGCGGTCCTTCCAGGCGCCGGCGGCGGCGTCGTACTCGCGCAGCCAGGTCTGCGCCTTGTCGACCGTGGTGCCCGAGCCGCGCAGCTTGGGCCGCTCCCAGGGCGGCTGCCGGGTGATCTCCAACCGGCGTCCGGCCACGGTCAGTTCCAGGCGCACCTCGGTACGGACGGCCGCCGCGGCGTGGTCGCTGCGCAGCGTCAGTCCCTGGGCGCCCTGGCGGGCGCCGGGGACGGCGCCGTAGAGGGCGTAGCAGACCGCGTCGAGGACGGAGGTCTTGCCCGCGCCGGTCGGGCCGTGCAGCAGGAAGAGTCCTGCGGCGGACAGCGCGTCGAAGTCGACCGTCTGCGCCGCGCCGAACGGCCCGAAGGCGGTGACGTCCAGGCGGTGGAGCCTCACCGGGCCACCTCCCGAACGGCGTCGTCGGCGCGCACCGCGTCGAACGCGTCCCGCAGGACGTCCCGTTCCCGTTCGTCGGGCCCTGCGCCGCGCACATGCGCCACGAAGTCCTCCGCGATCTGCTGGTCGCTGCGGTCGGCGAGCCGTGCGGCGTACGACAGGCCGGGGTCGTCCGGGGCTCGCTCGGGGTCGAACACGAGGCTGAGGGTGTGCGGGAAGCGCTCGGTGAGCCGGGCCATGGGGTCGGCCGGGCGGACCGGGTCGGTGAGCGTCGCCTCGACCCACGCCTCCTCGTGCCGGGCGAGCGCGGGGTCGGCGAGGAGCCGCTCCAGCGGGCCGCGGACGCGGGCCAGCGCGCGGGGGACCGGGCAGTCGACGCGTTCGGCGGTGACCGTGCCGTCGGCGTCCAGGTCGACGAGCCACATGCTCTTGCGGTGCTCCGCCTCGGAGAAGGAGTACGCGAGCGGGGAGCCGGAGTAGCGCACGCGCTCGGTGATCGTCTGGCAGCCGTGCAGATGCCCCAGGGCCACGTAGTCCACGCCGTCGAAGACTCCGGCGGGTACGGCGGCCACTCCGCCGACGGTGATGTCCCGCTCGCTGTCGCTGGCCTCTCCCCCGGTGACGAAGGCGTGGGCCAGGACGACGGAACGGGTGCCGCCCGCCCGGCCGGCGAGGTCGGCGCGGACCCGCTCCATGGCGGCGGCGAGCACGGCCTCGTGCCCCGGCTTCGGCACCGCGAACTCGTCCTTGACCAGGGCGGGTTCGAGATACGGCAGGCCGTAGAAGGCGACGTCGCCGTGCGCGTCGGCCAGCACCACCGGTGTGCCGCAGGCCGCGGGCTCGGTGCGCAGATGGATGCCGGCGCGGTCGATCAGCCCGGCGCCGACCCCCAGCCGGCGGGCGGAGTCGTGGTTGCCGGAGATCATCACGGTCGGCACGCCGAGTTCGGCGAGCCGGTGCAGGGCGTCGTCGAACAGCTCGACCGCGCCGAGCGGTGGCACCGCCCGGTCGTAGACGTCTCCCGACACGACCACGGCGTCCACGGCGTGCTCACGCACGGTCGTGACGAGGTGACCGATGAAGTCGGCCTGGGCGTCGAGCATGCCGACCCGGTGGAACGACCGGCCCAGATGCCAGTCGGACGTGTGCAGCAACCTCAAGAAACCGCTCCGCCCCGCACGTCTCCCCCACCTGCGCCTTCCGGACCGGTACTCGCGGGCGCGCGGCGGAAGGCACCGGCGCGCACTCGGGCCGAGCCGGCATGGACCCGCCGGACGGCGTCCACCACGCTAACGCCTTTCGGCAACCGATCCCCCACGGATCCCGGCCCGTCACACCCGCACAACAGTCAATTGTCCGATATATCCACATTGGCGTGACGGATGGCCGCCGCCGAGGTGAGCAACGAGATACGTCCTGCACCAGTCGGAGCGTCAGGCGTCCCCGTACGCCTCGCCGCCCAGTTCGAACCCCGCGGTGCCGGCCGTCACGTCCGCGAGCCATCCCCGGAAGGCCGGCACGTCCGCGTCCGGCAGCCCGATCTCGATGGTGACCGCCTCCCCGTACCGCACGTCCCGCACCTCCCGCCCGGTCGAGCGCAGGTCGTTCTGGACCTTGCCCGCGCGCTGGTGGTCGACGGTCACCGTGGCCACCCGGAAGCGCCGCCGGGTCAGGGTGCCGAGGGTGTCCAGGGCCTCGCCGACGGCGCCGCCGTACGCCCGGATCAGTCCGCCCGCGCCGAGCTTGACGCCGCCGTAGTAGCGGGTGACGACGGCGACGACGTACCGCATGTCGCGGCGCAGCAGCATCTGGAGCATGGGGACCCCGGCCGTGCCGCCCGGCTCGCCGTCGTCGCTGGCCTTCTGGACGGACGCGTCGGCTCCGATGACGTAGGCCCAGCAGTTGTGCGTGGCGTCGGCGTGCTCCTTGCGGACGGCGGCGACGAAGTCCTGCGCCTCCTGCTCGGTGGCCGCCGGGGCGAGCGCGCACAGGAAGCGGGAACGGTTGACCTCGGTCTCGTGCACACCCGGGTGGGCGACGGTGCGGTACTGGTCCTGCATCCGGCCAGCCTAGACGGAGCCCGGGAGGCCGCCCGCACGGCTGCTCGTGCGGCCGCCCGTGCGGTCGCCCGCGTCGCGGGTGCGGGCGACGATGTGGGGAGGTCCGCAAGACGGGAGACACCGGCATGACCGGCACGCACGTGGGGAGCACCGGCAGCGCCGGGGCCGCCCCGTCGGGCGCCACCCCGTCGGGCCGCCCCGCGCGCACCTCCCGCTGGCGGGCCTGGCTGCTGGAGGGCCTGAGCGAGCAGACCGCGCGGCACCCCGGCCCGCACGCGAAGGCGCGGGCCGGGCAGGAGGGCCACCGGTGGTGGCGGGTGATGTGCCTGACCGGTGTCGACTACTTCTCCACGCTCGGCTACCAGCCGGGCATCGCGGCGCTCGCCGCCGGGCTGCTGTCCCCGCTCGCGACCATGGTGCTGATCGCGCTGACCCTGTTCGGCGCGCTGCCGGTCTACCGCCGGGTGGCGCGCGAGAGCCCGCACGGCGAGGGGTCGATCGCCATGCTGGAGCGGCTGCTGTCGTGGTGGTCGGGGAAGATCTTCGTGCTGGTGCTGCTGGGCTTCGCGGCGACCGACTTCATCATCACGATCACCCTGTCGGCGGCGGACGCCGCCGCGCACGTGGTGGAGAACCCGTTCGCGCCGCCGTGGCTGCGGGGCGAGAACCTGTGGATCACCCTCGTCCTTGTGGGTCTGCTGGGCGGGGTCTTCCTGAAGGGCTTCAGGGAGGCGATCGGCATCGCGGTGACACTGGTGGCGACGTATCTGACCCTGAATCTGGTGGTGCTCGCCGCCGCCGCGTGGGCGGTGTTCACCGGCCCGGTGCGCGTCGACGACTGGATCGACGCACTGAGCGCGCAGCACTCCTCGCCCCTGATGATGATCGGCGTGGCGCTGCTGGTCTTCCCGAAGCTGGCGCTCGGCATGTCCGGCTTCGAGACCGGCGTGGCCGTGATGCCACAGGTCAGGGGCGCTCCGACGGACACCTACGAGAACCCGGCGGGCCGTATCCACGGCACCCGCAGGCTGCTCACCACGGCCGCGCTCGTCATGAGCTGCTTCCTGCTGCTGTCCAGCCTCGCCACGACGATCCTCATCCCGCAGTCGGAGTTCAGGAGCGGCGGCGAGGCCAACGGCCGCGCGCTGGCCTATCTCGCCCACCAGCATCTCGGCCAGGTGTTCGGCACGGTGTACGACATCTCCACGATCACGATCCTGTGGTTCGCGGGCGCCTCCGCGCTGGCCGGGCTGCTGAACCTCGTACCGCGCTATCTGCCCCGCTACGGCATGGCACCCGAGTGGACGCGGGCGGTGCGTCCGCTGGTGCTCGTCTTCATGACGGCGGCGGTGCTCATCACCCTGTGGTTCGACGCGAGCGTGGACCGGCAGAGCGGCGCGTACGCGACCGGTGTGCTGGTGCTGATGCTGTCGGCGTCGTTCGCCTCCACGGTCGCCGTGCACCGGCGTGGCCGGCGCCGTGCCGCGCTCGGGTTCGGCGCGATCACCTCCGTGTTCGCGTACACGCTGGTGGCGAACGTCATCGAACGACCGGACGGCATCAAGATCGCGGCGATCTTCATCGTGGCCATCCTGGTGACCTCGTTCGTCTCGCGGGTGCACCGTGCCTTCGAACTGCGCGTCGCCGAGGTCGTCCTCGACGAGCGCGCGCGGCGGATCGTCGACGGGGCGGCCCGGGCGGGCCCGCTGCGGCTGATCGCGAACGAACCGGTGGAGCACACCCGGCGGGAGTACCGGGCCAGGGAGCACGAGCAACGCGGGCACACCCCCATCCCGAAGGGCGGTCCTGTGCTGTTCCTGGAGGTGTTCGTGCGGGACTCCTCGGACTTCAGCGCCGACGTCACCGTGCGCGGCGACGAGCTGCACGGCGTACGGCGGCTGCGGGCGCAGGGCCCGACGGTGCCCAACACCATCGCCGCGGTGCTGCTGGCCCTGCGCGACCGCACCGGCGAGGTGCCGCACGCCTACTTCAGCTGGACGGAGGGCAACCCGGTCAGCCATCTGATCCGGTTCCTGGTCTTCGGCGACGGCGAGGTCGCGCCGGTCACCCGGGAGGTGCTGCGCCGCGCGGAACAGTCCCCGCCGCGCAGACCGTACGTCCATGTGGGCTGAGGCCGGTTCGCCGGAGAAGCCCTAGCTCAGCCGCCGGCCCCTCGGCACCGTCATCGACGTCAGCAGGGCCGAGCCCGGGGCGAGCGCCCGCCAGGTGCTCCCGTACCAGGCGAGGACCGCGATCGCGGAGGTCGGGAACTTCGCCCGGACCTCCTCCAGCGCTCCGTCGAGGCCGTCGTCGGCCAGGGCGAGGACGAGTTCCTCCAGGCCGGGATTGTGGCCGACCAGCAGCAGCGTCTCGATCTCGGGCGGTGTCTCGCGCACCACGTCCAGCAGTTCCGGCGCACCGGCCCCGTACAGCCGCGGGTCGTAGCGCACCGGCGGCGGGGTGCCCCATTCGGCGGCGGCCAGGTCCCAGGTCTGCCGGGCCCGCAGGGCGGTGGAGCACAGGGCGAGGTCGGGCAGGAAGTCGGTCTCGGCGAGGGCCCGGCCCGCGGCCGGGGCGTCCCGGCGGCCGCGCGGCGCGAGCGGCCGCCGGTGGTCGGGCACGCCCTCCGGCCAGGCGGACTTGGCGTGCCGCAGCACGACCAGACGGCGCAGCGGTCCCGCTCCGGCGCGCGCGGTCATACCAGGGTTCCCAGGTCGCGGGTGAGCTCCAGGCCCAGCAGCCGGTCGGCGTAGGCGTACGTCTCGAAGCGGGCGCCCTCCGGCAGGTCCGGCCCGGCCTCCTCCACCCAGCGCAGCACATTCAGCACCTCGGGCACGTCCAGGTCGTCCTCCCAGGCGGTGCGCAGCCGTACCCGCACCTCGTCGGGGACCGGCCGGGAGGGGCGGGTCGCCCAGCCGGCGACCGCGCGGCGCCAGCGCCCGAGGGTGTGCTCGGCGTCCGTCAGGACAGTCGGTTCGAGGTGGAGGGGCGCGCCGCGCGGGTGGCCGAGGAGCGCCAGCCGCAACACGGTCGGGTCGGTGCCCTGCGGGACACCCGCCCCATCGGGGAGGACGGGCGCGACCTCGACCCGGACGCCGTCGGGGACGGTGCCGCCCGTGCCCACCACGTGCAGGACCTGGGCCTCGCCCAGTCCGGTCCCGATCTCCCGCGCGTCCTCGAAGGGCCGGATCCCGAGAGCCGCGGCGCCCGCGCGCAGCTCGGCCGCCTCCCGCGGTGCGGTCAGCAGCGCCCACACCGGCGTGCCGCCGAGTTCGAGGGCGCGCACGAGAAGGTCGGTGACGAGCAGCAGGCGCAGGGCGGTGATGTCGAACCCGGGCACATGCGCCTCGACCCGGGTCAGGCCCCGGCGGACCGGGGCGGCGTCGACGAGTTCGCCAATACGGGCGTCGATGATGCGGAGCACGAGGTGAGCGTAGGCGGGTGGAGGCCGTCGCGCAGACAGGCTGCGCGGAATCAGGACATCGAACCGGTACGGCGGGCGGGTCGGGACCGCCGGAATCCCACCGCGTACCGTGCTGTTGTCCCCGGGAGAGCTCTTTTCCCGTCTGTGTCGAGGAGGCCGCCGGTGTACGGCGACGAGGCAACGATCCGCAAGATACTCACCGGGCTCGGTGACACCTGGGCCGTGGTGGGCCTGTCGTCCAACCGCGACCGCGCCGCGTACGGCGTCGCCGAGGTGCTCCAGCGCTTCGGCAAGCGTGTCGTCCCCGTGCACCCCAAGGCGGAGACCGTGCACGGCGAGCGCGGCTACGCGTCCCTCGCGGACATCCCCTTCGACGTGGACGTGGTCGACGTGTTCGTCAACGGCCACCTCGCCGGGGCGGTCGCCGACGAGGCGGTCGCCAAGGGGGCGCGGGCGGTCTGGTTCCAGCTCGGCGTCGTGGACGAGGAGGCGTACGACCGTACCCGGGCCGCGGGCCTGGAGATGGTGATGGACCGCTGCCCGGCGATCGAGATCCCGAGGCTGGGCTGAGCGCCGCTCCCTCCGGTACGACCGAGGCGTCGGCCGCGGGTCAGTCGTGCACGGGCTGGTCGCGGAGCCGGTGGTCGGCCACGTCGAGCGCCTCGTCCAGCAGTCGGCGCAGATGGCCGTCGCGGAGCGCGTAGACGACCCGGCGGCCCTCCTTGCGGGTGCTCACCAGTCCGGCGAGGCGCAGCCGCGCCAGATGCTGGCTGACGGCGGGCCGCGCCGCGCCGCACGTCTCCGTGAGCGTGGTGACGTCCGCCTCGCCCGCCGCCAGGGCGTGCAGCAGGGTGAGGCGGGTGCGGTCGCCGAGCAGGGCGAGGATCTCGGCGGCGAGGGCGAAATGCTCCTCGCCGGGGGTACGCGGATGCCCGTGATGCTGATGCGCAGGCGACAGGTGCATGTGTGCGCTCATGCGCACATAATGGCGTCGAGGGCGAGTCGCGTCCACTCCCGCGCACCTGCGCCCGGCGCACCGGAAGGGGATCGCCGTGAGCGACCGGCACGACAAGGGACACGAGCAGGACCACGCGCACGGCCACGGTCGTGGTCATGTGCATGACGACGGGCACGGGCCCGGCCCTGCCCGGCGTCAGGACCAGGGGGCGGCCCGTCATGAACACGGGCACTCCCACCACCGAGCACACTCCCCCAGCCACGAGGGGGCCCGCGCCGCAGGCCGGCTGCGGCACCGCCTCGCCCATCTCCTCACCCCGCACTCCCACGAGAGCGCCGACCGGCTCGATCCCGCCCTGGAGGCCTCGGCCCGGGGGCTGCGCGCGCTGTGGGTGTCGCTGGCCGTGCTCGGGGCGACGGCGGCGGTGCAGGCGGTCGTCGTGGTCCTGTCCGGGTCGGTGGCGCTGCTCGGCGACACGGTGCACAACACCGCGGACGCGCTGACCGCCGTACCGCTCGGCATCGCCTTCCTGCTGGGCCGGCGGGCGGCGAATCGCCGCTTCACCTACGGCTACGGCCGCGCGGAGGACCTGGCGGGTCTGGCGATCGTGCTGACGATCGGCGCGTCGGCGGCGTTCGCGGGGTGGACGGCGTTCGAGCGGCTGCTGTCCCCGCGGCCCGTCGAGCACGTCCCGGCGGTCGCCGTGGCCGCCCTGGTCGGTTTCGCGGGCAACGAGTGGGTGGCCCGGTACCGGATCCGGGTCGGCCGCTCGATCGGTTCGGCCGCGCTGGTCGCCGACGGACTGCACGCCCGGACCGACGGGTTCACCTCGCTGGCGGTACTGGCCGGCGCCGGCGGCTCGGCGCTCGGCTGGCAGGCGGCCGACCCGGTGGTCGGCCTGGCGATCACGGCCGCGATCGCGCTGATGCTGCGGGACGCGGCGCGCGAGGTGCTGCGGCGGGTCATGGACGCCGTGGACCCGGCGCTGGTGGACCGGGCCGAGCGGGCGCTGTCGGCGGTCGAGGGGGTGCACGGGGTCGGCGAGCTGCGGCTGCGCTGGATCGGGCACCGGCTGCGCGCCGAGGTGGCCGTGGTGGTGGACGGCGAGGCGACCGTACGGCAGGCGCACGCGATCGCCGTGGACGCCGAGCACGCCCTGCTGCACGCCGTTCCCCGGCTCACCGCGGCCCTGGTGCACGCCGATCCGGCGCCGGTCGCGGGCCAGGCCGACCCCCATCTGGCACTGGCCCACCACGCGCGGGTGTGACCTCAGGCCACGCCCAGACCCTCCAGCACGACGGCACCGGGCAGTTGCGCGAACGCCTTGCCGGGCACCAGCAGTTTGCCGCGCCTGCGGCCGCTGCCGACCAGGACGTACGGCAGATCGACGACGGCGGAGTCCACCAGCACCGGCCAGTCGCCGGGCAGTCCGATCGGGGTGATCCCGCCGTACTCCATGCCGGTCTCCCCCGTCGCCGTGTCCATGGGCGCGAACGAGGCCTTGCGCGCACCGAGTTGCCTTCGCACCACGCCGTTGACGTCGACGCGGGTCGTGGACAGGACCACGCACGCGGCCAGGGTGGTCCCGCTGCCGCGCTTGCCGGCGACGACGACGCAGTTCGCGGACCGCTCCAGCAGGTCCCGGCCGTAGTGCTCGACGAAGACGGCGGTGTCGGCCCACTGCGGGTCGGTCTCGACGTAGAGGATCTCGTCGGCGGGGACGGTGCCGCTCCAGCGGCGTACGGCGTCGGCGACCGGGTCGGTGAGCTCGTCGAGGCAGTCGGGGGCGGGGGTGGCGTGGTCGAAGTCTCCGATGGGTGCGCGCATGGCCGCACGGTAACAGCCGTCCGGCGGCTGCCCCGGGGGCGTCTCAGCGCACGGGCGGGACGGAGACCGCCATCACCATCTCCATCGGGACGTCGCCCCGGTTGCCGTACGTGTGCGGGGTGTCGGCCTCGAAGGACGCGCTCGCGCCGGTCGGGACGACGTGGTCCACGCCGTCGACGGTGAGGGTCAGCTCCCCCGCCAGGACATGGACGAGCTCGACCGTGCCGACGGGGTGCGGGTCGGAGAGGCTGTCGTCCCCGGGCATCAGCCGCCAGTCCCACATCTCCAGCGGGCCCGGGGCCTCGGTGCCCGCGAGCAGCCGGTTGTAGCTGCCCGCGTCCGTGTGCCACAGCCGCACGGCCTGCTCGGCGGGGACGACGCGCACCTTCGGGCCCTGTTCGTAGTCGAGCAGGGTGGTGATGCTGATGCCGAGGGCGTCGCCGATCTTGACGACCGTGCCGATGCTGGGGTTGGTGCGGGCCTGCTCGATCTGGATGAGCATGCCGCGGCTGACGCCGGCCCGCGCGGCGAGCGCGTCCAGGGTGAAGCCGCGCTCGGTGCGCCAGCGCTTGACGTTGCGCGCCAGGGACTGGGTCAGCAGGTCGAGGTCCGACACATTCCGTCCAATATCTGGTGCGACCGGACATCCGTGGATATGCGGAGAGCACTCGGGGTTCAGTATTTTGAATGACAGAGTTCACCACATTGAACTACTGTGTGGTGCACCCGATCGTTCACCGAACTGTACTGCGAGGCACCCCGTGACAGCACTCTTCGCCCTGGCCACCAGCCTGCTGTGGGGCTTGGCCGACTTCGGCGGCGGGGTGCTGACCCGGCGGATCCCGGCGCTGAGCGTCGTCGTGGTCTCCCAGGGGATCGCCGCGGTCGTGCTCGGCGCGATCGTGGTGGCCACCGGAGGGTGGAGCGAGGCCGGACCGCGGCTGTGGTTCGCGTTCGCCGCCGGTCTGGTCGGCCCGGTCGCGCTGCTCTCCTTCTACAAGGCACTCGCCCTGGGCCCGATGGGGGTCGTCTCCCCGCTGGCCACCCTGAGCGTCGCCGTCCCCGTCGGCGTGGGCCTCTTCCTCGGCGAGCGCCCCGGACTGACGCAGGCCGCGGGGATCGCCGTCGCCGTCACGGGTGTCGTGCTCGCGGGCGGCCCGCAGCTCAGGGGCGCCGGCGTGCAGCGCCAAGCCATCCTGCTGACCCTGGTCGCCGCGCTCGGCTTCGGCACGGTCTTCGCGCTGATCGCCGAGGCGTCGACCACGGTCACCGGCCTGTTCCTGGCCCTGTTCGTGCAGCGCCTGACGAACGTGACCGTGGGCGGCGCCGCGCTGTACGCCGCCACGCGCCGCGGCGCCCCGGCCCTTCCGGCGGGCGGCTTCCCCTGGGCCTCGCTCCCGGCGCTCGCCTTCGTCGGCCTCGCCGACGTCGCGGCCAACGGCACGTACTCCGTGGCCGCCCAGCACGGGCCGATCACGGTCGCCGCCGTGCTCGCCTCGCTCTACCCGGTGGTGACGGCGCTGGCCGCGCGCGGTTTTCTCAGCGAACGGCTGCGCGCCGTCCAGGCGGCGGGCGCGGGTCTGGCCCTGGTGGGCACGCTGCTGCTGGCGACCGGCTGAGCCGACGGGCCGGTCCCGGCGGTCGCGTGGCACCCCGCCCCCCGAGGAGGGTCAGGGCTCCAGCCGGGCCAGTTTCGCCACGGTCTCCTCGTCGAGGCCCGCCAGTGCCGCCAACTGGTCGGAGGTGACCCCGTCCGGGACCGGCACCGGCGCGGGGGTGCGCAGCGGCGGCTGCCAGCCCTCGGCCGGCGTCCAGCGCCGTACGACCCGGGCGGGCGCCCCGGCCACCACGGCGTGGTCGGGCACGGTCCCCCGTACGACCGCGCCCGCGGCCACCACGACATTGCGTCCGATCCGGGCACCCGGCAGGATCACCGCCCCCGTGCCTATCCAGCAGCCCGGCCCGATCTCCACCGGCTCCATCCGCGGCCACTGCTTGCCGATGGGCTCGTGCGGATCGTCGTAGGAGTGGTTGGTGGAGGTGACGTAGACGTACGGCCCGAAGTAGCAGTCGCTGCCGATGGTGACCGTCGTGTCGGCGATGACATGGCTGCCGCGGCCGAGCACGACCCCGTCGCCTATGCGCAGGATCGGGTCCGGGCCCAGATCGAGGTCGGGCATCAGGCCCGCGGTGAGGGTGACCTGTTCGCCGACGATGCAGTGGGAGCCGAGATGGATCCACGGCTCGCCGAACACGGTGCCGAGCGGGAAGGCGAGCCGGGTGGCCGGGCCGATCGAGCCGAAGCGGAAACGCCCCGGATGTTCGGCGCTGACGGAGCCCGCGCGCTGCACCTGGGCCCAGCCCGCGTGGACGGCCCGCTGGGCGAGGTCGCGCCACCAGGATGAGAACGTGTTCTTGCGCTTCGGCACCCGCTCACCGTAGTCGGCGGGTGCCGCGCCCATGGCGTCGGCGCCCTGTGATCTTCACCCCACCGGTGGCGTACGGTGCCGGTGTACGACGGACACGAGGAGACGGCGATGACGCACAGGGCGCTGATCACGGGCATCGGCGGCAGGGAACCGAGGGTGGACGCGGCGGCCTTCACGGCGCCCACCTCCACGGTGATCGGCGACGTGACACTGGAGGCCGGGGCGAGCATCTGGTACGGGGCGGTGCTGCGCGGCGACGTGGAGCGGATCTCGGTCGGCGCGAGCAGCAACATCCAGGACAACTGCACCCTGCACGCCGACCCCGGCTTCCCCGTGACGGTGGGCGAGCGGGTCTCCGTCGGGCACAACGCCGTCGTGCACGGGGCGACGGTCGGCGACGACTGTCTGATCGGCATGGGCGCGACGGTGCTGAACGGCGCGGTGATCGGCGCCGGCTCGCTGGTCGCGGCGCAGGCGCTGGTGCCGCAGGGCATGCAGGTGCCACCGGGCTCCCTGGTCGCGGGCGTCCCGGCGAAGGTCCGGCGGGAGCTGACCGAGGAGGAGCGGCAGGGGATCACCCTGAACGGCACGATGTACGCGGAACTCGCCAAGGCCCACCGCGAGGCGCACGAGGGCTGAGCCGCGCAGCCAACCTGCCCTGACAGCACTCAGGTGATCACAGAGGTCGTTGCGGCCGTCTATTCGGCGGCCGGAACAGCCTCACGCTCGTCCGCCGTCTGCCGCGCCGCCGTCTTCTTCGCGCGGCGCTTGATCACCAGCATCGACGTCAGTCCGACGAGCACGGCCGCCGCCAGCCCCAGGTACGAGAACCGCTTGAGCCAGTCCTCGGCGACGAGACCGACGTAGTAGACGACCGCGGTCGTGCCGCCCGCCCAGGCGATCCCGCCGAGCACGTTGGCGACGAGGAACTTCCAGTACGGCATCCGCAGCACGCCCGCGAGCGGGCCGGCGAAGATGCGCAGCAGGGCGACGAAGCGGCCGAAGAACACGGCCCACATGCCCCACTTCTCGAAGGACCGCTCGGCGGTGGCGATGTGCGCCTCGCCGAAGTGCCGGGGGAACTTGTTGCCGAGCCAGGCCAGCAGGGGGCGTCCGCCCTTGCGGCCGATGGCGTAGCCGATGGAGTCGCCGATCACCGCACCGGCGACCGCGCAGGCGCCGAGCACGACGGGGTTGACTCCCCCGTGCTGCGAGGACAGCAGGGCGGCCGACACCAGGACGATCTCCCCCGGCAGCGGGATGCCCAGGCTCTCCACTCCGATGACCAGGGCCACCACGGCGTAGACGGCACCGGCGGGCACCGTGTCGAGCCATTCCTGGACGTGCACCGCGGCTTCCTCCCGTTGTGTCCCGTGTCTCCCGGCGCGCGCCGAAGGCGCGCACGCCGGGAAGCCTACCGGGTCACCCGGACAAGCCGGTGTTCAGCTGTTGGGGCGCAGGGTCCACAGGACCGTCATCTCCGTGGTCACGGCACCGTCCTCGCGCTGGATGGCGACGGAGACGGGGAACTCGGGACGCTTGCCCTCGTCGAGCTCGGCGACGACCTCCGCGATCGGGCGGCCGAGCGTGGCCGTGGCCCGCACCGGGCCGAGCGCGATCTTCTTGAAGGCGATCTCCGCGTTGACCGGCAGCGGCACGGCACGGTCGAGCTGGTCGCCGAAGGCCGCCAGGACGATCGCGCCGCTGGCCGACTCACCGAGGGTGAACATCGCTCCGGCGTGCGGCCCGCCGACGTGGTTGCGGTACTCGCTCTGGTCCGGGAGGGCGAGGACGGCCCGCTCCGGGGTGGTCTCCAGGTACTCCAGGTTCAGGGTCCGAACCATGGGCACCGTGGCGGCGAGCATCTCGCCGATCGACATCTGGTCTGCGCTCATGAACCAGATGTTACCCACGAGTAGTCTTCGCTGGCCAGATCCGTGGCGCCTCCATCGGTACGTGCCTGACAAAGGGCGGTGACCGATTCGTGTCCCGGGCGGCACTAGGGTTGCTCGCCATGTGGCCAGGACAGCAGCCGCCCGGGGGCGAGCAGAACCCGCAGGGACAGAACCCGCAGGGGCAGAACAACCCGTACCAGCAGCCGGGGTACCAGGCGCCGAATCCGTATCAGCAGCCCGGCTATCAGCAGCCCAACCCGTATGAGCAGCAGCCTCAGTGGGGCGCGCCCATACCCGCCGGCGCGCCCCAGCCGCAGCCTGGCGGCGGCGGTGGCGGCAACCGGACCAAGCTGGTCGCGATCCTGGCGGCGACGGCCGTCGTCGTGGCGGCCGGCGTCACCGGGTACCTGGTCCTGGGCAAGGACAAGGACGAGGTCGAGGTCTACGGCAAGGACAAGAAGCCCAGCGCTTCCGCGTCCACGAAGCCGAGCGACCCGAGTGCCACGGCGTCCGGCGCGGACGACAATCCGCGCGGCAACGAGACCGAGAAGCCGACGGTCGCGGGCTGGAAGGTCGTCGTGAACCCCAAGTGGGGCATCGCCTTCGACGTGCCGGCCGACTGGGAGGTCCAGTCCCCCGGTCTGAGCATCGGTTTCGAGGAGGACAACTCGGACGACGGCAAGCCGATCATCATCATGTCCGGAACGGCCGAGTACCAGTCGAAGTGGTGCACGTCCGACGACGACAAGGACGGCCGGACCGAGGACACCCCGCTGGCCGTGGTGGGCACCAAGGGCGGCGGCGGAGCCAAGAGCACCGACGAGGTGGCGGTCAACACCCCGGCGTGGTGGGTGTACGGCGGCTACACCCAGCCGGACAAGAAGTCGATCACGTTCGACAAGAAGGCCACGCCCTACACGACCGCCTCGGGCGTCAAGGGCAGTTACGCCTGGGCACAGTCCGCCCACACGCCCCAGAAGGGCAAGTGCGCCAGCGACGGCAAGGCGATCACGTTCGGGTTCAAGAACTCCGCCGACGACTTCGTCTCCTGGAACCTGTACGGGGCCACGGGCGTCGACAAGGAGGTCCCGAAGGCGACCATCATGAAGATCCTCAGCACGGTCCGGCTGCACGGGGAACCGACCCGCAGCTGACCGGCAAGGCCCGGCGGCGGCCCCGGCGTTCCACGCGTACGGCCGACGGGTGACCTCACGGCGCCTGCCCGCGCCCGGGGTTCACCCGCCGGACCGGGTCCGGGGCCGCGTGAAAGCTACTCCTCGTCCGTGCCCTTCTGAGGGCGCGTGACACCGATTTCCAGTTCGGCGCCCTCCTGGGCGCGCATATGCAGGACGTCGCCGATGAACAGGTCGTACACCAGCACTCCGATCACACCGCCCACCAGCGGGCCGACGATCGGAATCCAGAAGTAATTGCTGAACGACCCCGCCGATGTCCCCGGCATCGCGAGATCCCCCCACCCGGCGGCCCAGGTGAACAGGCGGGGGCCGAAGTCACGGGCCGGGTTGATGGCATATCCGGCGTTCGCACCGTAGGACATGCCGATCGCCGCGACGACGAATCCGATGATCAGCGGACCCAGATTCGCTTTCACGGCGGTATTGCGCAGATCGACGACGGCGACGATCAGCATCACCAGGAACGCCGTGCCCACGATCTGGTCGATCAGCGGTCCCCAGATTCCGCCGTGGAAATACGGCGCCGGGAATGTCCCGAAGATGGAGAACGACGCGAGCGTGTGCCCGTTGGTCTTCGGGCCCTTCATCGCGGCGTCGAAGGTGTTGATCGCGTCGTGGTACACCCCGTACACGAGCGCGGCCCCGGTGAAGGCGCCGAGCAGTTGCGACAGCATGTACGGCGCGACCTTGACCCAGGCGAACCTGCGCCGTACCGCGAACGCCAGCGTCACCGCCGGATTGAGGTGTGCCCCGCTCACCCCGCCTGCCACGTACACCCCGAAGACGACCGCGAACGCCCAGCCCCAGGTGATCAGCAGCCAGTCCCCGGCTCCCCAGAAGAAGGTCGTCGGCCCCGACGTACGGCCCGATCCCGGCAGCGCCGCGACCGTCATGGCCACCACCCCGCAGCCGAAGGCGATGAGGACCAGGGTCCCCAGGAACTCGGCCAGGCATTCGCCCCACAGGCCTTCCCGACGTCTGAGCCGGGAGGGCTTGATGAGCGGCGAGACCTCCGCAGCCATGGTTCCTCCAAGACCGTCGTCAAGACCGTCACCCGAGGCGCCGCAGCGCGCTGGATCCCCTCCCTCCGATGCCGGTCATACTACCGTCGCGGGGACTTCCGGGCGCGACGGCGGCATTTCCGCACCCCGGTCGGACCGCCGAATGCGACGGGAAATCCGGAGAGCGCCAACCCTGTTTCACGCACCTCCTTTTGCGCATCGCGCCGTTCTGTGCATCTCGTTCTTCCGCCCGTTGTTCAGCCGATACCGAAAGCGCCGTCGGGGGGTACGGGCGACGGTACGGCGTCCTCGTCCCGTACCGGGCGCGCGTCGCCCGTGAAGTCGCGCAGCGCCGCCCCGTGCTCGACGCGCGCCGGGAAGGCGTCGGCGGCGGTCCGGCGGGCCAGGGCGGCGGTGTCGAGCGGGTGCCGCGCGGCGACGAGCACCGCGTTCCCGAAGCGACGGCCGCGCAGCACGCCCGGTTCGGCGATCAGTACGAGTTCCGGGAACACCTCCGCGAAGGTGGCGAGTTGGGAGCGCAGGAAGGCGAACGGGGCGGCGTCGGCGAGGTTGGCGAGGTAGACACCGCCGTCGCGCAGGACCCGCCCGGCCTCGCGGGCGTAGCCGAGGGACGTGAGGTGCGCGGGGACGCGGGAGCCGCCGAAGACGTCGGCGACCAGGACGTCGGCCGAGTCGTCGGGGGCGGCCTCCAGCCAGCGGCGGGCGTCGGCGGCGTGCAGGGTGACGCCCGCGTCGTCCGGAAGCGGGAGATGCTCGGCGACCAGGTCCAACAGGCCCCGGTCGGCCTCGACGACATCCTGCCGGGATCCGGGCCTGGTCGCGGCCAGGTAGCGGGGCAGGGTGAACGCGCCTCCGCCGAGGTGCAGCGCGTCCAGCGGACGCCCGGCCCGGGTGACGGTGTCCAGGACGTGCCCGAGCCTGCGCGCGTACTCGAACTCCAGGTGCGTCGGCTCGTCCAGGTCGACGTACGACTGCGGTGCCCCGTCGACGGTCAGCAGCCAGGCCCGTTCCCGGTCGACGTCGGGCATCAGCTTGGCGAACCCGTGATCGACGGCTCGGCTTACGGGTATGGGCTCGTTCACCGTCCCATTGTGCCCGCGCGACCGGTCCCGACCGGCCCGCACCGGGGCGCCTGCCTGTACGGAGGCACCCCGGACCCGGGCACGGGGACCGGGAGCGTCCCCGTGCCCGGGCGGCGTGCCGTCACTCGACGGCGGTCACGCTGCCCGCGCCGACCGTCCGGCCGCCCTCGCGGATGGCGAAGCCGAGCCCCGGCTCCAGCGGCACCTCGCGTCCCAGCTCGACGGTCATCGTGACCGTGTCACCGGGGCGGGCGACCGCGACCTCGCCGAGGTCGACGTCGCCGACCACGTCCGCGGTACGGATGTAGAACTGCGGCCGGTAGCCGGTCGACACCGGGGTGGTGCGGCCGCCCTCACGCCCCGACAGCACGTACACCCGCGCCGTGAAGCGGCGCCGGGGCACGACGCTGCCGGGCGCCGCGACGACGTGCCCGCGCCGGACGGCGTCGCGTGGCACCCCGCGCAGCAGCAGCGCGACGTTGTCGCCGGCCTGCGCCTCCGCCATGGGCTTGCCGAAGGTCTCCACGCCGGTGACGACGCTCTCGACACCGGCGCCGAGCACCTCGACCCGGTCACCGACGTGGATCGTGCCGCGCTCGACGGCTCCGGTGACCACCGTCCCGCGGCCGGTGATGGTGAGCACGTTCTCCACCGGCAGCAGGAACGGCGCGTCCACGTACCGCTCCGGCAGGGGCACATACGTGTCCACCGCGTCGAGCAGCGCCTCGATCGACGCGGTCCAGCGCGGGTCGCCCTCCAGCGCCCCGAGCCCGGAGACCCGCACGACGGGAACGGCGTCGCCGCCGTAGCCCTGCGCGGTGAGCAGTTCGCGAACCTCCAGCTCGACCAGGTCGGCGAGCTCCTCGTCGGCCCGGTCGGCCATGGTCAGCGCGACGACCACATGGTCGACGCCCACCTGACGGGCGAGCAGCACGTGCTCGGCGGTCTGCGGCATGATCCCGTCGAGCGCGGAGACGACGAGGATCGCCCCGTCGAGCTGCGCGGCCCCGGTGACCATGTTCTTGACGTAGTCGGCGTGACCCGGCATGTCCACGTGCGCGTAGTGCCGGGTGTCGGTCTCGTACTCGACGTGCGCGATGTTGATGGTGATGCCGCGGGCGGCCTCCTCCGGCGCCCGGTCGATGCGGTCGAAGGGGACGAAGGTGCCGGTCCCGCGGTCGGCGAGGACCTTGGTGATGGCGGCGGTCAGGGTGGTCTTGCCGTGGTCGACGTGACCCATCGTGCCGATGTTCAGATGCGGTTTGGTGCGCACGTATGCCGTCTTGGGCATGGCGGTACCTGGAAGCCTCTCAGTGAACCGAGCGAA
This sequence comes from Streptomyces adustus, assembly GCF_009377175.1. Classification (GTDB taxonomy): domain Bacteria; phylum Actinomycetota; class Actinomycetes; order Streptomycetales; family Streptomycetaceae; genus Streptomyces; species Streptomyces adustus. Next base: position 49,772 of record NZ_VJZD01000032.1, read on the forward strand.
GGTCCCGGCGCGGTGGGCGCGGCGGGACGGGGACCCCGAGGGACTGGCCGACCCTCCCCCTGCGGGGTCCGCCGGAATGTCCGGAGAGGGTCAGCTTCGGGCGCCGTCTACTGCTGCGACGAACACGGGAACGGCAGCCTTCGGCGCATCCGCGACCGCGGATGCTGCGAGGTGGAAGGCGTACCGGAACATGACGCCGATCCTCGCCGACGCGTCCCCGCGCGTCGAATGGTTTTCCGGCCGGCGCCTCGCGCGCGGCGGCGTCTTCTCCAGGGCCGTACGGCGATCACACGCGTCCGTCGGTTACTGTCACCGAATGCTCGATGCCACCACCCGCTCTGGGGGCACCGCCACGGCCACTCCCCGGGCCGCCGCCACGGAGCTCGCCCTCGCCCTGCCCCTGCCCACGCCCGTCGGCTTCACCACGCGCTGCACGAGAGCACTGCTCTCTCCCTGGGCCCGGTTCGCCCTGCTCGTCGTGCTGCTCGCCGCGGCCGCGTCGAGCGTGCTGCTCTTCGAGCCACAGAAGCTGCTGGCCCACGGCTGGCCACCGCACGCCGGGGGCGCCACCGCGGCCCTGGTGTTCGCACTGGCGTACGGGCTGTGCACGGTGGCGTTCGTGCCCCGGCCGCTGCTGAACCTGGCGGCGGGCGCGCTGTTCGGCTCGCAGCTGGGCACCGCCTCGACACTGGCGGGCACCGTGCTCGGCGCCGGGATCGCCTTCGGGCTGGGCCGGGCGCTCGGACAGGACGCGCTGCGTCCGCTGCTGCGGGGCCGCTGGCTGAAGGCGGCGGACGGCCAGCTCAGCCGGCACGGCTTCCGCTCGATGATGGCGGCCCGGTTGTTCCCGGGAGTGCCGTTCTGGGCGGCGAACTACTGCGCGTCCGTGTCCCGCATGGGCTGGCTGCCGTTCCTGCTCGCGACGGCGCTCGGCTCGATCCCGAACACCGCCGCGTACGTCGTCGCGGGGGCCCGCGCCTCGGCGCCGACGTCCCCCGCGTTCCTCGTCGCGATGGCCGCCATCACCGTACCGGCGCTGGCGGGCGCGGTGGTGGCCTGGCGCAAGCGCCACCACCTGCGGTCGAGTTGACGGCCCGTCCGTCACATCGCGTCCGGGATCACGGCGTCGGCGCGCCCGCCCGCCCCGCAGATCGTCCGGAGGGTGTGGCGGGCGCCGCGTAGCAGTGCACGCTCACCCGCCGGTCCGGCCCCCACAGCTGCTCGACCGTGGCCAGCCGCTCCCAGCCCAGCCGCTCGTACAGGGCGGCCGCGGCGGTGTCGGAGGCCACGACGTCGAGCACCGGGTGCAGCCCGTGCCGCCGGGCCTCCCGTACGGCCCGGCCGACGAGCAGGCCGCCGATGCCGCGTGCCCGTGCTCCGGGCGCGACGAAGAGCCGGCCGACGACCGCGGCCGACTCCACGGACCGACCGGTGCGTTCGCTCCACACCACGGGGGCGAGGTCGCCCTCCGCGGCTCGGCACAGACCGACATGGCCGGCCGGACGGCCGTCGACCTCGGCCACCCAGGCCCCGAGGGCGGACGCCGGGGTCAGCCATGTCCCGGGCCGTTCGGGCCAGTTCACGGGATAGCCGTCGCCGACGTGGACCTCGGCCAGGATCCGTACGCAGTCCGCCAGGTCGTCCTCGGTCCGGTCCCGGACCGTCGCGCCGGGCGGTGCGACGGCCCGGCCCGCAGGCGGTCCGGCGGCCTCGCGGGCAGGCGGTCCGGCGCGTCCCGCAGTCGGTCCGTTCACCCGTGGGCCTCCCGGAACCCGTACACGTCGAGCCGTCCGCACATTCCGAACCTCCCACTCTCCAAGGGCTGTTCGGATCGTACGACGGCCCCGCCGAGATGGGAGGGATCGCCCCGTTCCAGCCGGTCGAGCTGCTCCCCCGTCGCCTTCGCGGCGGCCTCGGCGCCGCGCCGCCAGCGCTCGCGCCACTCGGCGATCCGCGGGCGCACCAGCGCGCAGGCGGCCCGGTGGAAGGCGGCCAGCGCCTCGGGGCCTTCGGCGTCCCGCAGTGCCCGGTAGCCCGTCAGGGCGAGGTCCCGGCGGGCACGGGCGATCCGCTCCCGCTCGGCCTCGGGCGCGTCGGCCGGGATCGTCGTGGCGGCGGCGTACGTCCCCGGGTCGGCCAGGTACGGCGGCGGCAGGGTGAGCACCGCGTCGCCCGCCTCCGGCAGCCCGCCGTTCTGCATCAGGACGGTGATGCGCAGGTCGTCCTCGTTGACCAGCCGGTGGATCGTGCCGGGCGTGAACCAGGCGACGGTGCCCGGCGTGAGCGGTGTGACCGCGTACCCGGACACGGTGAGCGTCTGCACCGCGCCCCGGCCGCCGGTGACCACGTACGCCTCCGAGCAGGCCAGGTGCATATGGGGGGTTCCGCCGCACACGCCGTCGGCCGCCGGCCAGTCGTACACCGACAGCCGCGACAGACCGACCCCGCCCGGCGGTCCGGCGAACTCCGCCGGGCTCACCACGGGTGCGCCTCCAGGTATTTGGCGATCTCCTCCCGCGCCCAGGCCCCGTCGCCCACCACGACCCGGTAGCGGCGGGCGAGCGTGGCACCGGGGGCGAGCGCGAGCTCGTCGTGGAAGGCCCAGGACGGGGCGACGGCGGCGAAGGGGTCGTTGCGCACGAACCAGTGGGCGGGGTGGGTGCCCCGGGCTCCGGCGTGGTCGTTCTCGGGAGCGTGCGCGAAGACCAGGGTCGCGTGGCCGTCCGCGCCGTCGTGCTCGCCGCACAGCGCGAGCCAGGGAGACTGACTGCCCATCAACTCCGGTCCCTCGCCGTCGGGTCCGAGGACCAGTCCGTCACGGAAGGCGCGCGGGCCGCGCCAGAACAGACCCGTGTAGCCGGCCATCTCGCGCCCCGCGGTGGTCGGGCTGCCGAACAGCAGCGGCTCCTCACGCCGGTTGGTGACGGCGGTCGTCCAGGTCAGCGCCCAGGAACCGGCCGCCGGGTCCACGTCGTGGATCTCCACACGGCGCCGCTCCTCGGCCCACAGCTCCCCGCCGTACGGGTGCCAGGTGAGCCGTTCGGCGATGACGGCGCGGTCGCCGTCCGCGGCGACCTCGTCGAAGGCGACGTGCGCCATCGAGCCGACCCGGTCGGGCAGTTCGAGATACCCCCGGCCGTGCACGTAGGTGTTGCCGCCCCACAGGTTCGCCCCGGACAGATGGGAGGCCGTGAGCGACAGGCCCTTGTGCCAGCGGTGGTCGTTCGGCCGGTAGCCGGTGACGATGTCGCCGGCCAGGGTGCGCAGCGGGTGGATGTACGGCTTGGGCGCCTCCCAGGCCGCTTCCGGCCGGTAGACGTAGGCGAGCAGTTCGACGCCGGTGGTGGGCTCGGTCACCGTGATGCGCTCACCGTGCGTGTGCACGACGCGCAGTCCGTCCGTCATGCGGACACCTCCTCGCCCGTGGGGACCCCGGGGACGGCGGCCGCGGGCGCCCAGCCGGGCACACCCCCGTGCAGGGCCGTGTAGAACGGGTCGCCCGGCCCGATCTCGCCCCGCCGTACCGTGACGTCGGTGAACGCCGACTTGTACAGCGCGCTGATCAACTCCAGGCTCGTACGCGCCTCCTCGCCGCTGCTGCGCGGCCGCTGCCCGGCCTGCATGCTCGCCACCAGTTCCCGTAGCTGCTCCAGGTGCGAACTGGGCACGTCCGGGCCGAAGTCACGCCAGGCGGCGGCCTCGTCGTCCGGCACGTGCGCGGCCGGGGTCACGCGCCAGTCCGCGTTGCCGTGCCCGTAGAGGTGGGTGAGTTCGACGGTGGCGTGCTCGCAGTCGATCCGGATGCGGCTGACCTCGTCGGGGCTGAGGACGCTGTTGACGACGGTCGCCAGGGCCCCGTTCTCGAAGCGGACCAGGGCCGTCGAGACGTCCTCCGTCTCCACGTCGTGCACCAGCCGACCGGCCATGGCCCGCACTTCGCTCCACGGTCCGAGCAGATCGAGCAGCAGGTCCATCTGGTGGATCCCGTGCCCCATCGCCGGGCCGCCGCCCTCGGTGTCCCAGCGGCCCCGCCAGGGCACGGCGTAGTAGGCGGCGTCGCGGTACCAGGTGGTCTGGCAGTGCGCCACGAGCGGCCGCCCCATGGCCCGCTCGGCGAGCAGCCGACGGACATGGCGGGAGCCGGAGCCGAAGCGGTGCTGGAAGACGATGGAGGCGTACGGACCGCTACCGTCGCCCGCCGCGGCCTCGACCGCGTCGAAGTCGGCGAGCGTCGGCACCGGCGGCTTCTCGCACCACACCCACGCCCCGGCGCGCAGCGCGGCCACCGTCTGCTCACGGTGCAGGGTGGGCGGGGTGCAGACGGTGACCAGGTCGGGCCGCTGCTCGCGGAGCATCCGGTCCAGGTCGGTGTAGGCGTGCGGGATCCCGCCCGAGGCGCAGAACTCGTGCACGGCGGCGGGGTCGATGTCGACGGCGGCGACGACCTCCGTCCGGCCCTCCTCGGCGAGCCGGGCGAGCGCGGGCAGATGGCTTCCGCGCGCGATCGCGCCGGTGCCGACGACGGCGGCGCGCACCCGGCGGCCGGCAAGCGGCGCGGACCGGTCACGGGCCGACGCCCCGGGACGGGCGGCGGGTGTGGGCA
>NZ_VJZD01000330.1 GCF_009377175.1 Streptomyces adustus
CCTGAGGGGCTTGCGGGGCGGGGGAGGCGCTGGGTCGGTCGGTGTTGCAGGCGGCGAGGGTGGCGAGGGCGGCACCGAGGGCACAGGCGACGGTGAGACGACGTACTGAAGTGATCATCACACGAAGGTAGGGGCAGGTGGCTGATTAGTGTGCCTATATGCCTGCGGCTCGGTGGTGAAGTCACCCGGCCGGGTCTGGCCGGTGACTCCTCACTGGTCGGAAGGCGGGGGCGGCGGTTCCGGCGGCTCCTCCGGGAGCGACGCTCCCGATGGTGGAGCCCCGGCCGGCGGAGCCGTCGGCGAGGGCGGTTCCGGCGCGGGCGCTGGTGGTTCCGGCAGTGCCGGGGCCGACGGTGACGGCGGCAGCGGCGGTCCCGAGGCGGGCGGTGCGCCGGCCGGAGGCTGCTGCTGGGCCTTCTCCAGGAAGCGCAGCAGTTCCACCGGGAAGGGGAGCACGAGCGTGGAGTTCTTCTCGGCGGCGACCGCCACCACCGTCTGGAGCAGCCTCAGCTGAAGCGCGGCGGGCTGCTCGGACATCACCCCGGCGGCCTCCGCCAGCTTCTTGGACGCCTGGAGCTCGGCGTCCGCGTTGATGATCCGGGCCCGCCGCTCGCGGTCCGCCTCGGCCTGCCGGGCCATGGAGCGCTTCATCGACTCCGGCAGCGACACGTCCTTGATCTCCACCCGGTCGATCTGCACGCCCCAGCCGACCGCCGGGCTGTCGATCATCAGTTCGAGACCCTGGTTGAGCTTCTCCCGGTTGGACAACAGGTCGTCCAGGTCGCTCTTGCCGATGATGGACCGCAGTGAAGTCTGGGCCATCTGCGAGACGGCGAAACGGTAGTCCTCGACGTTGATGATCGCGGCCGCCGCGTCGACGACCTTGAAGTAGACGACCGCGTCGACCCGCACCGTGACGTTGTCGTGCGTGATGCCCTCCTGGGCCGGCACCGGCAGCGTCACGATCTGCATGTTGACCTTGCGGAGCCGGTCGACCGCCGGGACGACCATCGTGAATCCCGGCTCACGCACCACCCGCACGGCCCGGCCGAGCCGGAAGACCACACCGCGCTCGTACTGCTTGACCACCCGCGCCGCCGCGACGACGTACACCAGACCGGCGGCCCCTACCGCCGCGGCCGCCGCCAGCAGCTCCTCGAACATGTCGACCTCCCTCGGCAGAGGTCTGAAATGCCTGCTCTTGCAACGATATGCCCGATGTTCGGTCCGGGGCCAAGTCCCGGGTCCCGGACCGAACAGCGTCCGAGGCTCAGCGGCGGGCGCTCACAGCGCCTCGAACCGGTCGGTGTCGGCGCGGTGCTCGCGCACGGCGCCGGTGTGCACCTCGTAGTACCAGCCGCGCAGCCGCAGCCGGCCGTCCGCCAGACGCCTCTGGACGCACGGATAGGAGCGCAGCCGCAGCAACTGGGAGAGCACATGGTGCTGTACGCCCCCGGCGACCGTCGGGTCGTCCGGGTCGGCGCTCGCCGGGTCGTCGGCGGCGTGCGCGAGCCAGTCGCGTACGGCGGGCACGGCGTCGAGGTCGTCGCCGCGCACCAGCGCGCCGACGGCGCCGCAGTGCGAGTGGCCGCAGACGACCACGTCCCGGACGCCGAGCACCTCCACGGCGTACTCGATGGTGGCCGCCTCGGCGGTGGGGCGGCCGATGGCGTGCGGGGGCACGATGTTGCCGGCCGTGCGCAGCTCGAAGAGCTCGCCGGGGCGGGCGCCGGTGATCAGCGCCGGCACGACCCGGGAGTCGGAGCAGGTGATGAACAGGACCTGGGGGGACTGGCCGGCGGCGAGCTCGGCGAGCTGCTCGGGGCGCTGTCCGAACGTACGGGCGTGGTCGATCAGGGGCTGCATGGGGATCACTCCTCCTGGCGCGCCGGTGCGCGTCGGGCTTGCAGGACAGGGGGCGGACCGCTCTGCCGTGCTCAGCAGCGGAAGACCTGGAGTGCTGCCGGGGAGTGCGCCGCCGGGGATCTCCAGGGGCGCAGGACCGCGCCTTCGGCCCGGGGCGGGCGCGGTGCGGCCGCGGGGTCCCGGGCCGGCGACGGGCGCTCGGGCTCCTGGGGCGCCGGATCGGCGCGGGTGGCCAGGCGGTGCCGGTCGCGGGTGCGGAAGGGGTTGGCCGGACTGCCCGGCTGGGTGCAGTCGAGGGCGACGGCCGACTCCTCGCGCGGTGCCCGGTGCGTGAGGGCGGGACCGGGCCCGGAGGCGCCGGCCTCGGCGTGACGGGCCGGGTGCGCGGGTGCGAAGGGTGCGGCGGGGGTGCACAGCGGGAGCGCGAGCAGGACGGCGACCAGCAGGGACAGCACGGTGCGAGCCGTCGTACCTCGGAACATGCGCCCCCCTCCGTCGGTCCGTTTCTCTGGAACAGGCCAACGAGCGGTCAATGACCGGTCAAGAACACGTTACCTGTGCAAAGTCGCCGCGGGGTCGATCCGGCGCTGCGACGCGAGGAGCGCGTGACCGGGCGGGGCGGCGGGGCGGCTCGCCCGGCTCGGATGGCCCTGACGGCCCGCCCCCGTTCCTGTTCCCGGGAACGGGGGCTCGGGACCCGGACCGGGACCCGGACCGGGACCGGGGCCGATGGTCAGGACTCGACGAGTCGCTTGGCGTCGCGGGCCAGCGCGGTCAGCCGCGATATCGCACGGAAGTACTTCTTGCGGTAGCCGCCGTTGAGCATCTCCTCGCTGAACAGCCGGTCGAAGGGCTGTCCGGAGGCCAGGACGGGCACCTCGCGGTCGTAGAGCCGGTCCGCGAGCACGACGAGCCGCAGGGCCGTCGACTGGTCGGGCACCGGGGCGACGTCGGTCAGGCACACCGCCGTCACGCCGTCGGTCAGGGCGCCGTACCGGCTGGGGTGAACCCGGGCCAGGTGGTCCAGCAGGTGCGGGAAGTCGTCGAGCGAGGCGCCGGCCGTCGCGTACGCCGCCTTCGTCACCTGTTCGTCGGAGTACGGCGCCGGTGCCTCGGGCAGGCCGCGGTGGCGGTAGTCCTCGCCGTCGATGCGCAGCGGGCGGAAGCGGGCGGACAGGCCCTGGATCTCCCGCAGGAAGTCGGCGGCCGCGAACCGGCCCTCGCCGAGCTTGCCCGGCAGGGTGTTGGAGGTGGCGGCCAGCGCGACCCCGGCGTCGACCAGCTTGCCGAGCAGCGTCGACACCAGGACCGTGTCACCCGGGTCGTCCAGCTCGAACTCGTCGATGCACAGCAGCCGGTGTCCGGAGAGCGTCTGCACCGTCTGCTGGAAGCCGAGGGCGCCGACCAGGTTCGTCAGCTCGACGAAGGTGCCGAACGCCTTGAGCGCGGGCTCGGCCGGGGTGGCGTGCCACAGGGAGGCCAGCAGATGGGTCTTGCCGACGCCGTAACCGCCGTCGAGGTAGACCCCGCGCGGGCCGGCCGGGGTCTTGGGCGCCTTGGCCTTTCCGAACCCGAGGAACCCCCGTTTGGCGGTACCGGTGGAGTGCGCCCCGCCGAGTCCGGCGGCGAAGCCCTCCAGCACCCGCACGGCCTCGGTCTGGCTGGGCTGGTTCGGGTCCGGGATGTACGTGCTGAAACGCACCGAGTCGAAGCGCGGCGGCGGCACCATCTCGGCGACCAGCCGGTCCGCGGGGACATGCGGGGCACGGGCGCACAGGGACAGCGGGGCCGCGTCGGCTATGGGGCTGAGGCCGGGGGCGGAGGTGGAGGACGACACGGTTCACCACTCTAAGCTCCGTGCCAGACTGCACGGCATGCGACGCCTGTTCCCTGTGACCGACGAGACAGCGGCTCCCGCCTCCGACCAGGCACGCGAGGCGCCCGCCGCGGGGCCGGCCGGTGCCGAGCGCGAGTGGAGCCTCGACGAGCTGGCCGCCGCCTACGCCTATCCGGAGCGTACGCCCGGAGCCGTTGGCGGGGAGCTGCCCTGGCTGCGCGCCAACATGGTCTCCACGCTCGACGGGGCCGCCCAGCACGACGGCCGCTCGCAGCCCATCTCCAACGCCGCCGACATGCGGATCTTCGGCACGCTGCGGGCGCTGGCGGATGTGGTGCTGGTGGGTGCGGAAACGGTACGTCAGGAGGGGTACCGTCCGGCACGCGCGCGTGCCGAGTTCGCCGCGTCGCGCGCGGCCGCCGGGCAGGCCCCGGCGCCGGCCGTCGCGGTGGTCTCCGCCGGTCTGGACCTCGACTTCTCGCTCCCGCTGTTCACCGCGCCCCTGGTGCCCACCCTGATCCTCACCGGCGCCGCCGCGCCCCGGGACCGGATCGCGGCCGCGGAGGAGGCCGGTGCCCGGGTGCTGATCGCCGGTGACGGCGCGGGCGTGGAGCCGGCCCGCGCGGTCCGGGCGCTCGCCGGGCTCGGTCACACCCGGCTGCTGACCGAGGGCGGCCCGCGGCTGCTGGGCCAGCTGGTGGCCGCCGGAGTCCTCGACGAGCTGTGCCTGACCGTCTCCCCGATGCTCACCGCCGGTGCCGCGCAGCGCATCGCGGGCGGCCCCTCCGTGGCCGTGCCGAGCCGGTTCGCGCTGGTGTCCCTGCTGGAGGAGGACGGGTTCCTGTTCAGCCGGTACCGGCGGGTTTGACCGCCATCGGTGCAGGCCTGACCGAAAACGACGGAATGTGTCGTTCCGTTTAACTCCCGGCCGGGCACACTGAATCCGGCAGTACCCGTGCGATCACGGGGCAGGATGGTTTCCGCAGGGCCGTGCAAGGCCCCACGGAGGACAGAGGGCCGGCCGGGCCCTCGAAGGAGAAGAGGCGCCTGGTGTTCAGAAGCGTGCTGATGATCGAGAAGGCCCTGACGTCCGTCGACGTGGAGTTCGTGACCACGCTGCACGGCGAGGAGGCGGTCGTCTTCCATGTCCTGCTCCAGCCGCGCGGCGACCAGGCGGACCGCCTGCTGCGGGCCATCGACGACATCGCGCTCGGCGACCTCGACGACGCCGCCCGGGAGGGCGAGACGCCGGAGGGGGAGGCCGCGAAGGAGCCCGCGCAGCAGGCGCTCTCGGTGTCCCTGACGGCCCTGCGGGCGGCCGGTTGCGAGGCCGAGGGCCGACTGGTCGAGGACCACCCGCTGGACGCCCTGAAGGCCCTGGTCGACGAGATCGGGGCCGACGAGGTGATCGTCCTGACCGATCCCCACTACGTGGAGGAGTTCTTCCACCGGGACTGGGCCTCCAGGGCCCGGCACAAGGTGGGGGTCCCGGTGCTGAAGCTGTTCTCGCACAGCAAGGCGTGAGGGGTACCCGGGGCGCCGGCGCGTCTGCCCTAGGCTTAGGGCTCACGTTCGCCGCACCACTCCAGGGAGACGCACATGGCCCCGGGCCTTCCTACCGCCATGGACCGACCGCACTTCATCGGCATCGGCGGCGCCGGGATGTCGGGCATCGCCAAGATCCTGGCCCGGCGCGGGGCGAAGGTGGCGGGCAGTGACGCCAAGGACTCGGAGACCGCGCAGGCGCTGCGGGCGCTGGGCGCGACCGTGCACATCGGACATGCCGCCGAGCATCTCGCCGACGACGCCAGCTGCGTGGTGGTCTCGTCGGCGATCCGCGCGGACAACCCGGAGCTGGCCCGCGCCGCGGTGCTGGGCATCCCCGTCGTCCACCGTTCGGACGCCCTCGCCCGGCTGATGGACGGCCTGCGGCCGATCGCCGTCGCGGGCACGCACGGCAAGACGACCACCACGTCGATGCTGGCGGTCTCCCTCTCCGAGCTGGGCCTGGACCCGTCGTACGCCATCGGCGGCGACCTGGACGCCCCCGGCTCCAACGCCGAGCACGGCGCGGGCGAGATCTTCGTCGCCGAGGCGGACGAATCGGACCGCAGCTTCCACAAGTACGCGCCCGAGGTCGCGATCATCCTCAACGTGGAGCTCGACCACCACGCCAACTACGCGTCGATGGACGAGATCTACGAGTCCTTCGAGACGTTCGTCGACCGGATCACCGAGGGCGGCACGCTGGTGGTCTCCGCCGACCACGAGGGCGCGCGGGAGCTGACCCGCCGGGTCACCGCGGGCGGCGTGCGGGTGGTGACGTACGGCGAGGCCGAGGACGCCGACGTGCGGATCCTGTCCGTGCTGCCCCAGGGCCTCAAGAGCCAGGTCACGGTGGAGCTGGAGGGCCGGGAGGTCACCTTCGCCGTCTCCGTCCCCGGCCGGCACTACGCGAGCAACGCGGTGGCCGCGCTGGCGGCGGGCGTCGCACTGGGCGTCCCGGCGTCCGAGCTGGCCCCGGCGCTGGCCGCGTACACCGGCGTCAAGCGCCGGCTCCAGCTCAAGGGCGAGGCGGCCGGGGTCCAGGTCGTCGACTCCTACGCGCACCACCCCACCGAGATGACGGCCGACCTGGAGGCGATGCGCGCCGCCGTCGGCGACGCGCGCATCCTGGTGGTCTTCCAGCCCCACCTCTTCTCCCGGACGCAGGAGCTCGGCAAGGAGATGGGTCAGGCCCTGGCCCTGGCTGACGCCTCGGTCGTGCTCGACATCTACCCGGCCCGCGAGGACCCGATCCCGGGCGTCACCAGCGAGCTGATCATCGAGGCCGCGCGGGCGGCGGGCGCGGACGTGACGGCGGTGCACGACAAGGCCGAGGTGCCGGGCGTCGTCGCGGGAATGGCCGGACCCGGCGATCTCGTTCTCACCATGGGCGCGGGCGACGTGACGGACCTGGGCCCGCAGATCCTCGACCGCCTGTCGCGGGACTGACCGAGAACCAGAGGGGCTGAGCTTCATGTCGTACGACGTCGAAAAGCCGGACGAGCAGTGGCGTGCGGAGCTGACCCCGGCCGAATACGCCGTGCTGCGCCAGGCCGCCACCGAGCCCGCCTTCACCGGTGAGTACACCGACACCAAGTCCAAGGGCGTCTACTCCTGCCGCGCGTGCGGTGCGGAGCTGTTCACCTCGGAGACGAAGTTCGAGTCGCACTGCGGCTGGCCCTCGTTCTTCGACCCGAAGGACACCGACGCGGTCGAACTGATCGCGGACCGCTCGCACGGGATGGTGCGCACGGAGGTGCGCTGCGCCCGGTGCGGATCGCACCTCGGCCATGTCTTCGAGGGCGAGGGCTACCCGACCCCCACGGACCAGCGGTACTGCATCAACAGCATCTCGCTGCGGCTGGCGCCGGACGAGAACTGACCGCGACCGGCTCATGCCGGACCGCCCGACGCCCGCACGGAGAGTTTCGTGCGGGCGTCGTCGCGTTCACCGGCCCGCGCCGCAGGTTCCGCCGGCCCCGCGGGCCGTCAGCTGGACTCGCGTACGACCAGGCGGCACGGGACCGTGTGCACGCCCGGGGCCGGGCCGGAGTCGATGGCCTCCAGCAGGCGCAGCGCGGCGATCCGGCCGATCTCGGCGAGGTCCATGTCGATCGTGGTGAGCGGCGGACGGCAGGCCAGGGCCATGGTGTCCCAGTTGTCGTAGCCGACGACCGCGATGTCACCGGGCACGCTCACCCCCCGTTCCCGCAGCGCGTCCGCCGCGCCGCGGGCGATCTGGTCGTTGCCGCAGAAGAAGGCGTCCGTGTCCGGGGCCGTACGCAGGACCGCCTCGGCGGCGCGCCGCCCCCACGCCTCGCTCCACTCGCCGTAGTGCACCCGGCCCGTCGCCAGGCCCAGCGAGGCACGCTCCAGGTGCTCGACCGCGTGCCGCGCGCGGTCCCGGGCGGCCGCGTGGTGCTCCGGGCCCGTGAGGTGGGCGATCCGGGTGCGGCCGGTGGACAGCAGGTGCTCCATCGCGAGCCGGGCCCCGCCCCGGTCGTCGGACACCACCGAGGTGTCGGCCGGGTCGGTGGAGGGCGAGAGCGCGTAGACGATGGGGACGGCGTCGACACCGGCCAGCGGCCCGCGCGGATCCGTACGGCGGCCGGTGACGATGATGCCGTCGACACGGCGCTCCATCAGGTTGCGCAGATGGTGCTGCTCCCGGATCGCGTCGCCGCGCGTGTCGCACAGCAGCACCGAGATCTTCCCGGCCCCGAGCGCGTCCTCGGCGCCCAGCAGCACGGGGGTGCTGAAGCGGCCGATGCCGTCGGTGGTCATCAGTCCGACCGTCCAGCTGCGGCCGGTGTGCAGGCTCTGCGCCAGCTGGTTGGGCCGGAACCCGAGCTCCTCCACGGCGTCCAGGACCCGCTGACGGGTCTCGGGCCGCATCCGCCCGCCGCCGCTCAGCGCCTTCGACGCCGTGCCCACGCTGACCCCGGCCAGCGCGGCGACATCGGTGAGCTTGGCCCGGACTGCGGCGGGAGAACGCGGAGCGGCTTCGGTCACGAGCAATCCTTTTCTCATACGACGTCACGCCCGATCCGTACGCGCGGGGCGCCGGCATCGGCGCCATCCATCCTGACAGCCGACCCGGCCGAGTGCCAGCCCGGGAGCGCACGGAGAAAAATCCCGCACGGCCCTTGACCCCCGTCCCCCGGCTCCCCTCTACTGTGGCGCGAGAGAAAACGGTTGCTCATTTGTTTGCCCACGCGCTTCGTGTCTCCCGCCACGCCGACCGAGCCCCACCAGAGCCCGTGCTCCGGTGCCCGCCCTTCGGAGC
>NZ_VJZD01000331.1 GCF_009377175.1 Streptomyces adustus
CGCCGTCGTCCGAGACCTGGATGAGCAGCCGGTCGTCCACCCGCCACACGTCGACCGACGCCGACTTCGCCCCGCTGTGCTTGCTGACGTTCTGGAGCAGCTCCGAGACGGTGAAGTAGGCGATGCCGGTGGCGCCCACTTCGCCTCGGTGGACGTCTACGCCGACGGGCCCGGCGCCTCCCGCCCGGTCACCGGACTGGTCCTGGTGGGCGTCGCCGCCACCGCCGTGGTGCTGCGGAGTACGCGCCGCGGCCGCGGGACGCGCTGAAGGTCACCGGCCCGGCCGGCGGCCCGCTCCCCCTTGGGGACGCCGGCCGGGCCGGTCCTCGACCGCGTGCGCACGGGTCGCGGGAGTAACCCGGCGAGCTACGCGGGAGGCTGCGCAGGCCACAGTGAGTGCATGGCCGGCCGGGGCCGGGGCCGTCCGAGAAGACTGTAGAACGGATGTGCCTGCGGGCCTAGAGGGCGTTTGACACCGGGTTCCCGTTCCGTGGCTCTCCGTCATTGCCCCAGGTGGCCCTGGAGCGCGCCGGGTCGAGGTCCCGACAGCTCGCCGACAAGTTCGGGCGACCCCGTGGGCGTACCGCGACTTATGCCAGGATTGGCACCGGGAAAAACTGCGCAGAACAGTGCACCCTAGGGGGAGTTGGATGTTTTGCACGAGGGGGGCGCGGTCTTCGGTCCGGGGCGGGATCTCCGTGGTGGCGCTGGGGGCGGCGCTGGCTGTCACGGGGTGCTCCTCGGGCGGCGGGGACGACGGCGAGCCGGGCGGCGCCGCGCGCGCCGGGGTCACCCAACAGCCCGAGCGCACCGACCCGTTCTGGGTGAACCCGGACGGCAACGCGGCACGGCAGCTCGCGTCCTACGCCAAGGCGGGCCGCGAGGAGGAGGCCGGGCAGATCCGCAAGATCGCCGAGCAGCCGACCGGCGAGTGGATCGGCCCGGAGAACCCGGAGCAGGAGGCCCGGGGCTTCACCGAGGCCGCCGACCGGGTGGGCCGCACCGCGTTATTGGTCCTGTACGACATCCCGCACCGCGACTGCGGCCAGTACTCGCAGGGCGGCGCCGGTGACGGCGACACCTACCGGGCCTGGATCGACGGCGTGGCCCGGGGCATCGGGGACCGTCCCAGCACGGTGGTCCTGGAACCGGACGCCCTGCTGCACCTGGTGGACGGCTGCACCCCGGAGGAGTTCCACGCGGAGCGCTACGACCTCCTGCGGGGCGCCGTCGAAAAGCTCAAGTCCCTGAAGAACACGAAGGTCTACCTCGACGCGGGCAACGCGGGCTGGGGCCACCCCGACCAGGTGGCGGACGCGCTGCGGCGGGCGGGCGTCGCGAAGGCCGACGGCTTCGCGGTGAACGTCTCCAACTTCTACTCCACGAAGGACTCCCTCGCCTACGGCAGGGCCCTCTCGGCGAAGGTCGGCGGCAAGCACTTCGTCGTCGACACCAGCCGCAACGGCAACGGGCCCTACGCGCAGGGCGATCCGGACGAGCGCTGGTGCAACCCGCCGGGCCGGGCGCTGGGCACGCCGCCGACGACCAGGACGGCGGACGCGCTGGCCGACGCCTATCTGTGGGTCAAACGACCGGGCGAGTCGGACGGCCAGTGCAAGGGCGGCCCCAAGGCGGGCCAGTGGTGGCCGAAGTACGCACTGGACCTGGCGCGCGCCACCCACTGATCCGGCCGGCACGGACATCCGTGCCGACGGGATCCCGGCGCCCCGGGCCGGCGGGCTCCCCGCCTCCCGGCCGGTGGGTGTCCCCCCCCCCGCCTTGAGGGGCGCGGGGACACCCACCGGCCCGCCGGCTAGGGCACCTTCACCCACTGCGCCTTGCTCGGGGTGCCCTGGTCGTCGTCCACGAACACCATGTACCAGCCCGACGGCACGAGGTCGCGGCTCTTCGGCACGGTCACCGTGACCCGGTCGCCGGAGGTCGTGAAGTCCAGCGCGACCGACCGCTGGTCGACGTCCGTGACATGGGTCGAGGCGCTCGGCCGGATCAGCCGCACCTTCCTGATCGCGGCGGCGTGCCGCGAGGTGAACGTGCCCGTGCCGCCGCGCGCGATCGTCCGCGGGCCCCCGGACAGCGACGGCCGTGCGTCCCGGTAGAGGTAGGGCGGTGTGTAGATCTCGATGCGCTGCTCGAACGTGCCCGGCTTGGTGTCGGCCTTGTCGCCGTACAGCGGGTCCGAGCCGAAGAACATCACCCGTCCGTCGGGCAGCAGCAGCGAGCCCGAGTGGTAGTTGCGGCCCACCAGCGGGTCGGCCACCCGGTCGAAGGTGTTGGTGTCCGGGTGGTAGATCCGGGCCTGGAGGATGTCGGAGTCGCCGCGCCCCCGGTAGTCCTGCGAGCCGCCCGACACCAGCACGGTGTCGTCGGGCAGCACCGAGGACTGCGGGTAGCGGGTGCCCTTCTCCAGGGTCGGCCCGTCCGTGAACGCCGGGTGGACGTCCTTCAGGTCGATGATCCGCGTCCGGTTGCTGGACAGCTTGGACTCGCCGACCCCGCCACCGCCGATCACCATGTACCGCTCGTCCTGCGCGGGCGGCAGCAGCACCGTGCCCGACGTCTCCAGCCGGTCGGGGTCGCTCAGGCCGGGCAGCTTGGTGAACCGGTTGGTGGCCACGTCCCAGACGCCCGGGTCCCGGCCGACGTTGTCGGGTCCGTAGCCCGCGTTGGAACCCGAGTAGAAGATCTTGCCGTTCTGCATCAGGAACAGCGCCGGGTACGTCGGGAACTGTCGGATCGTGGACGTGTAGGACCACTTCTTGGTCGCGGGGTCGAAGATCTCGTTCTTGCCCGGGACCAACTGACCGATGTCGTCGAGGCCGGAGACGCTGAGGATCTTCCCGTCGCTCAGGGTGGTGAGCGTCGGGTACCAGCGGGCCTCGTTCATCGGGTCGACCTTGATGTACTTCTCGGCGACCGGGTCGAACTCGTAGGCGTCCCGGATCCCCTGGAAGTCCTTCTTGTCGAGCGCGAGCTTCTGCGCGATGCCGTACGTGTTGCGGGCGTCGACCCCGGTCAGGCCCTGGATCAGATAGTTGTCCTGGGTCCCGGTCTCGTACGCCGAGCCGGACTTCTGCGCCTCGACGTAGATGCGGCCGAGACCCGGGTCGTTGCGCAGGAACCGGCCGGTCGCCGGGTCGAACACCTTCTTGGCGCGCGGTACGAGCACCGGGTCCTTGGAGACGAAGGTCCTGCCGTTCTCCTTGCCGGTGAACCGGGTGCCCGCGGGCAGGGTGATCGGCCGGTCGGGGTTCTCGTTGTGGACGATCATCAGGCCGCCGGCCTTGGTGACGTCACCCTTCAGCTTCTCGTACCGCTTGGTGCCGCCCGCGATCAGGATCCTGCCGTCGGCGAGCTGGGTGTGGCCGGTGCAGAACAGGTCGCTCGGCGTGGGCACCTTCTTGACGGTGCCCTTGACCGGGTCCCAGATCCGGCTGTCGAACTTCTTGGCGTCGAAGTTGTCCTGGTTGTTGCCCGATCCCGCCACGAGCAGGACCTTGCCGGTGTGCAGCAGGACGGCGTGGATGGTGTCCTGGCGGTACTCCTTGGGGAACTCCACGACCTGCCAGTGGCCGTTGTCGGCCTTGTACTCCGGTCTGTTGATCGCGTACTCGTGGTATTTCTCGGTCCCGAAGCGGTACATCCACGGGCCGTTCATCCCGGCCAGCGCGAGGACCACCGCCGTACCCACCGCGAGTCGCCGTGCGCGCCGCCGGCCGGCTCGCTCGCTCATTCCTTACGACCTCCGGGTCCGCCCAGGGCTATCTGCATGGTCTGGTCGCCGCTCCCGCTCGACGCGGCCCAGCTGGGCCGGGGCGCCGGGCCGTGCGCGGTGTGCGGGCCGGCCGGGGGCACCTGCGGCGGGACGGCGTCCCGCGGCTCCGGGGCGGCTCCGGCGGTCCGCTTCCCGGCCTGCCGCAGCGTGTACCGCCAGGCGAGGATCGGCGACGCGGTGATCAGCAGGGCGAGCGAGGCCCAGACCATCATCGCGGGGTGGGCGTGCCCCTGCGCGAAGCCGGCGGTGATCGACCCGGCGAAGACCACCATGAAGAACAGATGGACACGGAAGGTCCCGAACAGGGTGTCCGGGCTGGCCGAGTCGCCCTTGGGCGTCACCACGAACCTGCTCCTGCGGCGCAGCACCGTGTCCATCAGCGAGCGGGCGTAGATCGGCGCGGACAGCGCCGACATCACCATGCCGGCCACCCCGCCGGAACCCTCCGGCTCGTGCGGGGAGACGTTGTGCCGCCGGTTCCAGATGTAGAGGCCGATCTGGAGCGCCGAGGCGTTGCCGTAGAGCATCAGCCACACGGTCGGGTCGATGTCCACGCCCGAGGCGCCCAGGCCCAGGAACAGCGCGCAGCTCAGCGCCGCGAGGATCCAGTTCAGGGCCGACATCGGATAGAAGATGATCATCATCGTGTAGTTGAAGAGCTTGCCCGGCGGCAGCGAGAAGAAGCCCTTCCAGTACTGCTTGAGGATGGTCTCGTAGGTGCCCCGGGACCAGCGCAGCTGCTGGGTGAAGAAGTCCGTCCAGGCGTTCGGTCCCTCGCCGACCGCGAGCACGTCGGGCGTGTAGACCGACCGCCACTTGCGGCCCGTGGCCGGGTTGCGGTGCCGGTGGATCTCGAACCCGGTCGCCATGTCCTCGGTGATCGAGTCGTACAGGCCGCCGATCTGCTTCAGCGTCTTGATGCGTACGGCGTTGGAGGTGCCGACGAACATCGGGGCGCCGTAGAAGTTGCCGGCGCGCTGGATCAGCGCGTGGAAGAGGAACTGCTGGGACTCGGCGGCCTTGGTGACGAACGTGTCGTAGTTGCCGTAGACCTGCGGGCCGATGACGAAGCCGACGTCCGGGTCGCGGAAGAAGCCGAGCATCCGCTCCAGGTAGTTGGGCAGCGGCACGTGGTCGGTGTCGACGGAGGCGAAGTAGTCGTAGGCGTCGCCGTGCGCGTCCAGCCAGGCGTTGTAGTTGCCGTGCTTGGTCTTCGCACGGTGCGGGCCCTTGGGCCGGTTCCACTTCTCGACGCCCTTGCGGGAGAAGTGGTGCACGCCGAGCCGGGCGCAGACCGCCTTGACGTCGGGGTCGTCGCCCTCGTCGAGCAGCCATACGTGCAGCAGTCCCCGGTGGCGCAGCCGGACGGCGGCCTCCAGGGTCCGGGTCACCATCTCCAGCGGCTCCTTGCCGGGCACGAAGGAGGTCAGGAAGGCGACTCTGGTGCCGGTCTCGGGCACGACCGGGACCGGGTCGCGGGCGACCAGCGTGGCGTGCGCGTTCGACAGCACGCTCATGCAGCGGAAGAACTCGATCAGGCCGATCGAGACGAGCATGACGACGTCGAGCGCCGGCAGCCAGGAGAAGGCGGGGTAGTCACGCGAGGTCCAGTGCTCCGGCCGCAGCAGCCAGCCCAGCAGGACCAGGGACAGCAGAGGTGCGGCGCCCAGCATCAGGGCGGCCCGGATCCGGTGCGGCTCCTGCGAGAGCAGCGAGCGGTACTCCACCCGGTACGGCTTGGCCGGGTCGGGCTGGGTCAGCGGACCCGCCAGCCGGCTGTAGTGCTCGTAGTCGTATCTCGGCAGTGCCCTCTTCGCTCGGCGTAACTGGCCGGTCGAGTGCGTGGGCACTCTCAGCTGCACCGTCTCTGACGGGTCGGGATCGTGCCCGGCGCCCGTCGGTATCGACGTCATGAGTCATCCCCCCACGACACGCAGGTCTGAGCGTGTCTGTCGGTTTCTGACACCTGCCATGGCCCCCCTTGGCCCGCACAGGTGTTTCAGCGGCGAGGCGCAGTCGCCGTACCACTCATGGACACGCAACTGCGCACTCCCGGTTGCGGGGCGCCCCCCTGGACACACCCCCGTGAACGGGTTCCCTCTCCCCGTATCAACGGCAACCGGCTCCTGGTCCCCCAAGTGCCGTCAATCGACAGCATCTTGGGAAACAGGGTTGTACGGCGTCCAGCCTGATCGCAAGACGCGAAACGCGGTGTTTACCGGTCATACGCGCTCATTGTGGCAGCTGTGGGGGAGTTGTGGATCAGTTGTGGACAGTCGGGTGCGAATGTTTCCGAAGTGATCTCTTATGGCCGCTTCTGCTCGAATCGAGTCACCCGAGCGCACCGCGCGCACGATGTCCCGGTGCTGGCGGCACGTGACCAGCGGGTCCTGCGGGATGTCCGCCAGATCGGTGCGGACCCGGTGGAAGGCGTCCCAGAACGCCTCCAGCACCTCGCGCAGCAGCGGGTTTCCCAGACCCCGGTAGAGCGCGGCGTGAAAGGCCCGGTCGGTCTCGGCCAGCCCGGCCCCCCGCTCGGCCTCCTGCTCCATCCGGTCCACGAGCGCGTCCAGCTCGGCCAGACCGGACTCCGGGATGCGGCCCGCGAGCCGGGAGACCAGACCCGTCTCCACCGCCTCGCGCAGCTCCAGCAGCTCCAGCAGGCTGTCCTCGCCCCGGTAGTGCCCGGCGACCGTACGGAACGCGAGGCCTTCGACCATGGGAGCGAGGGACATGGGTCCCACGTAGGTGCCGAATCCGTGCCGGATCTCGACGATGCCCATCGCCTGGAGCGCCTTGAGCGCCTCACGCACCGAGTTCCGGCTGGCGCCCAGGAACTCCATCAGCTCGGGCTCGGTCGGCAGCGGGGCCCCGGAGGGCAGCCGGCGGTCGATGATGAGCTTCTTGATCCGCTCCTGGAGGTCTCGGGCTGCCATGGCGAGAGGGTATCCGGCCAAACAACGAAAAAGCCCCTCGCTGCTGCGAGAGGCTTCTTCCGTCGGTGCGCCGCCAGGGACTCGAACCCCGGACCCGCTGATTAAGAGTCAGCTGCTCTAACCAACTGAGCTAGCGGCGCTTGCTGACGTCGTTAACTCTACATGACGTGCGGAGGTGCTTCCGACCACGTTCCGACCACCTCCGGGCCGTCTCCCGGGCGGCCCGTCGCGGCTCCCGGCCGCTTCGGCCCCCTCCGGCCGGCCGCTGTACATCGTTCGGACCGTCAACATGCGCACCCGGAAGACAGTTGGAAAACTGATCTACGTGTACACACGCGGACAGGCCGACCTGGAGTGTGAGGGGAATCGCATGAGGACTCCGGAATTCGAGGAATTCGATCCGGCGAGCGACTGCGACTGCCCGGGCTGCGCCCTGTGGCGCCGGGTTCTGCCCTTTTCCCGCAGCCGCACGGTCGGCCATCCGGCCGTCCACCGCGTGCTGGCCGTGGCCGCCGCCTCCGCCGCGTCCGCGGCGTTCGGCGCGGTGGCCGCGGCGCCCGCCCACGCCGCCCCGCACGGACCCGCCCGGCCCGGCGTCCCCGCAGGTGACGAGCCCGGCACCCCGCAGGGCGGCAAGGCCCCGCTGCACGGTCCCGGCCGGGGGCAGACCGGCACTCCGGGTGGGCTCAAGACGAGCAGGACCACCCGTACGGAGATCATCAACCGGGCGAAGAAATGGATCGACGCGAAAGTGCCGTACAGCATGCTGGCCTATTGGTCCGACGGCTATCGGCAGGACTGCTCGGGTTTTGTCTCCATGGCCTGGAACCTGCCCGGAAACGAATGGACGGGCAGCCTCGACCAATTCGGGGAGCGCGTCACCAAGGAGAAGGTCCAGCCCGGCGACATACTGCTGTTCCACAATGCGAAGGACCCCCAGAAGGGCTCGCACGTCGTCATCTTCGGCGGCTGGACGGACCACACGCACACCTACTACACCGTCTATGAGCAGACGCCGCCGCACACCCGCCGCCAGGGCACTCCCTACGCCTACTGGAGTCACTCCGACCAGTACGTCGCCTACCGCCACAAGGGGCTCGCGCCGGAGCCGGCGGCCACGAAGCCGGCCGGCAGCGGCGGAAAACTGATCACGGCGGGCGGACGGGCGGCCGCCGGCGTGACGCCGTACCCCGGAGCGGCGTACTTCGGTCCCGGCGCGAACAACAGATACGTCGCCCAGCTCGGCCGGATACTCGTGAGCCGGGGCGCGGCCGCCTACTACGCCACCGGTCCGGGCCCCCGCTGGTCGGACGCGGACCGCAGGGCCACCGAGGCGTTCCAGCGCGCCCAGGGCTGGACGGGCGCGGCCGTGGACGGGCGGCCCGGCCCGCGGACCTGGGCACTGCTGGCCACCGGCGCGGGCCGGGACATCGCGGCCGGGGCGGGCCCGTCGGGGCCTCCCGCCGGGATCCCGGCCTACCCGGGCCGGGGCATGTTCCGGCCGGGCGCGGACAACGCCCACGTCGCCCGGCTCGGCCGCGAGTTGGTGAAGAAGGGGTTCGGCAAGTACCTCGCCACCGGGCCCGGGTCGCGCTGGGGCGAGCCGGACCGACGGGCGGTCGAGGCGTTCCAGCGCGCCCAGGGCTGGCGGGGCGGCGCGGCGAACGGCTACCCCGGGCCCGAGACCTGGCGCCGGATCTTCTCGTGACCGCCGGGCCGCGGGCCGGGCCTCGCCCCCGACCCC
>NZ_VJZD01000332.1 GCF_009377175.1 Streptomyces adustus
AGGCCGGGCGGGGGCCGAATTCGGGTGGGCGTGGCCGCGTTGTCGGTGCCTACGGCTACGGTTTCGTCCATGGCCACCCGTACGAAGACCACCAAGGACCGCCCGTCCTTCCGCTGCACGGAGTGCGGCTGGCAGACGGCCAAATGGCTCGGCCGCTGCTCCGAGTGCCAGGCCTGGGGGACGGTCGAGGAGTACGGCGCACCCGCGGTCCGCACGACGGCACCGGGCCGGGTCACCACCTCCGCGGTGCCGATCGGGCAGGTCGACAGCCGGCAGGCCACCGCCCGGAGCACCGGGGTGCCCGAACTGGACCGGGTCCTGGGCGGCGGACTCGTGCCGGGCGCGGTCGTGCTCCTGGCGGGCGAGCCCGGCGTGGGCAAGTCGACCCTCCTGCTCGACGTCGCGGCGAAGGCGGCCAGTGACGAGCACCGCACGCTCTACATCACGGGCGAGGAGTCGGCGAGCCAGGTCCGGCTGCGCGCCGACCGCATCAAGGCCCTCGACGACCATCTGTACCTCGCCGCCGAGACCGACCTCTCCGCCGTGCTCGGCCATCTGGACGCGGTGAAGCCGTCGCTGCTGATCCTCGACTCCGTGCAGACGGTGGCCTCGCCGGAGATCGACGGCGCCCCCGGCGGCATGGCGCAGGTGCGCGAGGTCGCGGGCGCCCTGATCCGGGCCTCCAAGGAGCGCGGGATGTCGACCCTCCTGGTGGGCCACGTCACCAAGGACGGGGCGATCGCGGGACCGCGCCTGCTGGAGCACCTGGTGGACGTCGTGCTCCACTTCGAGGGCGACCGGCACGCGCGCCTGCGCCTGGTGCGCGGCGTCAAGAACCGGTACGGCGCGACGGACGAGGTCGGCTGCTTCGAACTGCACGACGAGGGCATCATCGGCCTCACCGACCCGAGCGGGCTCTTCCTGACCCGACGTGACGAACCGGTCCCCGGCACCTGTCTGACGGTCACCCTGGAGGGCCGTCGTCCCCTGGTGGCCGAGGTCCAGGCGCTCACCGTCGACTCGCAGATCCCCTCCCCGCGCCGCACGACCTCCGGCCTGGAGACCTCTCGCGTCTCGATGATGCTCGCGGTCCTGGAGCAGCGCGGCCGGATCAGCGCCCTCGGCAAGCGGGACATCTACTGCGCGACGGTGGGCGGGGTGAAGCTCTCGGAGCCGGCCGCGGACCTGGCCGTCGCGCTCGCGCTCGCCTCGGCGGCGAGCGACACCCCGCTGCCCAAGAATCTCGTCGCGATCGGCGAGGTGGGCCTCGCGGGCGAGGTCAGACGGGTCACGGGCGTGCAGCGCCGGCTCGCCGAGGCCCACCGGCTCGGCTTCACGCACGCGCTCGTGCCGGGCGACCCGGGCAAGATCCCTCCCGGTATGAAGGTCCTGGAAGTCGCCGACGTGGGGGACGCGCTGCGGGTGCTGCCGCGCTCTCGTCGCCGAGAGGCCCCACGGGAGGAGTAGGACCGCCGGTAGACTTTGCCCTGGTCTCGCCCGTCCGTACGAAAAGAGTGCGCGAAACGGGAGTGCCCAGAACCTGCGACCGGAGGAGTGCAGTGGCAGCCAACGACCGGAGCGCAGCTCCCGGGAAGTCCGGCGGGAGTTCCGGTATCGAGGGCCGGATGCGCGCCTCGCTGAGTGCTGTGGCGCCCGGTATGGCCCTGCGCGACGGTCTGGAGCGGGTTCTGCGCGGCAACACCGGCGGACTCATCGTGCTCGGGTCCGACAAGACCGTCGAGTCGATGTGCACGGGCGGTTTCGTGCTGGATGTCGAGTTCACCGCCACGCGACTGCGTGAGCTGTGCAAGCTGGACGGCGGCATCGTCCTGTCGTCGGACCTGTCGAAGATCCTGCGCGCGGGCGTACAGCTGCTGCCCGACCCCACGATCCCCACCGAGGAGACCGGCACCCGGCACCGCACGGCGGACCGGGTCTCCAAGCAGGTCGGCTTCCCGGTGGTCTCGGTCTCCCAGTCGATGCGCCTGATCGCGCTCTACGTGGACGGCCAGCGCCGTGTCCTGGAGGACTCGGCGGCGATCCTGTCCCGCGCCAACCAGGCCCTGGCGACCCTGGAGCGCTACAAGCTCCGTCTCGACGAGGTCGCGGGCACGCTGTCGGCGCTGGAGATCGAGGACCTGGTCACCGTACGTGACGTCTCGGCGGTCTCCCAGCGTCTGGAGATGGTGCGGCGCATCGCCACCGAGATCGCCGAGTACGTGGTCGAGCTGGGCACGGACGGCCGTCTTCTCGCCCTCCAGCTCGACGAGTTGATCGCGGGTGTGGAGCCCGAGCGGGAACTCGTCGTCCGGGACTACGTGCCCGAGCCCACCGCCAAGCGTTCCCGCACGGTCGACGAGGCGCTCGCCGAACTCGACGCCCTCAGCCATGCCGAGCTGCTCGAACTGTCCACGGTGGCGAAGGCGCTGGGCTACACCGGCTCGCCCGAGACGCTCGACTCCGCGGTGTCCCCGCGCGGCTTCCGGCTGCTGGCCAAGGTGCCGCGGCTGCCGGGCGCCATCATCGACCGCCTGGTGGAGCACTTCGGCGGTCTCCAGAAGCTGCTCGCCGCCAGTGTGGACGACCTCCAGACGGTCGACGGCGTGGGCGAGGCGCGGGCCCGCAGTGTCCGCGAGGGCCTGTCGCGGCTGGCGGAGTCGTCGATCCTGGAACGCTACGTCTGAGACCCGTCCGTGGCACCCGCCCCCGACGGGAGCGTCGGCGGGCGAGCCGCCCGGTGCCGCCCCGCCCCGGCGGCGGGCTCAGTCCGTGTGCGGCGGGCTCAGTCCGCCGACAGCACGAACGACGTCTGCTTCTTCGGGAACCCCGGAGCCTTCGCCTCCACCAGGTAGGTGCCCGGCCCGGCCGAACCGGCCGGAGGCGTCGCGCACTTGGGGGCGCTCGGCTTGCGGTCCCACTTGACGATGTACGTGGCGCTGCTGCCCGCCGGGACCCGGTAGAACCGGTTCGTGGAGTCCCCGGGGCAGTCGTCGGACGCCCAGTACGCGCCCCCGCTGCCGGTCCGAGTGATCGTCAACACCGTGTTCTGCGGGCCGAGATCGACCTTGCAGTCGTTGGCGGAGGAGTTCTTCGCGGTCAGCCGGAAGGCGGGCTCCTGGTCCGGCGTGTAGGTGTTGCGGACGCTGTTCAGCGTCAACGTGATCACGCTGGCAGTGCAGTTGGGCAGCGAGGAGCCGGCCGGCAGGGCGCCCGTACCGCCACCGCCGCCCGAGCCGTCGCCCGAACCGCCCCCGGAGGACGCGGAGTCGTCGCCGCCCGCGGATCCGTCGGAGCCGCCCGCGCCGGAGTCCGAACCGGACGCCGAGCCGGATGCCGAGCCCGAGTCGGAGGGGCTCGCGGTGCCCCCGCCGGTCGACTCGTCGCGCCCGCCCGGGGCTTGACTGATCGCCGGCCCGGAACCGGACGGCCCGGGAGTGATCGAGGAGGCGGGATTCTTGCCGTTCGAACCGTCGGCGTCGTGCTTGGCGCCCCCGCCGCCGGAGGTGACGAGCCACGTCACCAGCAGCGCCAACAAGGCGACCACGGACAGCATTACGGCCCTCCGGCGCCAGTAGATGGTGGAGGGAAGTGGCCCGATCGGATTGCGCAGAGATCCCACGGCGCAAACTTTACGAGAGATCCCCGCGTTAGCTGGCCCCACCCGCCGCCGATCCTCAACTTTTCCGGATCATCATTCCGGAAACAGAGGTTCCGGTCCGTTTTCCGAGTCGGTCGGCCCGGTCACCGGACGGCGCCCGTGCCGGGCCAGCCTCGAACCACGCCCGGCCGTCCCGTGGCAGGATCGGAATGCCATGACTGCGCCCACGAAACCCCCGCACACCGTCCCGGCCCCCGGCTCCCCCGGCAGCCCGGTCGACGGGACGCATCTGCACACACCCGTCATCGCCTGGTTCGACACCCACGCCCGCGACCTCCCCTGGCGGCACCCGGAGGCCGGCCCCTGGGGCGTGATGGTGAGCGAGTTCATGCTCCAGCAGACGCCGGTGAGCCGTGTCCTGCCGGTCTACGAGCAGTGGATGGCCCGCTGGCCACGCCCCGCGGACCTCGCCGCGGAGGCCCCCGGCGAGGCCGTGCGCGCCTGGGGCCGGCTCGGTTACCCGCGCCGCGCCCTGCGCCTGCACGGCGCCGCGGTCGCCATAACGGACCGGCACGGCGGCGACGTACCGTCCGACCACGCCCAGCTGCTCGCCCTGCCCGGGATCGGCGAGTACACGGCCGCCGCCGTCGCGTCGTTCGCGTACGGCCGGCGCCACGCCGTGCTGGACACCAATGTCCGCCGGGTCTTCGCCCGTGCCGTGACCGGCGTCCGGTACCCGCCGAACGCGACCACCGCCGCCGAACGCAAGCTGGCCCGCGCGCTGCTGCCCGAGGAGGAGCGGACCGCGGCCCGCTGGGCGGCCGCGTCCATGGAGCTCGGCGCGCTGGTGTGCACGGCCAAGAGCGAGGCCTGCCACCGCTGCCCGATCGCCGGCCAGTGCGCCTGGCGGCTCGCCGGGAAGCCGGAGCACGAGGGACCGCCGCGCCGCGGCCAGACGTACGCGGGCACGGACCGGCAGGTCCGCGGCAAGCTGCTGGCCGTCCTGCGCGAGGCCCACACCCCGGTGCCGCAGGCCGCGCTCGACCGGGTGTGGCACGAGCCGGTGCAGCGCGCCCGCGCCCTGGACGGGCTCGTGGCGGACGGTCTGGTGGAGCCGCTGCCGGGCGGCCGGTACCGGCTGCCGCTGACCTGACGCATGGTCACTTCACAGGAAGGCGCGCTTCTTCACAGCCGGTTCCAGGACCACACCTAGTCTCGCGACTCCCAAATCCCCCCATACCAGCATGATTCACCTCACTCCCTTACCCCCGACCCGCCTCCGTTACACAACCGACGGACAGCCGAGGGCTTCCCGCAGGCTGATTCGGACAGCCCCGTGACAACACCTCCGTAGCTTCATTTGCGTACCCGGCACCACCACGGGGACGACGGACGGGCCGGAGTAAAACGGGGAACGGAGGCGGTTGATCATGGCGCAGGGCGAGGTGCTCGAATTCGAGGAGTACGTCCGCACCCGGCAGGACGCGCTGCTGCGCAGCGCGCGTCGGCTGGTCCCGGACCCGGTCGACGCCCAGGACCTGCTCCAGACGGCGCTGGCGCGGACGTACGGCCGCTGGGAGGGCATCGCGGACAAGCGCCTGGCCGACGCCTATCTGCGCCGGGTCATGATCAACACACGGACCGAGTGGTGGCGGGCGCGCAAGCTCGAAGAGGTGCCGACCGAGCAGCTTCCGGACGCCTGCATCGACGACTCCACCGAGCAGCACGCCGACCGGGCCCTGCTGATGGACGCCCTGAAGGTGCTCGCCCCGAAGCAGCGCAGTGTCGTCGTGCTGCGACACTGGGAGCAGATGTCCACGGAGGAGACGGCCGCGGCCCTGGGCATGTCGGCCGGAACGGTCAAGAGCACGCTGCACCGGGCGCTCGCCCGGCTCCGCGAGGAGCTGGAGAGCCGTGATCTGGACGCACGCGCGCTGGAGCGTGAGGAGCAGGAGCGTTGCGCGGCCTGACCGGCACCGGGCCCACTGCGGCCCGCGGAACCTTCCAGGCGGTGTTCACGGCGATGCTCGTGATCACCGCCCTCGGGCTTTTCGCCGCCGGCTGCGCCACCGGCGGCACCGGTGCCCGTGACGAGGGGCCGGCCCACTCCGACACCGTGGCGGGCGCCGTCCCCTCCCTCACGGTCTCGCCCTCCGGCACCCCGGCCCAGGTAGACGCGGTGCGCCTCGTCAAGGCCGACCCGAAGGTCTCCGCGGAGGTCAAGCGGGGGCTGAAGCCGTGTGTCGGCGACGACTACCCGGTGGACGTCTCCTACGGCGACCTGACCGGAGGGCCGTCGAGCGACATCGTCGTGAACGTGCTGACCTGCGCCGACGCGGTCGGTCTGGGCTCCTACGTGTACCGCGAGCAGGATGGCCGGTACACGGACGTGTTCAAGGTCGAGGAGCCCCCGGCCTACGCGGAGATCGACCGCGGCGACCTGGTGGTCACCAAGCAGGTGTACGGCAAGGACGACCCGGTCTCCAGTCCGTCCGGGGAGGACGTGATCACGTACCGCTGGTCCGTGGACCATTTCACCGAGGAGTACCGGTCGTACAACGACTACAGCAACGCCGCGGGCACGACGCCGACCCCGGCGCCCGACCGCAGATGACCGGGGCACAGCCGAGCCGGGCACGGACCGGCCGCGGCGCGGGGTGACCCCGAGCGCGCACGACCCGACCGACCACCGCACCGACCGCCGGAAGGACTGAGAACACCGGGATGGCAGACCAGACCCACGTGTTGTTCGTCGAGGACGACGACGTCATCCGCGAGGCCACCCAGCTCGCGCTGGAACGGGACGGCTTCGTGGTCACCGCGATGCCCGACGGGCTGTCGGGCCTGGAGGCGTTCCGCGCGAACCGCCCCGACATCGCGCTGCTGGACGTGATGGTGCCCGGCCTGGACGGCGTCAGCCTGTGCCGGCGTATCCGGGACGAGTCCACGGTCCCCGTGATCATGCTGTCGGCGCGCGCCGACGCCATCGACGTCGTCCTCGGCCTGGAGGCGGGCGCCGACGACTATGTGACCAAGCCGTTCGACGGCGCCGTGCTGGTGGCCCGCATCCGTGCCGTGCTGCGCCGCTTCGGGCACGCCGGCGGGGCCGACCGCGCGGGCGAGGCCGCTGCCGCCGCCACCGGCGGGGTGCTGGCCTTCGGCGAGCTGGAGA
This sequence comes from Streptomyces adustus, assembly GCF_009377175.1. GTDB lineage: Bacteria > Actinomycetota > Actinomycetes > Streptomycetales > Streptomycetaceae > Streptomyces > Streptomyces adustus. The sequence goes on from NZ_VJZD01000332.1 coordinate 6,771, forward strand.
TCGACACCGAGGGCATGGAGGTGCGCCGCGCCGGGCAGCCGGTGGCCCTCACCCCGACCGAGATGCGGCTGCTGCTGGAGTTCTCCTCGGCGCCGGGCACGGTGCTCTCGCGCGACAAGCTCCTGGAGCGCGTATGGGACTACGGGTGGGGCGGGGACACCCGCGTGGTCGACGTCCACGTGCAGCGGCTGCGTACCAAGATCGGCCAGGACCGGATCGAGACGGTCCGCGGTTTCGGTTACAAACTGAAGGCCTGAGCGGGGCGATTCATGCAGGTCACACGGGGGATCATCGGACGTCTGCGCTCGTTCGGCGACAAGCGCCCGGGCATCCGTACGGGGCTGCGGTGGAAGCTGAGCGCGGCCATCGCGCTGGTCGGGGCGCTGGTGGCGCTCGCGCTCAGCGTGGTCGTGCACAACGCCGCCCGGGTCTCGATGCTGGACAACGCGCGCGACCTCGCCGACGAACGGGTGCTGATCGCCCAGCGCGGCTACGAGGCGTCCGGGCGGCTCAACTTCCCCAACATCAAGATCGACGACATGGATCTGCCGGCGGAACTGCGGGAGAAGGTGGCCGAGGGGCGCCGGGCGACGTTCGTGTCCGACAGCGCGGGCGGGGAGCCGGACATCTGGGCCGCCGTGCCGGTCAAGGACGGGCACGTGCTGTCGCTGCACACCGGGTTCACCGACCGCAGCACGGACATCCTCAAGGATCTCGACCAGGCCCTGGTGATCGGCTCGATCGCGGTGGTCCTCGGCGGGAGCGCATTGGGCGTGCTCATCGGCGGCCAGCTGTCGCGCCGGCTGCGCAAGGCGGCCGCCGCGGCCAACCAGGTCGCCAGGGGCGAGCCGGACGTACGGGTGCGCGACGCCATCGGCGGGGTCGTGCAGGACGAGACGGACGACCTGGCGCGCGCGGTCGACGCGATGGCGGACGCCCTCCAGCAGCGTCTGGAGGCGGAACGGCGGGTCACCGCGGACATCGCGCACGAGCTGCGCACCCCGGTGACCGGGCTGCTGACGGCGGCCGAGCTGCTGCCGCCGGGCCGACCGACGGAACTCGTGCTGGACCGGGCGAAGGCGATGCGCACGCTGGTCGAGGACGTGCTGGAGGTGGCCCGGCTGGACGGCGCCTCGGAACGGGCCGAGTTGCAGGACATCCTGCTGGGCGACTTCGTGTCCCGGCGGGTGGCGGCCAAGGACCCCGGCGTCGTGGTGCGGGTGGTGCACGAGTCGGAGGTCACCACCGACCCGCGGCGCCTGGAACGGGTGCTGTTCAACCTGCTGGCCAATGCCGCCCGGCACGGCAGGCCGCCGGTCGAGGTGACCGTCGAGGGCCGGGTCATCCGGGTCCGCGACCACGGCCCCGGCTTCCCCGAGAACCTGCTCGTCGAAGGGCCGAGCCGGTTCCGTACCGGCAGCAGCGACCGCTCGGGGCGCGGCCACGGGCTGGGCCTGACGATCGCTGCCGGCCAGGCACGGGTGCTGGGCGCCCGCCTGACCTTCCGTAACGTCCGCCCGGCCGGGGCGCCCGAGCACATCCCGGCCGAGGGCGCGGTCGCCGTCCTGTGGCTGCCGGAACACGCGCCGACGAACACGGGAAGCCACCCGATGCTGCCGACCGGACAGTAGCCCCGACGCCACCCCTGCACCCCTCAGCGGGGCCACCCGACGC
>NZ_VJZD01000333.1 GCF_009377175.1 Streptomyces adustus
GGTGCGGGCGCCGCCGGAGCGGACGGCACACGCATGACCATCAGCGGGGCGGGCGGTGCCGAGTCCCGCCCGGGGCCGCTCGACGCGACGGTGATCCGCTGAAGCGGCACCACGGGAAGCGGCGCCGTTCCGAAGGAGGTCGGAGCCGGCCCGTGGTCCGCGTGACGCGCGGTGTCCCCGGCCGGGGACACCGACCGCAGGACGACCGGACCGTCCGTGCCGGGCGGGTCACCTGGCCGGGCCGCGGCCCCTATGGCATCCCCCTGCCGGTCACCGGCCCCATGGGCGACGGCCGAGGCCGCGCCTGGCGCGCCCGCCCACGCAGACGCCGAATCCCGCACGCCCCGCGGTATGTCGAAGGCGTGCGCCCGGGGGCCTGTGCCCGTCCGCTGCACCGGCAGCGTGGGTTCCGCCAGCCCGTGGGCGACGCCGGACGGCGCCAGCGCGCTGACCAGATGGCCGAGCGGTCCGGTGACCGTCGGGTCCTGCCAGGTGCCCAGCCGCCGGCCGAACCCGCCGGGGTCGCTGACCAGCCCCAGGGGCGTGCTCAGCGCCCGCTGCACGACGGGCGCCGACCGCCATCCGCCCGTGACCTCCGTGTCCGTCGCCGCCTCCGGGGCGGGGGATGTCGTCCCGGCGTCGGCGTCGGCTCGCGTTGCGGGCTGCACGGCACCCCGCGAGCCGTCACCGCTCCTCGTCAGCCAGGACAGCAGTCCCATCTCGGTGTCCTCTCACCGCCCGTTGAGACGGGCGATCTGCTCGACGTACCGCTGCCGTTCGGGGTGTTCCAGATCGAGCAGCTCTTCCAGCGGCCAGTGGAAGTGATAGGCCAGGTACGCGATCTCCTCGTAGAGGCGCTCGACCGCGTACGTCACGATTCCCCCAGGCGGCCCCCGGCGAGGTCCACCGCGAAGTGTTCCTGGCAGGAGGGGCAGGTGACCGCGGCGCGGGTGTGGCCCTCCGCGTTGATCCGCCGGTAGAAGTCCTGGAGGAAGGCGAGGTCCGAGGCGAACAGGTCCTCCACGATGCCCGCGTGGACGTCCTCGATGGTGCCCAGCCGGGTGATCACCCGGGCGATCAGCACCACCGACAGGTACGCGGAGTTCTCCCGCACCCGGTCGTCGCGCAGCGGGATGAGCTCGTCCCGGGCGGTGGCCAGCCGCATCACACCGTGCCGGTGCACGGTGCCGGAGTCGTCCACGTACCCCCGGGGCAGTTCGAAGGCGAACTCGGTGCGGAGCGTGTCACGCCCCGCACCGCTCGCGCTCTCGCCCGCTCCCCCGGTGTGGTCCTGCCCCAGTACGTCCGGGAGCGGCGGTGCCGCCTGCCGCGTCTGGGCGGGCATGGTCCTGCGCATCACTCAACTTCCATGCTCTCGTACGTGATCGAGAGCTTCTCGGTGAGGACGGAGGTGTCGCCCGCCTTGAGGGTGCCGATCTCCAGCGACTTCGGCCAGGCGTTGACCAGCTGGTAACGCTTGATCGCGCTGCCCTCGTAGTCGTAGACGATGATCGCGCCGTTCTTGCGGGCGTCGGTCATCTTCCCGAACCGGGACGACTTGATCCAGGTCTCGAAGCTGTTGTCCTCGGTCAGACCGCGGGTGACGGTGACCTCGCCGGCCTTGGGCCGGCCCGGCAGCTTCTTGATGGCGTACTTTCCGTCGGCGGTGTTCTGCTTGAGCTCGATGACGTCCTGTTCCATCTTCAGACCGCTGACCTCGGTGATCTGCTTGATCACCACGCCGTCGAACTCCAGCCCGAAGGAGTGGCCGACAGAACTGTCAAGATCGGGAAGTGCCATCCCAGCCTCCTAGGCTCATCGTGTGGGGAACGGCGGTTCTCCACCGCCCCGGGACCGATCGGCGGGCGGCCCACTGCCGTGGGGCCGTGACCCGCCTGTCGTTGTCCTACTCGTCGACCGATCCCGTGCCGCCCGACAGCTGTGCCAGCCGGAACACCACGAACTCAGCGGGCTTGACCGGAGCGACCCCGACCTCACAGATGACCTGGCCGGAATCGATGCTCTCGGCGGGGTTGGTCTCCCGGTCGCACTTGACGTAGAAGGCCTCGTCCGGGGTCAGCCCGAACAGCGCGCCCTTGCGCCACTCGTTGACCAGGAACGCCGAGATGGTGCGCCGGATACGTGCCCACAGGGCGTCGTCGTTCGGTTCGAAGACGACCCACTGGGTGCCCGTCAGGATCGACTCCTCAAGGTAGTTGAAGAGCCGACGTACGTTCAGGTAGCGCCAGGCGGCGTCGGAGGAAAGGGTGCGGGCGCCCCACACCCGGATGCCGCGGCCCGGGAAGGCGCGGACGCAGTTGACGCCGATAGGGTTCAGCAGGTCGTGCTCGCCCTTGGTGATCTGTGTCTGGAGGCCGACCGCGCCCCGCAGGACCTCGTTCGCCGGCGCCTTGTGCACACCGCGCGAGGCGTCGTTGCGCGCCCACACACCGGCGATGTGCCCGCTCGGCGGGACGAAGCTGTTGCGGCCGACCGACGGGTCGAAGACCTTGACCCACGGGTAGTACAGCGTGGCGAACTTCGAGTCGAAGCCGGCCGTGTCCATCCGCCAGTTCTTGATCTGCTGCGGCGACAGCCCGGGGGGAGCGTCCAGGATCGCGACCCGGTCGCCCATCAGCTCGCAGTGGGCGATCAGGGCCTGCTGTACCGAGATGACGGTCTCGGCGTCCAGGATGCCGCGCTGGTGAGCGCTCATCAGGTCGGGCACGGACACCATCGTGATCTCGTCGATGGCCTCAAGCCCGCCGAAGCCGGTCCGCTGGTCCGCGTCACCGATGTAGTCGTCGGCCGACAGCTCGATGGTGCCGGACCCGGCCGGAGCGGGGGCCGCGGCGGCCCCGGCCGCGAGGACGACCGCACCGGTGTCGGGCTTGGTCGACGCGGCGGCGCGGCTGACCTCCTCCAGGGCGATGAGCTGCGACTTCTCCTTGACCTTGGTGACGACGTTGTCCTTGCCGCGGCGGGCGGACACCGAGGGGTAGGTCTCCTTCTCCTCCCCGTCCACCTTGATCACCAGCTTGAACGCCTCGTTCGGCGGCGCCTCGCCCTCGGCCGCGCCGACCTCGACGGTGATCTCACCGGTGACGCCCGGCAGCGCCCGGACCCGGAACCCGCCGAGCAGCGCCTCGGCCGCGGACCCACCGCCCGCCGTCCCTGCGGCGGCCCCGCCCGGCAGTTGCCCCGCGACGCCGTCCCCGCTGCCGCCGATCCGGACGACGTAGCAGTTCCCGCCCCCGTTGGCGAAGTAGCCGTACACGGCGGACGCCAGGTAGGAACCCTCGACGAAGTCGCCGAAGACCCCCACGTACTGGCTCCAGTTGGTGACGAGCGTCGGCTCGTTCAGGGGCCCTTGCGGGGCGAAGCCGAGAAACGCGGCGACCGAGGTCCCCACTCCCTCGATCGGTCGTGCCCCGGCCTCCACTTCTTCGACGTAGACGCCCGGGGACAGATACGACGGCATACCCACTCCTCCTTGACCAGCGGCCGAAGCTGATTCTCACTCCGGTTTCGATCACCCGGAACGCGCCGTCGGGCCGCGCCGCGGTGCACAGCCCGCTGCCCGATGAGGCAAGTCGCCCTTCCCCCGGCCGTACCCACCGTCCTCGTGTACGCGTGGCCGCGAACCCCGACGCTTTCGGCCATGAAGGCCGTGCCGGACAAAAAGACCAGCGCGAAGACCGGCGCGCCGCCGGCCCGTCCGGCGGCCCCTGCCCAGACCCAGGCCCGACCCGCCGTCGAGGCCGACTCGCCCACCACGGTGGCCGGGCCGGAGACCGCACCTGCCGCGGGCCTCGCCCCGCAGCAGCTGCGCCTGCTCCAGGCACGGGCGGGGAACGCGGCGGTGGCCAGACTGGTCGCACAGCGCCAGACCGCGGCTCCACCGGCCACGAACGCCCCTGCCCCGTCCTCCGCGGAGGCCCCAGCTCCGCCGGTCAAGCCGCCGCCGTCCGCGTCGCCCGCCTTCCAGGACCTGAAGTCCGAGGTGCGGGCGAAGAAGACCGCGGCCTCCCGGCACGCTCCCGCCGCAGCGGAGTCGAAGGCCGCGCAGGACGCCGCCGTCGCCCCGCCGGACGACAAGCAGGCCCAGGGCAAGGCCGCGCAGGCCGAGAAGATGAACGCCGCCAAGCCCGGCACCTTCGACAAGGCCGCCTTCGTCGCCGCCGTCAACCAGGCCATCGCGGCGCAGGCTCCGAAGAACCTCGACGAGGCCGACCACTTCTCCGGGTCCGGCAAGGCGGCGGCCGTCAAGGATCAGGTCAGCGGCCAGGTCAGCCAGGGCAAGGCCGCCTCCGCCAAGGAGATCGACACCACCACCAAGGCGGCCCCGGACCTGTCCAAGGCCCAGGACAAGCCGGTCACCCCGCTCACCCCCGACGCTCCCCCGCCGGTCCCCGGCACCCCGAACCCGGCGGGCGCGGTCCCGGCCAGGCAGCCGGACGCGGTCACCGACTTCTCGGGCGGGCCTCGGCAGATCAATCAGCAGATGGCCGACGCCGAGGTCACCGAGGACCAGCTCGCCAAGAGCAACGAGCCCCAGTTCACCGGTGCACTGGCGGCGAAGAAGGAGGGCGAGCAGCACTCCGCGGCGGCACCGGGACAGGCTCGCGGCGCCGAGGCCAAGCAGCTCGCCGCCGCCAAGCAGGGCGCGGCGGCGACCGGCGCGCAGGCCATGACCGGCCTGGCCGCCGCCCGCACCGCCACCGGCAAGCAGGTCGACGGCGGCAAGAGCTCCACCAAGTCCGCCGACGAGCGCAGACGCGCCGAGGTCACCGCCCGTCTTCAGAAGGTCTTCGACGGCACCAAGACGGATGTGGAGGCGACGCTCTCCGGGCTGGACAAGCTCGTCGACGAGCGGTTCACGGCCGGTGAGAAGGCCGCGCGGGACGCCTTCATGGCGGACCAGAAGCGCCGGATGGACGCCTACAAGGACAAGCGGTACTCGGGCTGGTCCGGCAAGCTCAAGTGGGTCAAGGACAAGTTCGCGGGCCTGCCGGCCGAGGCCAACGCCCTCTTCCAGGAGTCCCGCAAGCTCTACGTCGCGCAGATGCAGCAGGTCATCTCCTCCATCGCCGACCTCATCGGCACCGAACTGGGCAAGGCGAAGGACCGCATCGCGCGCGGCCGGGCCGAGCTCCGGGCGGAGGTCGACAAGCTCCCCGCCGACCTGAAGAAGTTCGGCACTCAGGCAGCCAAGGACTTCACGGAGAAGTTCGACGGGCTGGACGCCGACGTCAACGCGAAGTCGGACCAACTGGTCCAGGACCTCGCCCAGAAGTACACCCAGGCGCTGAACTCGGTCGACGACGAGATCAAGAAGCTCCAGGAGGAGAACAAGGGCCTGATCGCCAAGGCCAAGGACGCCGTCGTCGGTGTCATCCAAACCATCATCGAACTGAAGAACCTGCTGCTCGGCGTCCTGGCGAAGGCCGCCTCCGCGGTAATGAAGATCATCAAGGATCCCATCGGGTTCCTCGGCAACCTGGTCAGCGCGGTGGGCGCCGGTCTCCGGCAGTTCGTCGGCAACATCGCCGAACACCTGAAGAAGGGCCTGGTCTCCTGGCTGCTGGGCGCGGCCGCCGGTGCCGGCCTCACCCTGCCGGCCAAGTTCGACCTCAAGGGCATCATCCAGCTCCTGGCCGGCCTGCTGGGGCTGACCTGGGGCAACATCCGCGCCCGCATCACCCGCAAGGGCGTCCCCGACCAGGCGGTCACCGCGGCCGAACAGTCCGTCCCCGTCGCCCAAGCCATCCAGAAGGAGGGCCCGGCCGGTGCCGTCGAGCACATCAAGGAGTCCGTCGGCGACCTGAAGTCGACGATCCTCCAGAAACTCACCGCCTACCTGATCCCCACCGTCATCGTCGCCGGCATCAGCTGGATCGTCTCGCTCCTCACCCCGGCCTCCGCCTTCGTCCGCGCGGTCAAGGGGATCATCGACATCGTCACGTTCGTGGTGACCCAAGGCGGCCAGATCATCCAGTTCGTCAACTCGATACTGGACGCGGTCGTCGCCATCGCCAACGGCGGCGGAGGCGGCGTCCCCGCCCTGATCGAAGGCGCCCTCGCCGCCTCCATCCCCGTCCTCCTCGGCTTCCTCGCCTCCCTGCTGGGCATCGGCAACCTCGCGGGCAAGGTCCGCCAGGTCTTCACCGCGGTCGCCAAGCCGGTCAACAAGGCCATCGACAAGATCGTCGACTTCATCGCGAAGGCGGCGAAGAAGCTGTGGGGCAGGGTCAAGGCGGCCGGCAAGAAGGTCAAGGACAAGTTCAGCGGCAAGGACAAGAGCAGAACGAAGAGCAAGGAGGGCAAGGACGAAGCGGCCGCGCTTGCAGACGCGGACCGGGCACTCTCCAGGGCCGGCTCCCACGACGCGGCGGCGACGGGCGTCCGCGCCGTGGAACACAAACACGATGTGCCGCTCCGTCTGGTCGTGGATTCCAAGACGCCGGAGGGCGAGGTGGTGCACGTCCAGACGGCCCGGACCCCGCAGCACACCCTCCGCGACGAGAATCAGACGCGCGACGAGATCAAGACAGCGATGCGCGACAAGCACAACAACACGCTCATCGAGCAGGTGCACCCGTACTGGTGGAACACATACATCAGCAAGATCCGAACCGGCCCCCTGCCGAGTTCACCTCCCCTGTTCTCGCTTTCCGACCTCAACGGAACGGACAGTGCCGCACGGGCGCTCACTCAGACGGACAGTTTCGTCCAGCCGCTTCTCGACTACTTCAAGGGAAACCGGAAGACGGCGGGCGCGAACGATTTCTACAGCCATGTGTTCGGCACGCAGAACCCCCAGCGGAAAGCGTTCCTCCAGGCTCTCGGGTCACCCGTGCCGGCGGAACTGAAGAAGCTGGCCGCGAGCCGACTGCCGGGGATCGCCGACGAGGCCTTCCGGACGAGTCTGGAAACGGGTATCAACCAGCTCGGGCCAGGCAGTTACAAGGTCGGTGTCTCGCCCTACGGACAGTTCGACCTGCCGACCCTGCGGCAGAAGGAACACTCGGACTACTTCCCGGAGAACATCAAAGTCCTCGTCGAGGGCGACACGGTCACCACCACGTACACGACGCGGGCCGGCAAGAACTTCACCGTGGTCGAGAAAGGCAAAGACCGCTCGGAGTCGCTCACCGTGACGGGCCACGACCTGAATCTCAAGCCCAGCGGAGCTCCGCGGGGCATCACGCAGACTCCGGCCGGCTTCGTGGAGGGCGAGGAGTTCAACCGGGCGCACGGCATCGCCGACATGTTCGGCGGATCCGGGTTCCGGGAAGGCCTGAACCTGGTGTCGACAAGCGACCATTACAACAAGCAGATCCAGGGCGCGGTGGAGAGATCGATCGAACAGAACATCCAGGTGTTCGCCTTGCAGCACGGAAGGGACGTAGGCGAGGTGTCGATGGATCTCACGGTCACCATCACGTTCGGAATGCTGGTCGGCGACATTCTCAAAGCCCGGGTCACGAGCCTGCCGTGGTACAAGGAGGCTGATCCGGAGTCGCAGCAACGGTTCCTGGATCTCCTGCAGAAGGTGTCCAATCCTCCGATCCGGAGGGCGGAACAGACGAAGTACGAGTACGTTCTCAAAGCCGACGGCAAGACCCAGACCTACAGCCCGCCTCCGGTCGGAGCCGACGTGTGGCTCTTCGTGAGAAAGAGTGAGAGCTGACGTGAACATCGACGATGCCGTGGCCTTCTTCCGGGAGTTCCTCACCGCGCTGTACGAGCAGGACGTCGCCAACCTCACGGAGCCCGACGATCAGCTCGAGCAGCGGGTCGCGCGGACGGAGAGCTTCATGTACTCCTCGCCCGGCACCAGCATGACGTCCCCCTTCATGCGTCCTCGAAGTCTGCCGGCCGATGAACTGGCCGAGATCGCGGCGAAGGCGTCGACACCGGTGCGCCGCCCGTTGTACCTGGTCGTGGAGTACGACGTGCCGGGGTGGGGCACCTGCTTCACGGCCGACGTCGGCGGCGGTGAGGAGACCAACTACATCGCCTACGGATACCAGTACAGGGCGATGGAGGTCGACGGAGAGCCGAAGATCGTCGCGCAGTACGGGATCGACTTCTACGCCGAGGGGCTCGCTTGGGAGAACATCGCGGGAGCGGTGATCGAGCCCCTCGGCGATCCGGTCGCAGTCCGTGCCTTGGAGGAGCCTCGCATTCCGCGTGACAGGGACTACTACCAGGGCATCGTCGCGTCGGCCCCGCAGGACGGCGCCTAGTAGGGCTTGGTCAGATTCACTCGTGGTTGGAGTGTCTGCTGGTGGGTTGGTGTCGTTGGGATGGTGTGACACCTGAGGAGATGGCCGGGGTCCGTGAGGACTTGGAGGCGTTCGCGGCGGATCTGTTCGACGGGTTCTTCCGTGCGGATCAGCGGCGGTGGGGGCAGGCGTATGTGCGGGGGCTGTTG
>NZ_VJZD01000334.1 GCF_009377175.1 Streptomyces adustus
GCTCAAGGGAGACGCCGGGGCTGCAATACGACTGCCATACGCCGTTCATGAACGGGGTTCCGGACAGGTGCGAACGGGGCTTCCGGGCGGGGTGCGGCACGGGGTCGCGCGGGGAGCGGCGGGCGTAGGACCAAGGTCTCAGACCTGTCCCAACCACCCGACAGGTGTCAAACTCGGTCGAGGACCTTACTCTGTCGACCATGACCGCCCTGGAATCACGCGACACCGCTGTCGCAGACCTCGCTCACACCCCGCCGGACGCCGAGGGTGACGAGAGCACCGTGCTGAGCCGGTCCTATCGGGCGCTCAGCATCGGGATGGTGTCCGTCGTGCTGCTCATCGCCTTCGAGGCGACCGCCGTCGCCACCGCGATGCCGGTGGCCGCGCGGGATCTGGACGGGGTGTCGCTGTACGCGTTCGCGTTCTCCGGGTACTTCACGACCAGCCTGCTGGGGATGGTGCTCGCCGGGCAGTGGTCCGACCGCAAGGGGCCGCTGGGCGCGCTGACCAGCGGAATCGCCGCCTTCGCGGCAGGGTTGGTGATGTCCGGCACGGCGCAGGCGATGTGGCCGTTCATCGCGGGGCGGGCCGTGCAGGGGCTGGGCGGCGGACTGGTGATCGTCGCGCTGTACGTCATCGTCGGCCGCGCCTATCCGCCCCGGCTGCGCCCGGCGATCATGGCGGCGTTCGCCGCGAGCTGGGTCGTGCCGTCGGTGGTCGGACCGCTCGCCGCCGGGGCGGTGACCGAGCAGCTCGGCTGGCGGTGGGTGTTCCTCGGGATCCCCGTGCTGGTCGTCTTCCCGCTGGCGCTAGCGCTGCCGCAGATCCGGCGGCGCGCCGCGGGTCCCGTGAGCGGGGAGGTGGCGGCCTTCGACCGGCGCCGGATCCGGCTCGCCCTCGCGATCTCCGTGGGCGCCGGGCTGGTCCAGTACGCCGCCCAGGACCCGCGCCCCGGCTCGCTGCTCCCGGCCGCCGCGGGCGCCGTGCTGCTCGTGCCCGCCGTCCTCGGCCTGCTGCCGCACGGCACCTGGCGGGCGGCCAGGGGACTGCCCTCGGTCGTGCTGCTGCGCGGGCTGGCGGCCGGTTCCTTCGTCGCCGCCGAGTCCTTCGTACCGCTGATGCTCGTCACCCAGCGGGGGCTGTCGCCGACGGCGGCCGGGTTCTCCCTGGCGGCGGGCGGCGTGACCTGGGCGCTGGGTTCGTGGGTGCAGTCCCGGCCGAGGATGGAGCCGTACCGGGAGCGGCTGACGACGGTCGGCATGGTGCTGGTCGTGGCCGCCGTCGCCGTGGTTCCCAGCGTGCTGATCCACTCCGTGCCCGTCTGGACCGTCGCTGTCGTCTGGGCGTTCGGCTGCCTCGGCCTGGGTCCGGTGATCTCCTCCACCGGCGTGCTGCTGCTCCAGCTCTCCGCCCCCGAGGAGGCGGGCGCCAACTCCGCCGCCCTCCAGATCTCCGACGGCCTCTCCAGTTCCCTGCTGCTCGCGGCCGGCGGTGCCGCCTTCGCCGCACTCGGCGGCGGCTCCGTCGCCGACGCCACCGGGGCCCGCCCGGCGGCCTTCGCCGCCGTGTTCCTGCCGATGGCGGCGGTGGCGCTGCTGGGGGCCTGGGTGACCACGCGGCTGCGGGAGCGGTGACGTGAGCCCGCGCGCCGACGGCCGTCGGCGCGCAAAGCGTGACCTTTCTCGCCCCGGTCCCGGTGGCGATCTCGGGGCCGTATCAACGGAGATGACGTACATCCTGGTCATCGGCGTGATCTCGGGCCGGGCGACGGCGCCGGGTTGACCGTGGGGACTGTGAGGTGGGTCCCAACCGGCGGTGACGCGGGCTTGTCCACGCTTCGTCGAGGTCGGGCCGCCGGTAGGGTGGCCCGGTTGTCATACGTAGCCGAGCCGCATCGACCCCCACCCGGAGACCGTGACTACTGCCGCCGCCACCTCCAGCTCGTCGAGTTCGTCGCACTCGCACCACCTCTCACCGGCCTTCCCGGGCCGTGCCCCCTGGGGCACCGCCAGCAAGCTGCGTGCCTGGCAGCAGGGGGCGATGGAGAAGTACGTCCAGGAGCAGCCGCGTGACTTCCTCGCCGTCGCCACCCCCGGCGCCGGCAAGACGACCTTCGCGCTGACGCTGGCCTCCTGGCTGCTGCACCACCACGTCGTGCAGCAGGTGACGGTGGTCGCGCCGACCGAGCATCTGAAGAAGCAGTGGGCGGAGGCGGCCGCGCGGATAGGGATCAAGCTGGATCCCGAGTACAGCGCGGGTCCGCTCAGCAGGGAGTACCACGGCGTCGCCGTCACCTACGCCGGTGTCGGGGTGCGGCCCATGCTGCACCGCAACCGGTCCGAGCAGCGCAAGACGCTGGTCATCCTGGACGAGATCCACCACGCCGGCGACTCCAAGTCCTGGGGCGAGGCCTGCCTGGAGGCGTTCGAGCCGGCCACCAGGCGGCTCGCGCTGACCGGTACGCCGTTCCGGTCCGACACCAACCCCATCCCCTTCGTGACGTACGAGGAGGGCAACGACGGGATCCGGCGCTCCTCGGCCGACTACACGTACGGCTACGGCAACGCGCTCGCCGACCACGTCGTGCGGCCGGTCATCTTCCTCTCCTACAGCGGCAACATGCGCTGGCGGACGAAGGCGGGCGACGAGATCGCCGCCCGGCTCGGCGAGCCGATGACCAAGGACGCCGTCTCGCAGGCCTGGCGCACCGCGCTCGACCCGCGCGGCGAGTGGATGCCCAGCGTGCTGCGCGCCGCCGACCAGCGGCTCACCGAGGTCAGGAAGGGCATCCCGGACGCGGGCGCCCTGGTGATCGCCTCCGACCAGGACTCCGCGCGCGCCTACGCCAAGCTGATCCGCGAGATCACCGGGACGAAGGCGACGCTCGTCCTGTCCGACGACACCGGCGCCTCGAAGCGGATCGACGACTTCAGCGCGAGCACCGACCGCTGGATGGTCGCCGTCCGCATGGTGTCCGAGGGCGTCGACGTACCGCGGCTGGCGGTCGGCGTGTACGCCACCACCATCTCCACCCCGCTGTTCTTCGCCCAGGCCGTGGGGCGTTTCGTGCGGTCCCGGCGGCGCGGCGAGACCGCGTCCGTCTTCCTGCCGACCGTCCCCGACCTGCTCACCTTCGCCAACGAGATGGAGGTCGAGCGCGACCACGCCCTCGACAAGCCGAAGAAGGAGGGCGAGGAGGACCCTTACGCCGAGTCCGAGAAGGAGATGGACGAGGCGAACAAGGAGCAGGACGAGGACACCGGCGAGCAGGAGCAGTTCTCCTTCGAGGCGCTGGAGTCCGAGGCCGTCTTCGACCGGGTCCTGTACGACGGCGCCGAGTTCGGCATGCAGGCCCACCCGGGCAGCGCGGAGGAGCAGGACTACCTCGGCATCCCGGGTCTGCTGGAGCCGGACCAGGTGCAGTTGCTGCTCCAGAAGCGGCAGGCCCGGCAGATCGCGCACAGCCGCCGCAAGCCGGACGACCAGGCCGATCTGCTCGAACTGCCCGCCGAGCGGCGACCGGTCGTCTCCCACAAGGAGATGATGGAGCTGCGCAAGCAGCTCAACACGATGGTCAGCGCGTACGTCCACCAGAGCGGCAAGCCGCACGGGGTGATCCACACCGAGCTGCGGCGCGTGTGCGGCGGACCGGCGAGCGCCGAGGCGACGGCCGGGCAGCTGCGGCAGCGGATCGCCAAGATGCAGGAGTGGGCCACCCGGATGCGCTGAGGCCGGGCCGGGCGGGCGTGGTCGGGCCGCGTGGTGGAGCGCGCGCGGTGCGCAATGCGCCGTACGTACCGGGACAAAGACAGCTAGTCCCCACCGGTCGGTGACCGGATTCTGGACGGAGCCTTCCGCTGAGCGAACCGGCTTCGCTACTGTCCCGCTACGCACACGCCCCGTGGCAGCGCCGCCGCGGAGCGCAGCCGTGAAGCGACCGTGCCCGGACCTGCCGGGCCGTCCTGCCGATCGGCGGCCTCTGAAGCGCGTCGTGGACGGGACTCCATGACGCATCCGCCGCGAGGGGTCGCCGGCCTCACCACCTAAGGAGTGGGCGTCGTGACCGCGGAGACCTCCCAGACGCTCGACCGGGGACTGAGAGTCCTCAAACTGCTGGCCGACACCGACCACGGGCTGACCGTCACCGAACTCTCCAACAAACTGGGCGTCAACCGGACCGTTGTGTACCGGCTGCTCGCCACCCTGGAACAGCACGCGCTCGTACGACGGGACCTGGGCGGGCGAGCCCGGGTCGGGCTGGGTGTGCTGCGGCTGGGCCGCCAGGTGCATCCGCTGGTCCGGGAGGCTGCGTTGCCCGCCCTGCGGGCGCTGGCCGAGGACATCGGCGCCACGGCGCACCTCACCCTGGTGGACGGGTCGGAGGCGCTGGCCGTGGCCGTGGTCGAGCCGACGTGGACGGACTATCACGTGGCCTACCGGGCCGGGTTCCGGCATCCGCTGGAGCGCGGGGCCGCGGGCAAGGCGATCCTCTCCGCCCGGCAGCAGACCTCGGAGGAGCCGGGGTGCATCCTGACGCACGGCGAGCTGGAGGCCGGGGCGAGCGGCGCGGCCGCGCCGCTGCTGGGCGTGACCGGTGTCGAAGGCAGCGTGGGTGTGGTGATGCTCGCGGACGCGGTGCCGGAGCGGGTCGGGCCGCGCGTGGTCGACGCGGCCCGGGAGGTCGCGGAGGCGCTGCGCTGAGGCGTCGCTCCGAGGCGTTGGGCCGAGGCGGGGACCGCGGCGCTGTGCGGCGGGGCCGAAGTCCGGGAGGGCCGGGAGCGACCGGCCCCCGGTCCGTCGGCGCCGCCGCGTTAGATTGATCCTGTGCTCTCTCGCCTCACACGCCTCCAGGCTCTCACCGTCTGCGCCGTGCCCGTCGTGGCCCTGCTCGCCACGGCGGTCTTCGCGCCGCTGCCGTTCTCGATCGCGCAGCCCGGTATGACGGCCGACGTCCTCGGCAAGAACCAGGGCACCCAGGTGATCACCATCTCCGGTGCGCCGGTCCGCGGGACAAGCGGGCAGCTGCGGATGACGACCATCGAGGCGACGGGCCCGGACACGGACGTCTCGCTGAGCCAGGTGATCGACGGCTGGTTCGCCAAGGACCGGGCGATCATGCCGCGCGACGCGGTCTACCCGGGCGGCGGCAACACCAAGGAGATCGAGCAGCACAACACCGAGCAGATGAAGCAGTCCCAGGACGCGGCGACCGAGGCTGCGCTGGGCTATCTCCATCTGACCGACAAGAACGTGAAGGTCACGCTGAAGCTCGCCGACGTCGGCGGCCCCAGCGCGGGACTGCTGTTCTCCCTGGGGATCGTCGACAAGCTCGACGGCAACGGCAGCGGCGGCGACCTCACGGGCGGCCGGACCGTGGCCGGCACCGGGACGATCACCGCCGACGGCCAGGTCGGCGCGGTCGGCGGAGTGGGGCTGAAGACGCAGGCCGCGCGGCGGGACGGGGCCACGGTGTTCCTCGTGCCGAAGGACGAGTGCGCCGACGCCAAGTCCCAGCGACCCGCGGGACTGCGACTGGTTCCGGTGACCACCCTGAAGGGCGCGATCAGCTCCCTGGTGGCGCTGGAGAAGGGCAAGGGCTCGGTTCCGAGCTGCTGAGGCAGAGGGCGCGAGCTCTCGCCGGTCTCAGTGCGCGAACGCGGGCCTGGGCGGGTTGGCCAGGCGCAGCCCGACCTCGACGAGGGTCCAGCCCAGTCGGGTACGGAGTTCGCGGGGGCGCCGGGCTTCCGCGGCCAGTCGGTGGCTCTCGGCCCGGTCGCGGAGGTCGGTGGCGTGGTGCGCGGCGAGCTGGCTTTCGAGCTGCATCTCGGTGTTCCTCTCAGTCCGTGCGGATGGGGAAGAGGTGCGTGTGGATCCGTACCGTCTCGGTGTCCCGGTCGTCCGTGTTGCGGCCCAACTGCCGGTAGTTATCGACCAGTTCATGCATCTTGGCGACGAGTTCGGCGGCCAGCGCGGGTGTCAGCCGTAGGGTCGCGTCGCTCATGTCGGAGCCGTCGGACCAGTCCTTGGACCAGTCGTTCCGGGTGACGAGCCAGGAGGACAGCTCGTGGGCGTGCATGTTCGCCATCTCGTGCAGGAACGCCTCCGCCACTCCCCGTATCTCGGGGTCGGCGTCGTCGAAGTCGGTGGTGTCGAGGAACAGTCCCTGGTCCACCGCCTGCCACCAGCGCTCCCGTCCCTTGCCCTGCTGCGGCGCGTCCTCGACGAAGCCGTGGGCGGCGAGCTGACGCAGGTGGTAGCTGGTCGAGCCGCTCGACTCGCCGAACCGCTCGGCCAGTTGCGAGGCGGTCGCCGGACCGCGCTGCCGCAGGGCCTCCAGCAGCTGCATCCGGAGCGGGTGCGCCAGCCCCCGCAGCGAACGGGCGTCGAGTTGACGCCGCTTCCGTTCCTCGTGCTCCGTCATGCGTACAAAGATAGCGCTGCAAAGAATCCCTTGCAACGCTTTCTTTGCAACTCGCCTCTCCGTATGTCGCCGTGCCGTCGTGCCGACCGCGCCGGCCCGTGTCTCGCCGGTCGGGTCGGGTCGGGTCGGGGCAGGTCAGGCCGGGTCCCGGTCCTCCGCCGCCTGTTCCACCAGCGGGATGATCCGCAGCGGAACGGCGTTCTCCATCACGATCGCGGTCGAGGCCCGGACGATCCCGTCGAAACCGACGACCAGGTCGATGACGCGCTGGAGGTCGGCGTTGGAGCGGGCCACCAGCCGGCACAGCATGTCCCCGCCGCCGGTGGTCGTGTGCAGCTCCAGCATCTCCGGCACGGTCGCCAGGTGGGCCCGTACGTCCGCCCCCTGCCCCTGCCTGATCTGGAGGGTGGCGAACGCGGTGACGGGGTAGCCGAGGGCCGCCGGATCGACCTGCGGCCCGAACCCGCGGATGACTCCGTTGGACTGGAGCCGGTCCAGCCGTGCCTGCACGGTCCCGCGCGCGACCCCCAGTCGCCGCGACATCTCCAGCACGCCGATACGCGGCTCACGGGCCAGCAGCACGATGATCCGGCCGTCCAGTCGATCGATCGCCATGCCCGCGCCTCCGTGGTGGTCATCATGTACAGAAAGTCCGCCGTCACGGGCATTCTGCTGCACAGATTGCCCAATGAATACGCGAACTATTGCGCACCTTGCAGGGCCGGGACAGGCTGCCGCCATGACCCAGACCACAGACCACACTCCCGACACGACCGCCCGGCAGGACGATCCCTTCCCGGTCAAGGGAATGGACGCGGTCGTCTTCGCCGTGGGCAACGCCAAGCAGGCCGCGCACTACTACTCCAGCGCCTTCGGCATGCGCCGGGTGGCCTACTCCGGACCGGAGAACGGCAACCGCGAGACCGCGAGCTACGTGCTGGAGAACGGCTCGGCCCGCTTCGTCTTCACCTCCGTGATCAAGCCCACCACCGCCTCGGGCCAGTTCCTGGCCCAGCACGTGGCCGAGCACGGCGACGGTGTCGTCGACCTCGCCATCGAGGTCCCGGACGCCCGCCGCGCGTACGCCTACGCGATCGAGCAGGGCGCCCGCTCGGTCGCCGAGCCCTACGAGCTCAAGGACGAGAACGGCACGGTGGTCCTGGCCGCGATCGCGACGTACGGCGAGACCCGCCACACGCTCGTGGACCGCTCCGGCTACGACGGCCCCTACCTGCCCGGCTTCGTGGCCGCGGGACCGATCGTCGAGCCGCCCGCCCAGCGCACCTTCCAGGCCGTCGACCACTGCGTCGGCAACGTCGAGCTCGGCCGGATGAACGAGTGGGTCGGCTTCTACAACAAGGTCATGGGCTTCACGAACATGAAGGAGTTCGTGGGCGACGACATCGCGACCGAGTACAGCGCGCTGATGTCGAAGGTCGTCGCCGACGGCACGCTCAAGGTCAAGTTCCCGATCAACGAGCCCGCCGTCGCCAAGAAGAAGTCCCAGATCGACGAGTACCTGGAGTTCTACGGCGGCGCCGGCGTCCAGCACATCGCGCTCAACACGAACGACATCGTGCGCACCGTGCGGACGATGCGCGCGGCCGGCGTGGAGTTCCTGGACACCCCCGACTCCTACTACGACACCCTCGGCGAGTGGGTCGGCGACACCCGTGTCCCCGTGGAGACCCTGCGCGAGCTGAAGATCCTGGCCGACCGCGACGAGGACGGCTACCTGCTCCAGATCTTCACCAAGCCGGTCCAGGACCGTCCGACGGTCTTCTTCGAGATGATCGAGCGGCACGGCTCGATGGGCTTCGGCAAGGGCAACTTCAAGGCCCTGTTCGAGGCGATCGAGCGCGAGCAGGAGAAGCGCGGCAACCTGTAACCGCCGCCGCGACCGCACGCGAGGACGGGCCGACCGGCACCCGGTCGGCCCGTCCGGCCTGCCGCCCCCGGCCGCCCGCACGC
>NZ_VJZD01000335.1 GCF_009377175.1 Streptomyces adustus
GGACCAGCGCCCACACCGTCTTGCCGTGCCGGCCCCGGCCCCACACCCCCCAGGCGGCGGCGACCCGCTCCACGAGGTGCAGGCCCCGACCGGCCTCCGCGTACTCCCCGACCACCCGCAGCCGAGGCTGCACCCGGCCCTCGTCGGACACCTCGATGAGACAGGAGCCGTCGGCGAGCGCGGTCACCGCCACCTCGAACTCCCGCTCCTGCAACGGCCCGTGGCGTACGACATTGGTCGCGAGCTCGGACACCAGCAGGACCGCGTCGTCGAGTGCCGGCTCGCCGGGCGAGTGCCCCCAGTCGGACAGGTGGTCGCGCACCCGGCGCCGGGCGAGTCCGACGGACGCCGGATGCCGGGGCAGCCGGAAGGAGTTGCGTCTCATCACGTCTGCTCCCCGTCCCGCGCACAGCTTCGCCACAGAGTGCCGCGTGGGGTGACTGCCCGCCGGAGCCCCGGTCCAAGCAGGGTCCATGGGTCCGGGCCGGGCGCGATGGTCAGATCCAGGTCAGCCGCCAGAGCCGGAACATGCCGTTTCCGTCCGAGAGGTACTGGCCGCCGCCGACGTCCTCGGTGCTGACGACGTACTCCTTGCGCTGCCACAACGGGATCAGCGGTACGTCGGCCGCGACGTCCGCCTGGAGCGCCCGGAAGTCGTCGCTGACCCGGCTGCGGTCGGCGGTCTGCCGGGTGGCGAGGATGAGTGCGTCGACGTGGCTGTTGCGGTAGCCGGTGTTCATGGTGCTGCCGGTGCCGACGAGCGGGGCGGCGAAGGTGTCCGGGTCGGGGTAGTCGGCGACCCAGCCGACGGCGTACGCGTCGAGCCGGCCGGCGGCCCACCGCTTCTGGAAGTCGGTCCACTCGTACCCCTTGACCGTCACCCGGAACAGGCCGCCGGTCTCCAGCTGGCGCTTGAGCTCCGCGGCCTCCTCGGCGGCGGCACCGCTGCCGCGGGCGTAACCGTAGGTGAGGCGGATCGGGGTGCTCACCCCGGCCGCGGCCAGCAGCCGCCCCGCCCGGGTCGGATCCGGGCCGGGGTAGGCGTCGAAGAACGAGGTGCTGTGGCCGGTGATACCGGCCGGGATCAGCGAGTACAGCGACTCGACGGTGCCCGCGTACACGGTCGCGGCGAGCCGGTCCCGGTCGACCAGCCAGGCCAGGGCGCGCCGGACGCGGGGATCGTGCAGCGGGGAGCCCGCGCGGGTGTCGAGGTAGAGGTTGCGGGTATCCGAGCCGTCCGCCTCGAAGACCCGCCGGTCGGGGTCGCTCGCCGAGAGACCGGCGAGGAACCGGGGCGGCAGCTGCCGTCCTGCGACCTCGACCCGATGGGCGTTCCAGGCGCTCTCCAGCGCCCCGGCGTTCTTGTAGTAGCGCAGTTCGACGGGCCGCCCGATGCCCAGGGCGCCCCGGTACCGCTCGTTGGGCGCCAGGACCGCCGTCCGGCCCTTCGTGTACGACGACAGGGTGTACGGTCCGCTGCCGTCGACGTCGGAGCCGGTGCGCAGGGCGTCCGCCGGATAGCGCGCGCTGTCGACGATCGAGCCCGCTCCGGTGGCCACCTTGAACGGGAAAGTCGCGTCGGATGCCGACAGATGGAAGGTGACGGTCGAGCCCTGGGCGTCCACCGAGGCGAGGGTGGAGAACAAGGAGGCCGGCCCGACCGGTGAATTGATCTTCTTGATCCGGTCGAAGGAGAACTTCACGTCCGCCGCGGTCATCGCGCGACCGTCGGCGAAGGTGACGCCCTTGCGTAACGTGCACGAATAGGTGTGTAAGCCGCCGTCCGAGAAGGAACAGCTCTCGGCCGCGTCCGGCACGGGTTCGCTGCCGCCCGGCTCGAAGGTGAGCAGCGACTGGAAGACATTGCTGTACAACGCCCAGGATCCGGCGTCGTAGGCGCCGGCCGGGTCGAGCGACGTGACGTCGTCCGTCGTGCCGACCGTGATGGGCCGGTCGTTGCCGCTGTTCGACGGCAGCAACTGCCAACCGCCGGCCGCGACCGCCGCCAGCACGAGCAGCGTCGCCAGAACTCTCCCGCGAACGGATCGCACGGTGCCCTCCCCAGGCGCCCCAGCGCAATGCCGCTCCTCTCGGGGCCTGCCGAGCAAACCCTGGCGGCGCCGTCACCCAACCACAGGTGATTCCGGTGGGGAAAGGGAATTCAGGTGAGATTCCGGTGACCGGAGAAAGAACATGGAGGCGGTTATTCACGACGGGTTCCACAGGCTTCTCGCAAGACGCTGGTGGAAGCCGGAAATCCGCTGCGGCAAAGCGTTCCGGACCGAATTCGGATCATTCTCGATCCGATCATTCTCGATCCATGTCAGGCTTGATTCGTGCCGGACTTGATCCGTGTCAGGCTTGATTCGATCAAGCTTGCTTCGACGCCAATTCGATCACGGTGATGTCCGAAGGCGCGCCCACCCGAGTCGGCGGCCCCCAGGCGCCCGCGCCCCGGGAGACGTACAGCTGGGTGTCGCCGTAGCGCTCCAGGCCCGCCACCGTCGGATTGGCCTCCGCCGCGATGAAGTTGCCGGGCCACAGCTGACCGCCGTGGGTGTGGCCGGAGAGCTGGAGGTCGACCCCGTACTCGACCGCCTGATGGATCTGGACCGGCTGGTGGGCCATGAGCACGCACGCGCGTGCCGGGTCGCGGTCGTCGAGCGCCTTGGCGAAGTCGGGCCCTTGGCCCTCGCTCTCGCCGCGCAGGTCGTTGACGCCGGCGAGGTCGAAGTACGGCATCTCGGTACGGGCGTTCTCCAGAGGGTGCAGGCCCAGGCGGCGGACCTCCGCCACCCACTGCGCGGCGCCGGAGAAGTACTCGTGGTTGCCGGTGACGAAGAACGACCCGTGCCGTGCCCTCAGTTGCGCGAGGGGTGCCGCGGCCGGGCCCAGGTCCTTGACGCTGCCGTCGACCAGGTCGCCGACGACCGCGATCAGGTCGGGCTGGGTCGAGTTGATCGTGTCGACGACCGTCCGGGCGAAACCTCGGCCGAGGATCGGGCCGAGGTGGATGTCGCTGACGACCGCGATCCGGTAACCGTGGGCGGCGCGCGGGAGTTTGGCCAGCGGGACGGTGACCCGCTTGACCCGTGGGCCGCGCAGGACGTCGTAGGTGCCGTAGCCGACCGTGCCGACGGCCGCCGCGGCCGCGGCGCCGCCCACGACACGGGAGACGAAGAGACGACGGGAGGGCCCGGCGGACGGCTCGTCTGACCCGGGGGATCCCACGGGGGCGGCGGAGACCGCGATGTCGGCGGAAGCGGGAGCCGCGGAATCCGGGAGTCCGGCCTGCTGTGTGCCGGCCTGCCCGGTGTCGGCCTGCTCGGTGTCGGCCTGTGGCGCGGACGCCGGTACGGTCTCGCGGCGTGGTACGGCCACGGCGGCGTCCGCCCGCCGGTCGAGGAAGCGGCGCAGCAGGGGACGTACGGCCTCGCCGGCCAGCAGCGCGAGCAGCAGGTAGATCGACAGGGCCAGCCACAGGAAGCCCGGCCAGGCCAGCGTCCGCTGGAGCCAGAAGGGGGCCCCGGCGCGCTCGGCGACGAGGGCGCCGACCGCCAGCGCCCAGCCGCCCGCGATGACGAGGGCGCCCGCGCGGCGCGCGCGACCCGGTCCACGGGTCGTGTCGCGGAACAGCCGTTGCCACAGGTAGCGGTTGACCGCCACCAGCACGCCCAGAACCGTCAGGGCGAGCAGCGCGAAGACGATGACCACGATGCCGTATCCCCTGTGTCCGTTATGGCGTGCGGCGCAGTGCGCGCAGTCCGCGCAACCCGATGAGCCCGATGGCCGTCCCCCATGTGAAGGAGGCGACGGCGAGCGCCAGATGCACCCAGAAGTACGCGGTGGGATGCCCGTCGTCGAACGCGAGCCCGCTGACGTCCTTGACCAGGTTCTTTACGAAAGTGACCCAGATGACCAGACTCCACACCCCGAAGGCGAGCAGGAACCAGGAGACCCGGCGGCTGAGCTTCATGCGTTCAGTATCGCCGCCCGGTGTCCGGTTCCGTGACCGGGGTGGGGTGGCTGCTGGGACTTCACGGGGTGTGGCATGTACGTTCTCGATCGTGCCCGCACCTCATACGACCGT
Organism: Streptomyces adustus; assembly: GCF_009377175.1. Lineage (GTDB taxonomy): Bacteria > Actinomycetota > Actinomycetes > Streptomycetales > Streptomycetaceae > Streptomyces > Streptomyces adustus. The sequence continues at coordinate 4,091 of NZ_VJZD01000335.1, forward strand.
CAGGCGATCCCTGCTGGTCGCTTCCGCGACCGCTTTGTCCCTCGCGCTGACCGCGCCCGCCTCCTTCGCGACCCCGAGTCCGTCGACGAGCCCGTCCACGAGCCCGTCCGCGAGCCCGACGCCCACTCCCCCGGCGAACATGTCGCGCGTGGGCGGTGAGCGGCTCGGCCGGGCGGGCGCGCAGGTCGATCTGGGCGCCGGTGCCCCCGTACTGCCGAAGGACCTGACCGCGCGCTCCTGGATCGTCGCCGACGCCGAGTCCGGCGAGGTGCTCGCCGCGGCCAACGCGCACTGGCGGCTGCCCCCGGCGAGCACGCTGAAGATGCTGTTCGCCGACACCCTGCTGCCGAAGTTCCCCAGCGGCGAGAAGCACAAGGTCACCACCGCCGACCTGGCGGGCATCGGGTCCGGCTCCAGCATGGTGGGGATAAAGGAGGAGGAGACCTACACGGTCCGCGATCTGTGGCTCGGTGTCTTCCTGCGCTCCGGGAACGACGCGGTGCACGTGCTGTCGGCGATGAACCAGGGCGTGGACAGGACCGTCGCGGACATGAACGGGCACGCCGAGGAACTCCAGGCGCTCGACACGCATGTGGTGACGCCGGACGGCTACGACGCCGCGGGGCAGGTGTCCTCCGCCTACGACCTCACCCTGTTCGCCCGCTCGGGGCTTCAGAAGAAGGACTTCCGCGAGTACTGCTCGACCGTGCGGGCCAAGTTCCCCGGCAAGACGTCGAAGAACGACAAGGGCAAGACGGTCCGCGAGACCTTCGAGATCGAGAACACCAACCGGCTGCTCAGCGGCGACAGCGATCTCTCGGTCTACCAGGGCATCGCGGGCGTCAAGAACGGCAACACCACCAACGCGGGCGCCACCTTCACCGGTGTCGCCGAGCGAGGTGGCCGGGTGCTGCTCGTCACGGTCATGCACCCGGGCAAGGACGAGCACAACGAGGTCTACAAGGAGGCGGCGAAGCTGCTGGACTGGGGCTTCGCGGCGGCCGGCAAGGTACGGCCGGTGGGCGAGCTGGTGGCGCCGAAGGGCTCCGCCCAGTCCATCGCCCAGCCGGACGCCACGGCCTCCGCCCCCGGGGCGAACGACGGCACCGGACCCGGCGCGGGATCCGCGAAGTCGGCGGCCGCGTCGTCCGGCGGCTCCAGCGGGATGGGGATCGCGTTCGCGATCAGCGGCGGACTGCTGGTGCTCCTGGCGGCCGGCGCGTTCCTGGTCAACCGCCGCTGGCCGCTGCCGGATCTGATGCGCCGCCGCCGCTGACCTCGCCGCCGGCCTCGGCGGCCGCGCTGTGCGTCGCCGTCCAGGCGGCGCAGAACAGCAGCAGCTTCGCGGTGAAGTTGATCCACAGCAGCAGGGCGACGGGCACCCCGAAGGCGCCGTACATGCTCTTGGTGGCCACGCCCTGCATATAGCCGCTCAGCAGCAGCTTCAGCAGCTCGAAGCCGACCGCGCCGAGCAGCGCGGCCACCAGGAGCCGACGGCGCCGCGGCTCGACACCCGGCAGCAGGGTGAGGAGATAGAGCAGCAGCAGGAAGTCGGCGAGCGCGGAGACGGCGAACGCGGCAACCCGCAGCAGGACGTTGCCCCAGCCGTGCTCGTCGAGCCCGAGGCTGCGGGCGCCCCAGCCGACGGCGGACGAGGCGAGGGTGGACGTGCCGAGCGTGATCATCAGGGCGCCGCCGAGACCGACGAGGACACCGGCGTCCTTGACCTTGCGCAGGAGGGGGTTCTCCTCGCTGTCGGGCAGCTCCCAGACCGCGCGCAGACAGTCGCGCATCTGGCCGACCCAGCCGATGCCGGTGACCAGCAGCAGGGCGGCGGCGATCAGACCGACGGTGCCGGCGTTCTGGATCAGAGCGTCGAGGTCAAGCTGGTCGGAGATGCCGGGGACCTGCTCGGCGATCTTGCCCTCGATGGCCTTCTGCCGTGCGGGGCTGAGGGTGGCGGCGGCGATCGCGGCGCCCACCGTCAGCAGCGGGAAGAGCGCGATGAAGCTGATGAAGGTCATCGCGGCGGCCAGTCTGGTCCACTTCACCCGGTCCAGACGTTCGTACGAGCGCCAGGCGTGCGTGGCCATCAGGCGCGTGACCGCCGGCCCGATCCCGGGGAGCTTCTTCAGCCAGTCCATGATCCGACCTGCCCCTTTTCGCTGTCGCCGTGCCCGTGCCCGAGGTCCTCGTGAAGGAACACCGATGTCCTCGTACCCCGTGAGCACGGGATCGTGACCGGCGCCACGCCGACGGTTGTCCCATCGACGGGGAAAGGGGGTGCGTGCCGGGGTCGACGCGCCCGGCGACGTGGGCGTTGCGGCAGGATCCGCCGGACAGGCCCTGGCGGGCGCCTCAGCGGGCCGGGAGGGTTCCCTGTTCCACGTGGGTGTGCTGTTCCGCGGGCGGGCTCTGCGACGGCACCATCGAGCCGCCGAAGGGGAACTCCCGCAGTTTGCGCCACACCCCGTCGGGACCCTGCTCGTACAGGGCGAAGCCGGTGCACAGCCAGTCGGCCTCGTAGTCGGCGAGCTCGTCGAAGGCGCGGTCCATGGCGGCGTCGTCGATGCCGTGCGCGACCGTGACGTGGGGGTGGTACGGGAACTGGAGCTCCCGGGCCACCGGCCCCGAGGCGGCGCGGATCTGCTGCTGGAGCCATGCGCAGGACTCGGCGCCCGCCACGACCCGCATGTACACCACCGGCGACAGGGGCCGGAAGGTGCCCGTGCCGGACAGCCGCAGCGGGAAGGCCCGGCCGATGCCCGCGACCTCGACGAGGTACGCCTCGACCGCGGGGACCAGCGCGCCGTCGATCTCGGTCGGGGGCAGCAGGGTGATGTGCGTGGGGATGGCGTGGGCCGCGGCGTCGCCGAAGCCCGCGCGCAGCTGCTGGAGGGCGCTGCCGTGAGGCTCCGGGACCGCGATCGACACTCCGATCGTTACGGTCCCCACGTCATCTCCTGTCGTCGTGTCGGATGTGCTCGGCACGTGCCGGTGGTGTGCCGGGTTTGTTCTCAGCCGTCCGGCTTCGACTGTACGGGCACGACCACGATCTGGGCAGGCGCAGCCGTAGTGATGTGCAGCGCTCCGCTCGATCGTGCGTGTGTGCGGTGGTGCGCCTCAGTGCTTGGCGGGCAGGAAGCCGACCCTGTCGTACGTCTGGGAAAGGGTCTCCGCGGCGACCGCGCGCGCCTTCTCCGCACCCTTGGCCAGGACCGAGTCGAGCGTCTCCGGGTCCTCCAGGTACTGCTGGGTGCGCTCCCGGAACGGCGTGACGAACTCGACCATGACCTCGGCGAGGTCCGTCTTGAGCGCGCCGTACATCTTGCCCTCGTACTCCTGTTCCAGCTCGGCGATCGACCTGCCGGTGAGGGTGGAGTAGATGGTGAGGAGGTTGCTGACGCCCGGCTTGTTCTCGGCGTCGTAGCGGATCACGGTGTCCGTGTCGGTGACCGCGCTCTTGACCTTCTTCGCCGTCGCCTTCGGGTCGTCGAGAAGGTTGATGAGGCCCTTCGGCGTGGACGCCGACTTGCTCATCTTGATCGACGGGTCCTGGAGGTCGTAGATCTTCGCCGTCTCCCGGAGGATGTACGGCTTCGGGATGGTGAAGGTCTCGCCGAAGCGGCCGTTGAAGCGCTCGGCGAGGTCGCGGGTCAGCTCGATGTGCTGGCGCTGGTCCTCGCCGACCGGGACCTCGTGGGCCTGGTAGAGCAGGATGTCGGCGACCTGGAGGATCGGGTACGTGAACAGGCCGACGGACGCCCGGTCGGCGCCCTGCTTGGCGGACTTGTCCTTGAACTGGGTCATCCGGGAGGCCTCGCCGAAGCCGGTGAGGCAGTTCATGATCCAGGCGAGCTGGGCGTGCTCGGGGACGTGACTCTGCACAAAGAGCGTGCAGCGCTCCGGGTCGAGGCCGGCCGCGAGGAGTTGCGCGGCCGCCAGGCGGGTGTTCGCGCGCAGCTCCGCGGGGTCCTGCGGGACCGTGATCGCGTGCAGGTCGACGACCATGTAGAACGCGTCGTGGGACTCCTGGAGGGCCACCCACTGGCGGACGGCGCCGAGGTAGTTGCCGAGGTGGAACGAGCCTGCGGTGGGCTGGATTCCGGAGAGCACGCGGGGTCGGTCAGAGGCCATGCTCATCATTCTCTCAGGTCTCGTGGTGCGGTCCGGAACAGGTGGGGAACTGATGGAGGAACGGGCCGGTCACGGGAGTTGCGGAGCCCGTGTCGTCGAGAGGCTCGCCGGTCCGGAGCGCATGGAGGGGACGGAGGGGGAGGGAT
>NZ_VJZD01000336.1 GCF_009377175.1 Streptomyces adustus
CGTCCGCGCCCCGCTCCCCACCCGGCCCCTGGACGTGCGTTACGACCGGGACGAGGAGACCCTGCACCTCGACGAGGGCCGGATCTCCCCGGTGCCGCCGCAGGCGTGGGACTTCGAGGCGGCGGGCGTCAGGGTGCTGGAGCAGTGGATCGCGACACGGACGGCCGAGGACGAACCGGGCTCCCTGGCAGCGATCCGTCCGGCGGCCTGGCTCCAGACGTGGACGTCGGAGCTGCTGGAGCTGATCACGGTCCTCGCCCTGCTGGCGGAGGTGGAGCCGCAGCGGGCGGAGCTGGAGACGCTCCACCCGGTCCCGGCCGCCGAGCTGCGCGCCGCGGGGGTCCTGCCGGTCCCGGAGGCGGCCCGGCGTCCGGCGACGGTCCTGGACCACCACGAGGAGGGCCCCGAGGGGCAGTTCGCCCTCGTCTGAACCGGTTGCCCGGCTCCCCCGTCGGCCACCGGACGACCACCGGGCGGCCGTCGCGCCCGGCCGGAGGTGAGCCGGTACACGTGCCTTCGGGCATGACAACGCGGCACGCGCAGGACATGATCCAGCGCATGAGGCCACTTCCCCCGCCCCTGGAGGGCATCACCGTCGTCGCCGTCGAGCAGGCCGTCGCGGCCCCCTTCGCCACCCGGCAGCTCGCCGATCTCGGCGCCCGGGTCATCAAGGTGGAGCGGATCGACGGCGGCGACTTCGCCCGGGGCTACGACACCGCCGCCGGCGGCCTTGCCTCGCACTTCGTGTGGTGCAACCGCGGCAAGGAGTCGATCGCCCTGGACCTCAAGGACGAGCGGGGCCTGGACGTCGTACGGCGACTGGTCGCGGACGCGGACGTGTTCGTGCAGAACCTGGCGCAGGGAGCCGCCGCCCGGCTCGGTCTGGACGCGGCCACCCTGTGCGCGGCGCATCCGCGGCTGATCGCCGTCGACATCTCGGGCTACGGCGCGTCCGGCCCGTACGCGGACAAGCGGGCGTACGACATGCTCGTGCAGTGCGAGGCCGGGCTGGTGTCGGTGACGGGGACGCCGGAGCAGCCGGTGAAGGCGGGGATCCCGGCGGCCGACATCGCGGCGGCCATGTACGCGTTCTCCGGGGTGCTGGCGGCGCTGGTGCGGCGGGGCGCCACCGGGTGCGGCGGGCCGGTGGAGGTGTCGATGCTGGAGGCGCTCGCGGAGTGGATGGGGCATCCGCTGCACCATGCGATGCACGGTGGCACCGCTCCGGGGCGCACCGGGCTCGCGCACGCCGTCATCGCGCCCTACGACTCCTATCCGACGGCGGACGGCGGGCGGGTGCTGCTGTCGGTGCAGAACGACCGGGAGTGGCGACGGCTGGCGGAACAGGTGCTCGGGCAGCCGGAGTTGGGCACGGATCCGGCCTATGCCACGAACGCCGCCCGGGTCGCCAACCGGGGCGGCACGGACGCGCAGGTGGCGAAGGCGCTGGGCACGCTGGACGCCGACGAGGCCGTCGCGCGGCTGGAGGCGGCGGGCATCGCGTGTGCACGCCTGAGGGATCTGCACGAGGTGGCGGAGCATCCGCAGCTGGCGGCCCGGGAGCGGTGGCGGGAGGTGGGGACGCCGGTCGGGCCGCTGCGGACACTGCTGCCACCGATCACACTGCCGGGCGGGGCGGAGGCGGACCTGGGGGACGTGCCCGCGCTCGGGGAGCACACCGAGGCACTGCTGCGCGCCGTGGGGATGACGGACGAGCTGATCGCAGTGCTGCGCCGGGACGGTGTGGCCGCCTGAGCGCGGGCCTCAGTTCCCGCCGAACAGGGAACGGCTCAGCCGACGCAGCGGCGCGAAGAGCGAGACACGACGGACACGGGCCACCCTGCTGGTCTTGTCGGGCTGAGTGCTACGTGCCGTCAGTTCGAGCATGAGCGAGGTCGCCTCGACCGTCTCCCGCTGCGGTATGGCGGGCCCCGCCAGCACCGACAGATGACGGTCGAGGCGCGAACTTGTCGCGCTGCTCCCGCAGGTGATCGCAGGGACCCTCGCCCTGCTGCGCACTGTTATCTGTTCCATGTCACTCCCCACCCGTACGAGTCCACCCAGCTCGGGCAGAGTAACCCTATCGCCCTCATGGGGCACTCGTGTATCGCAGGCACAGGATTCACCTGTTTCGCAAGGGGGTTGACGGTTACTCTCCGAATCCGAGCGATTTCAGGGCGAGTTGGACAATCGGCTGGGTAGTGGGTTGCGCCGAGCCCCCGGCCGGCTCGACGGTGACAGCGAGTGACGTGGCGGAATTGTCGAGACCGGATGTGACCAGGGGCGTGTCGCCGTCGAAGAGGCCCAGGGAGCGTGGTTGCCCGGAGGGGTGCATGAGCCACAGCTGGTGCACATGTCCGCCGGCCAGACCGTCGTATCCGCTCAAGGTGACGATCGCCCGGCCCTGCGAGACGGAGGCGATCACTCCGATGCTGCGCCCCTGGGCGTCCCGGTCGGTGGTCGCGCGGGTGTCCGGAGCAGCGAGCACCCGGGCGATCTCCCGCGACTGGGCCCGCTCGGCGTCCAGCCGGTCCTGGGCCTGACCGGCCTGCACCGCGAAGAGCGAGGCGACGACGAGGGCCGCGGCGGCCGTCGCCGTGGCGAACGGGACGAACAGCGGGCGCGGGCGGGACGCCCGGACCCGGGCGGGCGGCGGCCGGGTCCCCCAGACGTGCGGCGGCAGTTGGGCCGTCGTGCGCTCCGGCTCGGGAGCGGACATCTGCGGAGTCGTCCGTACGGCGGCCAGGACCCGGTCGCGCATCGCGGTCGGCGGCGGGGCGGCGGTGGACCAGGCGAGCCGGACGGCGTCCTCGGACAGCGCGCGGACCTCGGCGGCGCACAGCTCGCAGCCGTCGAGGTGCCGTTCGAAGCGCAGCCGCTCGGCGGGCTCCAGCGCGTCGAGGGCGTAGGGGGCGGCGAGCGAGTGCAGGTCCTCGCGCCGCAACAGTCGGTCGAGGACGCTCATGCGACTCCTCCCAGGCATTTGCGCAGGCTGGTGAGTCCGTCGCGCATACGGGTCTTGACCGTGCCCAGCGGGAGCGAGAGCCGCTCGGCCACTTCACGGTAGGTGTATCCGTCGTAATAGGCGAGGGTGACGGACTGTCGTTGCAGGGCGGTCAGCCGGTCCAGGCAGCGGCGCACCCACTCGCGCTCCAGGCCCGCCTCGACCTCCTCGGTGACCTGGTCGAAGGCGGGGTGGTGGGCGCGGCGCGCCTCGCGCTGCTCGCGTTCGCCGGCCGCCCGGACGCTGCGCACCCGGTCGACAGCGCGACGGTGGGCGAGGGTGAGGATCCAGGACAGCGCGCTGCCCCGGCCGGGGTCGAAGCGGGCGGCGGAGCGCCACAGTTCGAGCAGCACCTCCTGGGAGACCTCCTCCGACTGCGCGGGATCGCGCACCACGCGCCGCACGAGCCCGAACACCGGCCCGGACACCAGTGCGTACAGATCCTCGAAGGCCTTCTGGTCGCCACCCGCCACGAGCACCAGAAGCTCGTCCGCCTCCACGCGGTTCCCCTCTCCCCGGCCACAGCCGGCCCGTCCCGTCACACCAGGCATTCGCAACGAACACACCTCCGGATGGGGTTACGGATCAGGGTGCCCGAAACGCGGGTGGAGCAGGGAGAAAAGAAATTTCCAGATCGACCAATCCGAACGGTGCCCCCGCGCCGTATACCCGTCCGTCAAGCAAGTTGGACTGAGGACGGACGGCATGACACCTATCTCCAGGACCGGTACGGGACGCCGAGGCGTCGCGGCCCTCATATGTGCTGCGCTGGCCGCCGGGGGGCTCACAGCCGCCGGTGTGGCCCTGCTGGAGCCCGGGGCGGCCTCCGCCTCCAGCCACCGCGAGGCGCCGCTGATCTCGGGGACTCCCCAGTACGACAACACGGACGTGTACGCCTTCGTGAGCCCGGACAAGCCGGACACGACGACGATCATCGCGAACTGGATCCCCTTCGAGGAGCCGGCCGGCGGACCGAACTTCTACACGTTCGCGGACGACGCCCAGTACGACCTCCACATCGACAACGACGGTGACGCGCAGGACGACCTGCTCTTCCGCTACACCTTCAAGACGCATGTGAAGAACAAGAAGACGTTCCTCTACAACACGGGCGCCGTCGAGAGCCTCGACGACCCCGACCTCAACATCACGCAGTCGTACGACATCGATCTGATCCGGCTGAAGAAGAAGCACCAGGTGTCGAAGACGAGGATCGCGCACGACGTGCCGGTCGCGCCGTCGAACGTGGGCAAGGCGTCGATGCCGGACTACGGCAAGCTGCGCTACCAGGCGATCCACAAACTCTCCAGCGGCGCGCAGACGTTCGCCGGGCAGGCCGACGACCCGTTCTTCCTGGATCTGCGGGTCTTCGACCTCCTCTACGGCGGGAACCTGTCCGAGGTCGGCCGGGACACCCTCAAGGGCTACAACGTCAACTCGATCGCCCTCCAGATCCCGAACAAGATGATCACGGAGTCGGACCACCAGCCGATCGTGGGCGTCTATTCGACGACCCAGCGCAGGACCGCGGGCGGCTACTACACGCAGGTCTCGCGCCTGGGCAACCCGCTCGTCAACGAGGTCGTCAACCCGCAGAAGGACAAGGACAAGTTCAACGCGTCCTCGCCCGAGCACGACGCGCAGTTCCTGAAGAACGTCACCAACCCCGAGCTGCCGAAGCTCATCGAGGCGATCTACAAGATCAAGGCGCCGGCCGAGCCGCGCAACGACCTGGTCGACGTGTTCCTCAAGGGCGTCAAGGGCCTCAACCAGCCGCCGTACGTGAAGCCGGCCGAGGAGCTCCGCCTCAACACCTCGATCAAGCCGACCGCCAGCCCCAAGCGGCTGGGCGTGCTGGACGGCGACAACGCGGGCTTCCCGAACGGCCGTCGGCTCACCGACGACGTGATCGACGCCGCCCTCCAGGTCGTCGAGGGCGAACTGGTCGGTTCCAAGAACGACCTGGGCGACGCGGTCGACGCCAACGACCAGAAGTTCGGTCACTCCTTCCCGTACCTGGCCAACCCGACCTCGGGTTCGCGCGGCGCGCTCGCCAAGGGCACGACCAGCGGCGCGGACGTGCGCAGCCAGCTCGGTGACGCGCTCCAGCCGGCCGGCACCTCGGGCAGCGGCACCGACACCACCCTGATCGCCGCCTCCGCGGCCTCGGGCGCGGCCGGTGTCCTGCTGATCGGCACGGGTCTGGCCTGGTGGCGCCGCCGCTCGCAGCGGCCGTACTAGTCCGCACCCCCCAGACCGGCGCGGCCCGCACCTCTACACACCCCCCACGGTGCGGGCCGCGTCGCCCCACGCGACGACCGAGGAGAGGGCATGTCCCCGCGCACGAACGACAACGCACCGCAGAGGGAGTCCGTCTCGCCCTCCGCCGCGCCGGAGCCGGACCACTCGGGGACCACGGCGCCCGGCACCGAACCGGGGGGTGACAGGTCCGGGGCCACCCCGGACCCGGCCGGGACAGCGACCGCACCGGACGCGGACGGGACCGGAACGGCCGCCACGGCCCCAACGGCCCCAACGGCCCCAACGGCCGCCCACGACGTTTCTCCCGCAGACGTTTCTTCCACGGACGCTTTTTCCACGGACGCTTCTTCCACGGACGCCTCTCCCATGGAGACTTCTCCCCCCGGCGCTCCGCCCGCCGGCGTTCGCGTCGCCGCCCTGCGGCGGGTCGCCGATGCCGGGCGGCGTTGGCGGGTCGGGCAACTCGCTTGCTGTGCCGCCCTGCTGGCGGTGGCGTTGACCGCCGGATCCATCGCCGTCGGAGCGGTACGGGACAGCCGGCCGGTCGCGGCCGCCGCGCCCGCGGCGGTGTCGCCCGCCCTGCTGGGCAGCGGCGACCTCAACGCGGGCATCGCCGCCCTCCAGACCCATCTGCGCGCGCAGCCGCGGGACTTCGGCAGCTGGGCGACGCTCGGGCTGGCCTATGTGGAGCAGGCGCGCACCCAGGGCGACCCCTCCCGCTACCCGCAGGCCGAGCAGGCGTTCTCCCGCTCGCTCGCCCTGGCACCGGACAACGATCCCGCCCTGGCCGGCCGCGCCGCCCTCGCCGCCGCGCGGCACGACTTCAAGAACGCCCTGATCTACGCCGACCGGGCGCTGAAGCAGAACCCCTACAGCGAACGTGCCCTGTGCTCCCGTATCGACGCGCTCGTCGAACTCGGCCGGTACGACGACGCGCAGAAGGCGGCCGACCTCGCCGACGCCCGGCACCCCGGCGTCCCCGTCTTCACCCGGTACGCGTACGTCCACGAGCTGCGCGGCGACGTGGCCACGGCCCGCCGGGTCCTGCGACAGGCGCTGGACACCGCGACCTCCCCGGGCGACGTGGCATACGTCTCCACCCAGCTCGGCCAACTCGCCTGGAACCAGGGCGACGACAGGTCGGCCCTCGACTACTACGCCCGCGCCCTCGGCGCCGACGAGAACTACCTCCCCGCCCTGGAGGGCCGGGCCCGCGCCCAGGCCGCGAGCGGCGACCGGGCCGACGCGATCACCGGAATGGAGAACGTCGTCTCCCGGTACCCGCTGCCCGGCCCGCTCGTCGAACTCGGCGAACTGTACGAGGCCCGTGGCGCCGACGGTGACCGGGCGAAGGCCGGCGATCAGTACGCCCTGGTGGACGCCTGGATCGCCCTCGCCCGCGCCAACGGTGTCGACGCCGACCTCGACACCGCGCTCGCCGCGGCCGAGCACGGCGACGCCAAGGCCGCGCTGCGCGCCGCCCGCGCCGAGTGGGCCCGTCGGCACACCGTGCACACCGCGGACGCCCTCGCCTGGGCCCTGCACGTCAACGGCCGGGACGCCGAGGCACTCACGTACGCCCGCGAGGCCACCGCGACCGGCTACCGCAACGCCTCCTTCCTCTACCACCGCGGGATGATCGAGCTGGCCACCGGCCACCCGGCGGACGCCCGCACCCATCTGACCGCCGCGCTGAAGCTGAACCCCGGTTTCTCCCCGCTCGGGGCCCGCGCGGCCCGTGACGCGCTGAAGTCCCTGGAGGCGGCCCGGTGAAGCTCCGTCGCACACTCGCCTCCGGCACGGCCGTCCTCATGGCCGGCTGCGCGCTCGCGCTCCTGCCCGCCGCGTCCGCGAGCGCCCACCCGCTCGGCAACTTCACCGTCAACCGCTACGACGGGCTGGTCGCCGCCCCCGGCCTGCTCCGCGTGGACCATGTCGAGGACCTGGCCGAGATCCCGGCCACCCAGGCCGGTCCCGACCTGCGCCGGCTGGGCACCGCCGAGTGGGCCCGGCAGCGCTGCGCGAAGGCCGCCGAGGGCAGCCGGGTCACCGTCGACGGACGCGCCGTCGCCCTCACTGTCGGCACCAGCCGGGCTTGGCTGCGGCCCGGCCAGGCGGGACTGCACACCCTGCGCGTCGAATGCCGTCTGACGGCCGAGCTGCCCGAGGGCCGGCCGGTCGCCCTCGGCTTCCACAGCGCGGGCGCCTCCACCGGCCCCGGCTGGCGGGAGATCACCGCACGCGGCGACCGCACCACGCTCACCGCGACGGACGTACCGAAGGGCTCGGTCTCGCACGAACTGACGAGCTACCCGAAGGAGTTGCTCTCCTCCCCCGCCGACACCGCCACCGCCTCCCTGCGGGTGCGGCCCGGCGGTCCGGCGCTGGCCGACGACGCGGGACGCGACGCGCCCGCCGCCTCCGTGCTGCCGCGCGGCGCCGACCGCTGGACCCAGGCCCTGGACAACCTGGTCGCGCGCCAGCACCTCACCGTCGGCTTCGCGGCGCTGGCCCTGCTCGTCGCGGTCGTCCTGGGCGCGATGCACGCGCTCGCCCCCGGTCACGGGAAGACCATCATGGCCGCGACGGCCGCGGCCCGCGGCGGCCGGGCCCGCCTCAAGGACGTCCTGCCGCTGGCCGCGTCGGTGACCGTCACCCACACCCTGGGCGTGGTCGTGCTGGGCCTCCTGGTCACGGCCGGTTCCGCCGCGGCCCCCTCGGTGATCGCCTGGCTGGGCCTGGCGAGCGGCGGACTGGTGCTGCTCGCGGGAGTGAGCCTCGTACGCCGCGCCTGGCGCAACCGGAACCACGGGCACGGGCACGGGCACGCCCATGGAAACGAACACGGGCACGGGCACGGGCACGGACACGAGGGGCACCCGCACACACACGACCCGGAGCCGGCACCGGAGCGTCCACTCGCCCTCGTCGGCGCCCGTACCCCGACCGTGTCCGCGGCCGTGTCCGCACCTCACCCCACGCCCCAGCACCCCGCCACGCACGACCACGACCACGACCACAGCCACGACCACGGGCACGAGCACCCCCACACCCACGACCACGACCACGACCATGCGCACGCCCACGGTCTCGAACACACCC
>NZ_VJZD01000337.1 GCF_009377175.1 Streptomyces adustus
ATGTCGCCGGGCCCCTCTCCCGTTGTGTCCGCCTTCCTGTCGTGTCCACGGGCGTCCGGCGCGGAGTACGTCACCGGCGGCCGTAACCGGCTGTCGGCACGGTGTTCGCCCGGGCTTTCCCCGCACGATCCCGGTACCGTCTCCGGCCCGCGTCCCCCGGCACAAAGGGAGCACAACCGCCTCACAGGGGGGATTGCATTCCGCAGGTCACGGGTATGACGGGCTACGACCGTGGTGCACGGTACGGCCGCCCGGAGGGACTCGACATGATCTTGGAAGCGCTCGCTTCCGCCATGCTCGGCGTGGCGCTCGCGTGGGCGGCGGACCGCCGCTTCTCCCACCGTCTGCCGAACCGGGCCTTCGTCTTCGCGACCGGCATCGCCGGAGCGCTCTTCGGCGACTTCATCACCCACAGCGCGGTGGGACCCGACAGCCTCCTGCCGAGCCTGCTCGGTGCGGCGGTCGTCTCCACCGCCTCGCTCTCGCTGCTGCTGCGCCCCGCGGGAAGACTCCGGCGGCGGTCGGCACCGGCATGACCGCCGACCAAGCCGACGGCCGCCGGGAAATCCACGGGAACGACAACCACGGACAGGACCGGGGCCAGGATCCGGGCCAGGGCGGGCGTCAGGAGCGGGACCAGCGTCAGGACCAAGACTGAACGGTCCTGACGCCCCGGCCGGGACGGGCCCTAGGCGGCCAGGCCCAGCGCGGCCATCCGCTTGGTGTGCGCCTCGGTGATCCGGGAGAACATCCTGCCGACCTCGGCGAGGTCGAAGCCGTCCGCGACCCCGCCGACCAGCATCGTCGACAGCGCGTCCCGCTCGGCGACCACGCGCTGGGACTGGGACAGGGCCTCACCCATCAGCCGGCGCGCCCACAGCGCGAGCCGTCCGCCGACCCGCGGGTCGGCGTCGATGGCCGCGCGCACCTTCTCCACGGCGAATCCCGCGTGCCCGGTGTCGTCGAGGACGGCGAGGACCAGTTCGCGCGTGTCCGCGTCGAGACGGGCCGCGACCTCACGGTAGAAATCGCTGGCGATCGAGTCGCCGACATACGCCTTGACCAGCCCCTCCAGCCAGTCCGAGGGCGCCGTCTGCCGGTGGAACCCGTCCAGCGCGGCGACGAACGGCTCCATCGCCTCGGTCGGCTCGGCACCGATCTCGGTGAGCCGGTTGCGCAGTCGCTCGAAGTGGTGGAACTCGGCCGAGGCCATCTTCGCCAGCTCCGCCTTGTCCGCGAGCGTCGGCGCCAGCTTGGCGTCCTCCGCGAGCCGCTCGAACGCCGCCAGCTCGCCGTAGGCCAGCGCGCCGAGCAGATCCACGACGGCCGCCCGGTACTGCGGCTCGGCGGAGGCCCGCGCCCAGTCCTGGGCCGCGATCCCGGTGCGCTCGGTGGATCCGGCGGACTGTGCGGACCCGGTGGGTTCGGTGGACTCGGCGGCGGTCTCGGGGGCGTTCTCGGGCTTGTCAGAGCTCGTCATGAAGCGCACAATAGCCCGCCCGCCGCCGGACGGAAGTCCCTGGTCATTCAGTAGGACCACAACGACGCGGATCGGTGTGACGGTGACTACGTGACCGAATCGGCCATCACGTGTGCGCGATTCCGGGGTATGGTGGTAATGCGCCTGCTGGTACTCAGCCGTACCTCGACAGGCCGCACGTATGAGGATGCCCGGTCGGTGGCCCGATCGGCTCCGACCCGACAGCCCTCCCTGACCGTACGGCACTGATGCGTACGACGATCGGAGGGAACCCTCAGCGGTTCGAGCGCTAGAGCGTCGGCAGTGGTCCCGCGCCCTTCGGTCCGCCCATAAGGCGGCCGACGTCCCCGGCACGGTACACGACCCCCGCGCTCGCCTCGCACCGCCCACACAGAAGAGGCAGCACCCTGACTACGACGTTCCGAGAGCTCGGGATCCTTCCCGAGACAGCCGAAGCCCTTGAGGCCGTCGGCATCATCAACCCCTTCCCCATCCAGGAGATGACGCTCCCCGTCGCCCTCACCGGCACCGACGTCATCGGCCAGGCCAAGACCGGCACCGGCAAGACGCTGGGCTTCGGCCTCCCGCTCCTCGAACGCGTCACCGTTCCCGCCGACGTGGAGGCCGGGCGCGCCAAGCCCGAGGACCTCACCGAGGCGCCGCAGGCGCTCGTCGTCGTCCCCACGCGCGAGCTGTGCACGCAGGTCACCAACGACCTCCTGACCGCGGGCAAGGTGCGCAACGTGCGCGTCCTCGCCATCTACGGCGGCCGGGCCTACGAGCCCCAGGTCGAGGCCCTCAAGAAGGGCGTCGACGTCGTCGTCGGCACCCCGGGCCGGCTGCTGGACCTCGCGGGACAGAAGAAGCTCGACCTCCGGCACGTGAAGTCGCTCGTCCTCGACGAGGCCGACGAGATGCTCGACCTGGGCTTCCTGCCCGACGTCGAGAAGATCATCAACATGCTGCCGCCGAGGCGTCAGACGATGCTGTTCTCGGCGACCATGCCGGGCGCGGTCATCGGCCTGGCCCGTCGCTACATGTCGCAGCCCACGCACATCCGCGCCACCGCGCCGGACGACACGGGCGCGACCGTCGCGAACATCGCGCAGCACGTCTTCCGCGCGCACTCGATGGACAAGCCCGAGATGGTCGCCCGCATCCTCCAGGCCGAGGGCCGCGGACTGGCGATGATCTTCTGCCGTACCAAGCGCACGGCCGCCGACATCGCCGAGCAGCTCCAGCGCCGCGGCTTCGCCTCCGGCGCGGTCCACGGCGACCTCGGCCAGGGCGCCCGCGAGCAGGCGCTGCGCGCCTTCCGCAACGGCAAGGTCGACGTCCTGGTCTGCACCGACGTCGCCGCGCGCGGCATCGACGTCGAGGGCGTCACCCACGTCATCAACTACCAGTCCCCCGAGGAGGAGAAGACGTACCTGCACCGCATCGGCCGTACCGGCCGCGCGGGCGCCAAGGGCATCGCGATCACCCTCGTCGACTGGGACGACATCCCGCGCTGGCAGCTGATCAACAAGGCGCTGGAGCTGGACTTCAACGACCCGCCGGAGACGTACTCCACGTCCCCGCACCTCTTCGAGGCACTGAACATCCCCGCGGGCACCAAGGGTGTGCTGCCGCGGACCGAGCGCACGCGCGCCGGGCTCGACGCGGAGGTCCTGGAGGACCTCGGCGAGCCGGGCGGCCGCGCGGCGCGCGGTCGTGGCGGCCGCGGTGAGCGTTCCGACCGGGGCGGCGACCGCAGCGAGTCCCGTCCGGCCGACAACGAGCGTCCGGCCCGTACGCCGCGTCGCCGCCGCCGCACCCGTGGCGGTACGCCGCTGGACGCGACGCAGCCGGTGGCGTCCGAGGCGAGCACCGCGCCCGCGGTCGAGCAGACGTCCGTGACGGAGGAGGGCACCGCCGCGCGTACCCCGCGCCGGCGCCGCCGCACCCGCGGCGGTCCGGGCCCGGAGGCGACGCCGGCCACGGCGACGGCCACCGAGTCCCCGGTCGCGGAGACCGCCGCCGTCGCGGTCGTGGAGGACACGGTCCTCGACACCCCGCAGGCCGTGGAGCGTTCGCGCCGCCGCCGCACCCGAAGGTCCGCGGAGGCGCCCGCGGCGGTGGAGACGCCGGTGACCCCGGTCGAGACCGTCCAGGTCGCCGAGTCGGCGCCGGCCGAGTCCGTCGAGGCGCCGGTCACCACGCCGCGTCGCCGTACGCGCAAGGCCACGGCTGCCGTGGAGACGGCCGCCGACTCCGCGCAGACGGCTGTCGACACCGCGGAGGCGACCGAGGCCAAGCCCCGCCGCACCCGCAAGACCGCCGCGGCACCGGCCGAGACGGCCGTGGACACCGCCGAGGCCACCGAGGCGCCGGCCGCCGCGCCGCGTCGCCGCACCCGCAAGGCCGCCGAGCCCGAGACGACGGCCCCGGCCGACATCCCGGCGCAGACCGCGCAGGACCCGGAGCCCAAGCCGCGCCGCACCCGCAAGACCGCGGCGACCAAGGCCACGGCGGCAGCGGCCGAGGCAGCCGTGGACACCGCGGAGGCGACCGAGGCCAAGCCCCGCCGCACCCGCAAGACCGCCGCCACCGCGACCGCCCCGGAAGCGACGGACACGGCGGACGCCACCGAGGCCAAGCCGCGCCGCACCCGCAAGACCGCGGCGACGAAGGCCACGGCAGCAGCGGCCGAGGCAGCCGTGGACACCGCGGAGGCGACCGAGGCCAAGCCCCGCCGCACCCGCAAGACCGCGGCGACCAAGGCCACGGCGGCAGCGACCGACATCCCGGCGCAGACCGCGCAGGAGCCGGAACCCAAGCCGCGCCGCACCCGCAAGACCGCGGCGGCCGCGCCCGTCGCCGAGGCGGAGGGCGCGGAGCCCGAGGCCAAGCCGAGGGCGCGTCGCACCCGTAAGGTCGCGGCCTCGGCCGACCCCGCGGAGAGCTGAGCCGAACCCGAATGCCCGGTCCACCCCGGTGGGCCGGGCATTCGGCGTTCCCGCGCCCGTGCGGTTGCCGATAGCCTCGGCCCGTGACCGACCCCACCGCCTTCGACACACCCCCCGGCGCTCGCGCCTACCCGTTGCGCACGGCGCGCGGCGAGTTCGCCGTCGTCGACATGCCCGCGGCCGACGGAGCCCAGGCGCGGGGCATCGCCCTGATGCTGCCCGGATTCACCGGCAGCAAGGAGGACTTCAACCAGGTGCACGCGACGCTCGCGCGGCGTGGGTACCGGACCGTCGCCGTGGACGGGCGCGGGCAGCACGAGTCCGACGGACCGGCCGAGGACGAATCGGCCTACGAACAGGGCGAATTGGCGCGGGACGTGCTGGCGCAGGCCGAAGCGCTCGGCGCTCGCGTCCACCTCGTCGGGCACTCCCTCGGCGGCCAGATCGCGCGCTCCGCCGCCCTGTTGGACCACTCCCCCTTCCGTACGCTCACCCTCGTCGCCTCGGGTCCCGCCCGGATCTCCGCCTCCCAGGAGGCGCGCGTGACGCTGCTGCGCGAGGCGCTCGCCGTGATGACGATGCCCGAGGTCTGGGAGGCGATCCAGGCCATGGGTCCGCCCGAGGAGGTCGGCGGCCCGGCCCGCGGCCCGGGCACCCAGGAGCAGTTGCGGCGCCGCTGGCTGAGCACCAAGCCCGCCCAACTCCTGGCTACAGGACGGCAGTTGTGCAGCGAACCGGACCGGATCGGCGAACTCGCCGCCCTGCCGCTGCCGTTCCACGTCCTGTCGGGCGCCCGCGACGACACCTGGCCATTGGCCATCCTGGACGAGATGGCGCAGCGGCTCGGCGCGCACCGGACGGTCGTACCCGGCGCCGAGCACTCGCCGAACGTGGACCGGCCGCTGCCGACCGCCGACGCCCTCGCCGACTTCTGGGACCGGCACCCGCACTAGGGCGTGTCCGTACCGGCCGGCCCCCGCTAGTACTGCGTCTGCAAGTGCTCCCAGAAGCCGTCCCGCAGGGCGCGCCGCAGGTCCGACTGGCCGCGCAGCGAGTACGCGAGGAGCTGCTCGGCCTCGACCAGCAGGTCCTGGTCGACCGAGCCGGGGAGGTAGGGATGGCCGGGCAGCAGGTCCACCAGGGCGTCCCGGCCCCGCGCCGCCAGCCACTTCGCCGCGATCTGGGCGCCCACGAAACGGACGTCCTCGCGCGAGGGCCGGGCGGTCGCCGACGACGGCTCGTAGCTCGCGGCGGTGCGCCGGGACACGTACGGCTTGAAGAAGTCGAGGTCGAGCGTGCGCTGGCTGTCGACCTCCCACAGGAGGGGCTCGGCCTGGTTGCGGCCCTCGGGGGCCTCGATGCCCCACAGGTGCACCCGGGCGCCGTACCCCTGCGCCGCCTCGACGGCCGACACCAGGTCCTCGTCCCCGCCGAGCAGGGCCGCGTCGCTGATGGCGCGGTGCCGGGCGAGCGACTCCAGGTCCGTACGGATCAGGGAGTCGACCCCCTTCTGCTGGTTGTTGGCGTTGAGGTTGCCCAGGCGCACCTTCACGTCCGGCAGCTCCGCGATGGACTGCTGCTCCGCGGTGTGGATGCGGCGCCGGGCGCCGTCGTACCAGTAGACCCGCAGCAGCCTGCTGTCCGCGAAGATCGTGCGGGCGCGGTCGATGAGCGCGTCGATCAGGCCCTCGGCGTCGAGGTCGAAGGACCGGCGGTCCTCGGTCCCGGCCACCAGCCGGCCGGCCGCCGCGTACAGGTATCCCGCGTCGACGAAGATCGCGTGGGTCGAGGGCGTCTTCGCCACCTCGGCGAGCATGCGCTGGAGCAGTTCGTTCGTACGGTCGATGCGGGCGGTCAGGTCCGCGAGGTCGTCGTTCATCGCGCCCATTGTCCCGGCGGTCACGCTGCGAACACAACCGGTCCCATTCAGTCTCCACAAACCCATTTACCGGTCAGTAGTTAGACGTTCGAAAAATTTCTTTAGCGTAGGGAATGTCTGTAACACGCAGCGCGTTGACTAGGTACAGAACAGGGGGACAGACGCCCCTGCTCATACCACCAAGTAGTTCTCCTCAGGAGGATGACCAGACGAAGGGGAAGCCCATGCGCTTCGAAATCCTGCGACTCGACGACATCGACGGCACGCCCGTGGACTGCACCGTCGTGGACGCCGCCTCCGTCAACGGGATCGTTCAGCAGGCCGCCGCCATCGGGCAGCGCCTGTGGATCCGTCCGGCCGACACCACGGCCTCATAACGCGCGGATCACCATCCACAGATTTCAGAGCCCCGTGGGGCGCCGGAACGACCGGCAGCCCACGGGGCTTTGTATACGTTGCCGCGACATACGTTGCCGCGTCCGCGGACCCGGCCGGGCGGCCTCAGCCCGCCCGGATCACCTGGGTGACGCCGTTGATGATCTGCTGCACGGCGATCGCGGAGAGCATCATGCCCGCGAGCCGGGTCACCAGGACCACACCGCCGTCCTTGATCACCCGGATGATCAGCAGCGAGTACCGCATGACCAGCCACAGCACGACATGGATGGCGAGGATCGCCGACCACACCGAGACCTGCGAGGCCACGCTGTCGGCCTTCTGCACGGCCAGGATGACGGACACGATCGCCCCCGGGCCCGCCAGCAGCGGCATGCCCAGCGGTACGAGCGCCACGTTGACGTCCTTGGTCTGCTTGGGCTCGTCGGTCTTGCCGGTCAGCAGGTCGAGGGCGATCAGCAGGAGCAGCAGCCCGCCCGCGATCATCAGCGCGGGCACGGAGACATGCAGGTAGTCGAGGATCTGGTGGCCCAGCAGGCCGAACACGGCGATCACCCCTCCGGCCACGCACACGGCCTGGAAGGCCATGCGCTTCTGCACCTTGCCGGGGCGGCCGGCGGTCAGGGCGAGGAAGATCGGGGTGATCCCGGGGGGATCCATGATGACAAAAAGGGTCAGAAAGAGAGAGCCGAAGACAGCGACGTCGAACATGCGTGAGGAAGCCTTGCGAAAAGTGGACAGACGGGTGGGACAGGGCGCGAGGACGATCCTCAGGCTCCGCCGGTCCCCGGCACGGGGAAGGCCCCGGTCGCCCGCCGGGTGATCTCCCCGTAGACGTCGGGGTGGGTGGTGTACTCGCCGAGCGCGACCGTCTTGCGGCTGCCGTGGTAGTCCGAGGACCCGGTGACCAGCAGGCCCAGGTCGGCGGCCAGGCCGCGCAGCCGCACCCGCGTGTCCTCGTCGTGGTCCATGTGGTCGACCTCGATGCCGTCCAGGCCGGCGGCGGCCAGCTCGGCGATCGTGGACTCCGGCACCGTGCGGCCGCGCTTGGCGGCGGCCGGGTGGGCGAACACCGTGACTCCCCCGGCGCCCTTGACCAGCCGGATCGCCTCGAACGGATCGGTCTCGTGCTTCTCCACGAAGGCACGGCCGCCGTCGGCCAGCCAGTCCTGGGTAAACGCGTCACCCACGCTCGGTACGACGCCCAGCTCGACGAGCGCGGTCGCGACATGCGGCCGCCCGACGGAGCCGTCGCCGGCGATCCGCGCGACCTGCTCCCAGCTGACCGGCACGCCCAGCTCGTTCAGCTTGGCGATCATGCCCTGGGCCCGCGGCACCCGGTCGTCGCGCACCAGCTCGCGCTCGGCGAGCAGGGCGGGCTCCTCGGGATCGAAGAGGTAGGCCAGCATGTGCATGCTGACCCCGTCGACCCGGCAGGACAGCTCGGCGCCGGTGACCAGCGTGAGCCCTCGCGGCAGCGCGGCGATCGCCTCCGCGTACCCGCGGGTCGTGTCGTGGTCGGTCAGCGCGACGACGTCCAGTCCCGCCGCGGCGGCGGCGCGCACCAGCTCGGCGGGGCCGTCCGTGCCGTCGGAGGCCGTGGAGTGGCAGTGCAGGTCGATGCGCACGACGCGAACTCCAGACGGTGACGGGGCGGGCG
>NZ_VJZD01000338.1 GCF_009377175.1 Streptomyces adustus
GCCCCACCCCGGCCGGTCCCGTGGCACCCGTATGTCGTCGGGGAGGGGCGCAGCAGCGGATGACCGGGACACCGCCGTCGGAAGAGACGACAGGGACGACAGGGACGAGCGAGACGGCCGTGCGGGGGTACGGCAAGACGTCGCCGGGGGGTCGGAAGGGGCTGTTCCGGTCGCGGGACTTCGCCCTGTTCTTCGTCGGCCGTGCCGTCGCCCGGCTCGGCGACACCATGCTGCCGGTCGCCCTCGCCGCGGGCCTGCTCCAGCACGGGTACGGCGCGGGCGCGGTCGGCCTCGCCATGGCCGCGACGGCCGCCGCCTTCGCCGGACTGGTCGTGTTCGGCGGGGTCTTCGCCGACCGCTTCGACACCCGCAGCCTCATGATCGGCGCCGATCTGGTGCGCCTGGGCACCCAGGCACTGGCCGCCGGCCTGTTCTTCGCCGGGCATGTGGTGCTCTGGGAGATCTGTCTGATCGGCTTCGTCAACGGTGTGGCCGCCGCCGTCTTCCAGCCCGGTGTCGCCAGCACCGTGCCCCGGCTGGCCGCCGACGTCCAGGGCGCGAACGGCGCCATACGCGTCGCCGAGTCCGCCGCCCAGCTCGCCGGCCCCGCCCTGGCCGGACTGCTCGTCGGCTTCGCCTCGCCGGGCGCGGTGTTCGCCGTCCACGCCGCCACCTACGCGGTCAGCGCCCTGTGCCTGCTGCTGCTCCGCCTTCCCCCGCTCGCCGCCGCGAGGTCCCAGACAGCCACCGCCACCTTCAGGACCGATCTGGTCGAGGGCTGGCGGGAGTTCCGGGCCCGCACCTGGCTGTGGGGCGTGATCGCGATCTGGTGTCTGTACATGGTCGCGGTCTGGGGTCCGACCGTGCCGCTGGTGGCGACGGAGGTGGTGCAGCAGCACGGCCCCCGCGCCTACGGCCTGGTCAACTCGGCCCTCGGCGCCGGTACGGTCGTCGGCGGGCTGCTCGCCCTGCGGCTGCGTCCCCGCCGCATGCTGCGGGCCGGTGCGGTCGCCCTGTTCGGCTTCGCCGCTTTCCCGTGGGCGGTCGGTGCCGGTCTCGGGATACCGGCCATGGCGGCCTGCGCGGCCGTCGCCGGGGCGGGCATGTCCTTCTGGGGCGTGATGTGGGCGACCAGCGTGCAGACCCAGGTCCCGTCCGACGTCCTCAACCGCATCCACGCGTACGACGTCGCCGGCTCGCTGGCCATGATGCCCGTCGGGCAGGCGCTGGCCGGCCCCGCGGCGTCGCTGCTCGGCGCGAGCCATGTGCTGCTGGTCTCCGCGGCGGTCAGCCTCGTCGTCCCCGTCGCCCTGCTCGCGGTCCCCGCGATCCGCGGTCTGCTCCGTGCCGACGCCCCCACGACGAGGCTGACGCCCGCGCCCGTCCCCGCGCCCGCACCGGCCGACCGCGCCCCCGTACGCCCCGAGTGCGGTTGACCGACGCCCGGGCGGCTCCCGGACACCGCAGGCCGTCGGCTTCGGCCGTGTACCGCACGCTTCAGCCGTGTGCCGCCACCCGCCCGCCGGTCAGGAAGCCGGTGATCCGCTCCCGGAGCGAGCGCGGGTCAAGTCCGTGCGCGCTCACGTGCTCCGACAGGGTCCCGTAGCGCCGCAGCTCCCGCCGGCCCACGCCCAGGCCCAGGACCCGGTGGGGCACATCGGCGAGGGCGTCGTTCGCGGCCGCCGTGGACGTACCCGCCAGATACGGCTCGACCAGGACCACGTCCGCCGCCGCCCCCTCGGCGGCCCGGCGCAGCGCGGCCGCGTCGAAGGGCCGTACGGTCGCGGCGTACAGCACGGTGACGTCCAGCCCCTCGGTGGCGGCCAGCACCGCGTCGAGCATGGGCCCGACGGCGACGACCACGCCCCGGCGGCCCTCGCGCACGGTGTGCGTGCGCTGCCCGTCGACCGGCAGGGCCCGGGCGTTGGCCTGCGCGGACAGCCGTACGTACACCTTGTCGTCGTCCGCGGCCACCGCGTGCCGCAGCAGGGTCTCGGCCTCGTCGGGGTGGCCCGGCACGTGCACGGTCCAGCCGTCCAGGGTGTCCAGCAGCGCCACGTCGCCCGGTGCCATGTGGGTGTAGCCGCCCGCCGGCCAGTCGAAGGACGCGGCGGCGCTCACCAGCACCGCGCCGACGTCCTGGTGCCCGAGGTCCAGCTTGACCTGCTCGAAGGGCCGCTCGACGAGGAAGCTGGCGAACGTGTGCAGCACCGGTCGCAGGCCGGTCAGCGCCAGACCGGCCCCCGCGCCGATCAGCAGCTGCTCCCGGATGCCGACGTTGATCACCCGGTCCGGGTGCCGGCGGGCCGCCGCCGCGAAACTGTCCGTGCCGATCGCGGCGAGGACGACCGCGACCCGCGGGTCCTCGTCGAGCAGCCGGGAGACGACGGGGGCGAAACGGTCGCGCATGGTGTCCATGGATGCCTCGGTTCCTTTCCTGGGTTCCTGGGCGAGTCGAGGGAGCTGCGGTTCAGGAGTACTTCGGTTCGACCCGGGCCACCACGACCCGCGGGCGTCCCGGATGGGCGGCGGTGAGCGCCTCGTACAGCGCCGCGTGGTCCCGGCCGTCGACGGTCGCCGTGGACCAGCCGGCCGCCTCGAACCGCGCGGCGATCCCGCCCGGCCGGGCGTGGGTGGCGGAGGCGTTGTCGACGACGACCGTGTGCAGCCGGTCGAGTCCGGCGGGCCCGGCGAACGCGATCGCCTCGTGGTTGCTGCCCTCGTCCAGCTCGGCGTCCCCGACCAGCACCCATACCCGGGGCTCGTCGAGCCCCTGCGCGCGCAGCCCCAGCGCCGTCCCGACACCGATCGGCAGACCGTGTCCCAGCGACCCGCTGCCGATCTCGGCCCCGGGGACCAGCACCCGGTCGGGATGGTGGCCGAGCGGCGAGTCGTACGAGCCGAACCCGGGCAGCAGGTCCACCGGCACGAAGCCCTTGGCGGCCAGCACCGCGTAGTACGCCATCGGCCCGTGCCCCTTGGACAGCAGGAAGCGGTCCCGCCCCGGGTCCCGCGCACTCCGTGGACCGACCCGCAGCACCCGGTCGTAGAGCACCCACAGCACGTCCAGGGTGGAGGTCGCGGCCGGTCCGTGCTTCTCGTCGCCCGTCATCAGCCCCATCAGCCGGGGCAGATCCGCATAGCCGTACGTCCGGCGTTCTTCCGTGGTGGTCGTCATACGGACGATCCTTCAACCTCGACCAAACTTGAGGTCAAGCGGAGATGGACCCCGGATAAAAGGGGTGCGCGACCATCGACCGGAGTGCGGTATTGTTTTCCTGCGTGTTCGGCCAGGGGAAATCCCAGGTCAGAAGGCACCGGGACGTGGCGCAGCTTGGTAGCGCACTTGACTGGGGGTCAAGGGGTCGCAGGTTCAAATCCTGTCGTCCCGACTTTACGAAGTCGCAGGTCAGGGGCCGTTTCAGAGGAGATCTGAAACGGCCCCTGATTTTTTGGGGCGACGGACCTGCTGCCAGGCGCCGAAGACCAGGAGCGGTCCTTCAGCCGGCGACTTCGAGTTGACGCTCAGTGCGGGTTGTCCGATACGGACCGAAGACGAAGGACGCGCAGGCCCCGGTTGCAGCGCTTGTCGTAGGCCGCGTGGCCGGGTGACACGGACAGGACCCGTGCGTCAGATGTCCTCCCGCGGATGGTGTGGCACAGGTGGAGGTTGCCGGGTTCGTGGGTTACCGCACGCCAACACGGATTTGGGGTCCTGGCACGGTGAGGTCGGCGTCGCACGCGGTGAGGTGTGAGGCGGTCGCACCGGTCAGGGTGAGCGTCCGGGCGGGTGCAGGTTGATTCGTGAGCCAGTTCGGGATGGCGTCGGGTGTGACGGTGACGGCGCCGTGGGGCGGTAGTGGGGTACCGGCGCGCGCCGCGACGGTGCCGGTCAGTTCACGGAGGTAGAGGGTCACCACACCGTTGTTGCGGCCTTCGAGGGTGGATGTGGCGGCTTCCCTGGCGCGCAGTCGCAGTGTCGTGCCGCCCTGGCGTACGGTCACGTCGAGGCCGACGGCGTCCACCGACCGTGCCGTGAAGCGCAGCATCCGGACGGATCCCGACCTGCCGCGTACGGTGACGACACCGCGGAAGGTGAGGGTTCGGAGCACGAGCCGGGTGGCGCGTAGCTGCCAGGAGGCGTTCGCGAGCCGGACCGGCAGTGGGGCGCTTGGTGCCACGGCCCTGACGGCTCGCCCGGTGCCGACGGACGGTGGAATCACGTTCACCGGCGCCGCCCTGGGAGTGGGGAGCGACGACGGAGCGGTGACGGCGCCCAGGAGAGTGTTCGCAGGGGTTGCCGTTCCGCTCGGTGCCGTCGGCGGGGGGACGGCGGGCGATGTCGGTGCCGTGGACGTGTTCGCGCTGCTGACAGGGGAGGGGGAGCCGGAGGGACGGGACGTGGGCAGGTGCAGAGCCAGGGGCACCACAACTGCCGCCAGTACGCAGGCGAGGGGCTGCGGGACACGGCCGAGCCGCAGGGGAGCGGCCGGAGCAGGGTTGGCCGGACGGTGAGTGCCTAGGGCGGCGGTGGGCGGTACGCGGTGGCCGTCAGGTGTCAAAGGTGTTGTCTCCTGCCGTGGCGCTCACGGGTGTGTGGCTGACAGTTGCAGTGGCCGGCTCGGTGGCATCCGGCGGGAGCCACGCGAGGGCCAGGGACCCGCCGATGAGGCCGGAGAACAGTCCGAGGAACAGGCCGCCGAGGTTCGCGACGGGGAAGGAGACGAGAGCGAGCAGGAGGGTGGCGAGACCGGCGAACACCCATTGGTGAGGGCGGAGCCAGAGGCTGATGCCGAGGGCCATGAGCAGGGTTCCGATGATCAAGGATCCGGCGCCGGACGTGGTCGACAGGGCGAGTGGGATGCCGCCGAGGTCGAGGTGCGCGTAGGGCCAGTAGAGGATGGGCAGGCCCGCGTTGATGGTGAACAGCCCGGCCCAGAAGGGGCGTTCGCCACGCCAGGCGCGGAACCTGAGCCGGGAGTGGGCCGCGGTGGCGCGGAGGCCGGGGCGGCCGGCGAGGAAACGGGGGATCAACATCGAGTCCTGCTCGGGGGTGAGGTCGCGGACGGCAACCGTGCGAGGTGCCGGGGGGCGAAGGCGTGCCGGGGCGGGCCCGCGGTCAGGGGCAGTCGCGGTGGCCGCGATCGAACCGTACGCGCAGGCCGGGCACGTCGAAGGTGGCGGCGGAGAGCGCGACCGAGGTCACGCTGACGTCGGTCAGGGTGGCCGACGAGGCTTGCTGTCCGAAGCCGCTGGGGTCGAAGAAACGTGAGCTCCGGTCGCCCGGATCGACCGGGCCCTTGGTGATCTCACCCTGCGCGATGCCGATGTCGATGTTCCTGAAGTTCGCCTGGCCGGCCGCCTCGAACGTTGTGTCGAGGAACATGTTCGTGGCTTCCGTCGGGCGCTCGTCGCTGCCGGTCAGGGTCAGGGTGTGGGTGCCCACCACTGGGAGGTCGAGTTCGGCCGCCTGGCACAGGCCGCTGATCTCCGCGTGCCGGAATCCGGTGACCAGGACGGGGACGAGTTCATGCTTCTTCGACACGTCGACCATGGGGTAGATACTCAGGCCGCGGACGGTCAGCTTGTCGGCCGTGACCTGGAAACGCTGGCCGGAGATGAGGAACGAGGCGGCGAGTGCCCCTTGAGCCATGGCGATGCCGAGGGCCGTGCAGACCCCGACGCTGGGCAGCAGGACCATCGCGAAGCGCCGCCACCGGGTTCTGCCGAAGCCGTGCGACATCGCGACTCCCTCGGTCGTGGGAAGGGGCCGACCACACGCGTCAAGGGTGGGTGGCGCCCTGCTGAGTCCAGTGTCGGATCCTAGGCTTCAGGCCCGGCCGGGCCGCTGCACGCCGGGCCTGCCGTACGGGTGACTCAACTTCTGGTACTCCCTTCGAGGTCGGGACGAGCACGGTCTACCGCTGCATCAGCGAGGCCGTCGACGTGTTGGCCGCACTCGCCCCGACCCCCGACGAGCCCGTCCGAGCTGCTTCGACGAAGGCTTACGTCCTCCTCGATGGAGGTGTCTGGTGTCGATGCTCAGGATCGTCTCAGCGGCGGGCCGGCTGCGAGCGGTGGAGGAGCTCACCGCCGACGATCCGGGGTGGGCGGAGCGCCAGGGCGAACGGAGGGCCGAGCTACCTCGCGTGAGAAACGCGATGGCGCGGATTCACGGCGAGTTGGCCAACCAGAACGGCGAACAGGTCCTCAGCCTGGAGCTCGACGCGGTGGTGAAGAACCGTCCAGCGGCGAGATCCGATCGGGCCCGGTGAACGCGTCGACCGGTCCGCCCGCCAGGCTCGGAGAGGGTACCTTCCGGACCAGGCGAAACGGCACAAGGTGTGTGCAGGGCGTCAGTCGTCCGTCAGTCGCCCTTGTCCGGAAAAAACCGCTTGGACCGTGCGTGTCCGTCGCGGGACACTGCGATTCCTGACCAGCCCGACCGGACCTCACGAGGATGGCATGGGATCGCCCGAATCGCGCAAGGCCAGGCCGGGCAGGGGCCCGGTGCTCCTCGCCCTTCGCCACTACGCAAGGGAGACGCTCCGGCTCCGGCGGCTGGCGGTGCCGGGCATGCTGCTTCCGGCACTGGGCAACATCGGCCTCAACTACATCGCGCCGCTGGTCGTCGCCAGGCTCGTCGGCCGGATCGCCGGTGACGGGGGCGTCGGCATCGGCGCGGCACTGCCGTACGTGCTCGCCTTCGGCGGCGTCCTGCTGTTCGCGGAGACGCTGTGGCGCATCGGCCTGCACTGTCTCAACCGCCTCGACGCGCTCGGCATCGAGCACCTGTACGTCGTCGGTATGGGTGAACTGTTCGCCAAGGACGCCGCGTTCTTCCACGACAACTTCGCCGGGTCGCTGACCAAGCGGGTGCTGAGCTTCGCCTCCCGCTTCGAGGAGTTCGTCGACACCATGACCTTCCAGGTCCTGGGGAGCTTCGTACCCCTGCTCTTCGGGTCGGTGGTGCTGTGGCGCTACGAACCGCTGCTGGTCGTCGGGCTGCTGGCGATGATCGCGACGACGGCGCTGTGCGTGGTCCCGCTGATCCGCCGCCGCCAGAAGCTCGTCGACCGGCGCGAGGAGGCGATCGCCCGGGTCTCGGGCCATGTCGCCGACAGCCTGATGAACATGGACACGGTACGGGCGTTCGCCGCCGAGGACCGCGAGGCCGCCGAACACCGCTCCCGCGTCGCGGAGTCGAGGCGGCTCACCCTGCGTTCCTGGGACTACGGCAACCTGCGCATCGACACGCTGGTCGCGCCGATGTCCGTGCTGACCAACGCGCTGGGCCTGCTGCTCGCGGTCGCGCTCGGCGGCGGCCACGACGTGGAGACGGTCGTCGTCACCTTCACCTACTACTCCAACGCCACCCGCATCATGTTCGACTTCAACCAGATCTACCGCCGCCTGGAGAGCTCGCTGACCGAGGCCGCGCAGTTCACCGAACTGCTGCTCACCCCGCCGACCGTGCTCGACCCGGAGACGCCCGAACCCCTGCCGGACCGGCCCGCCGACGTCCACTTCGAGAAGGTCACCTTCGCGCACCACGGCGCGGCACCGCTCTTCGAGGGCCTCGACCTGTGCGTGCCCAACGGGACGAGGCTCGGTCTCGTCGGCCGGTCCGGCGGGGGCAAGACCACCCTGACCCGGCTGCTGCTGCGGATGACGGACATCGACGCGGGCCGGATCCTGATCGGGGGCCAGGACATCAGTAGGCTGCGCCAGGCCGACCTGCGCGGCCTTATCGCCTACGTACCGCAGGACCCCGCGATGTTCCACCGCTCGCTGCGCGACAACATCGCCTTCGCCCGGCCGGACGCCACCGACGCCGAGATCCGCCGCGCGGCCGAGGCGGCGCACGTCACGGAGTTCGCCGACGCCCTGGTGGACGGCTTCGACACCATGGTGGGCGAGCGCGGGGTCAAGCTGTCCGGGGGGCAGCGCCAGCGCGTCGCCCTCGCGCGGGCGATCCTGCGCGACGCCCCGATCCTGCTCCTCGACGAGGCGACCAGCGCCCTGGACTCCGAGAGCGAGATCCTCGTCCAGGAGGCGCTGTGGCGGCTCATGGAGGGGCGTACCGCGCTGGTGGTGGCCCACCGGCTGAGCACGGTCGCCTCCATGGACCGGCTCGTCGTCCTCGACCGCGGACGGATCGTCGAGCAGGGCACCCACCAGGAGCTGCTCGCGTCGCAGGGCGCCTACGCGAAACTCTGGCAGCACCAGTCCGGCGGCTTCCTCGACGCCGGTCCGGCAGCCACCGGCCCCGCACCCGCCGACCTGCACTGACCGGGCACCGCCCGCCC
>NZ_VJZD01000339.1 GCF_009377175.1 Streptomyces adustus
GGCGAATGCGTACCGGACGCGGAGGGAAGGGGCCCGGCCCCGGGGACGGGCGGTTGGAGCCCAGGGGCGGGCGAGTGGGTCGCGGGAGCGGGTGTCTCGTCGGCTGTCACGGTCGGGTGCCAGCCCCGGCGTTCCAGTGCGCGCGCCAGTGCCCCGACCATCGCCGGGTCGAACTGGGTCCCCGCGCAGCGCCGCAGCTCCTCCAGTGCCGCCGGCACCGGCCGGGCCCTGCTGTAGGACCGGGTGGACGTCATGGCGTCGAACGCGTCGGCGACCGCCACGACCCGGGCGAACTCCGGGATCTGGCTGCCGACCAGCCCGTACGGATATCCGCTCCCGTCCAGCCGCTCGTGGTGGTGCAGGATCGCCGACCGGGCCTCCCCCAGGAAGCCGATGCCGCGCACCATCTCGTGCCCGTACTCGGGGTGCAGCTCGATCACCCGCCGCTCCTCGGGCGTGAGCGGCCCGTCCTTGCGCAGCAGCCTGGTGGGCACCCCCAGCTTGCCCACGTCGTGCAGGATCCCGGCGAAGCGCAGCACCTCGGCCCGCTCGTCCTCCATGCCCAGCTCGCGGGCGATCATCATCGACGCCTGCCCGACCCGCTCGCTGTGGCCGCGGGTGTACGCGTCCTTGATGTCGACGGCCTGCACGAGCGCCCGGATGGTCGCCTGATGGGCGGCCCGTTCCCGGTGGTACTGGGCGAACACCCACCCCGACACGCACATCGGCAGCAGCACGAGC
Organism: Streptomyces adustus; assembly: GCF_009377175.1. GTDB lineage: Bacteria > Actinomycetota > Actinomycetes > Streptomycetales > Streptomycetaceae > Streptomyces > Streptomyces adustus. The sequence goes on from NZ_VJZD01000339.1 coordinate 742, forward strand.
AACGCGGCGACCGGACCGTAGGGGCTGCGCCACAGCACCGCCATCATCAGTCCGGCCAGCCCGTGCACGGCGGCCGGTGCCAGCGAGCGCGGGAACGGTCCGCGCCAGGCCCGGCGGACCGAGACGCGCTCGGCCAGCACCAGGATCCCGCCGTCGAGCGCGCCAAGGACCAGGCAGAAGACCAGGACGGCCGCGCCGGCCGGCACCAGCACCCGGGGGAAGTCGGCCGCCGCCACCGCCTCGCGCCCGCCGAACGCCCGGTGCACCCGGGCCGCGGCCCACACCCCGAGCGTCAGCTGGGCGGCCCGCCAGACGCGCCGCAGCAGCACGGGCCGGTCGGCCGGGGACAGCAGTGCCCCCGGCAGCGCGACGAGGGCCGCGGCCGACGGGGGCAGCAGGAAGGCCCCGGCGAGCAGCAGGGGGTGGAACGTTCCGGCGAGGCGCCGACGGGCGAGCCGCTCGCCGCCCGCGTACAGCGCGGAGAGCAGGACGACGGCCCATCGGGCGGCGGGTGCGGGCGGCAGCGGCTGAAGACAGAGCCCGGCGCCGAGGGCGGTACAGACGACGTACGCACGTGCCCGCGCCGGTACCGCCGACTCCATGACGCCCGCCCCTCCCCCGGCCACGACCGTTTTGGGCCGTGACCATGCCTGTCCAGGCTCCGGAGCCTAGGGCGGCCGGGGGCGGGTCTGCGGGCGAAAGTGCACCCATTAGCACGTTCGGGTGAAAGCAGGCCGGATCACCGGCGGGGCTCGCGGTGGTTCAGGACTCCTGCGGGGTGACCGGGGTGGCGGTCACGTCGTGGTCGGGCACGGCCTGCCCGGACCGGATCAGGTCCAGTCGCCCCATGACCTTGGCCCGCAGGTCGCTGGGCACGTCGTCATGCCCGCAGCACCGCTTGACCAGCTTCTTCACGGCCTGCTCCAGACCGTACTTCTCCAGGCACGGCGAGCATTCCTCGAAGTGGTGCTGGAACTTGTCGCGGTCGAGTTCGGGCATCTCGCTGTCGAGGAACTCGTACAGATGGTCGAGTACCTCACTGCAGTCCGTCTCGTGCGGCTCTCCGCAGCTCATGAGCCCGAACCTTTCGCTTCGTTCGACTCGCCGGCGCCGGCCGGGACCAGTCCGCGTTCACGGGCGTAGTCCTCGAGCATGCCGCGCAGTTGACGGCGGCCCCGGTGCAGCCGGGACATCACCGTACCGATGGGTGTCCCCATGATGTCCGCGATCTCCTTGTACGCAAAGCCCTCTACATCCGCGAGATAGACGGCAATGCGGAACTCCTCGGGGATCGCCTGCAACGCTTCCTTGACGTCCGAGTCGGGCAGGTGGTCGAGCGCCTGCGACTCGGCGGAGCGCAGACCGGTCGACATGTGCGACTCGGCGCGCGCGAGCTGCCAGTCCTCGATCTCCTCGGCCGCGCTGCGCTGGGGTTCGCGCTGCTTCTTGCGGTACGAGTTGATGAACGTATTGGTGAGGATGCGGTACAGCCACGCCTTGAGGTTGGTGCCCTCACGGAACTGGTGGAAGGACGCGTACGCCTTGGCATACGTCTCCTGCACCAGGTCCTCGGCGTCGGCCGGATTGCGCGTCATGCGCAGGGCGGCCGAATACATCTGGTCGAGGAATTCGAGCGCGTCGCGCTCGAAGCGCGCCGTGCGCTCCGTGGCGGACTCCGCACTCATGCCCTGGCCCTCGGGCTGCTCCGCCTGGCCGTTGTCGGTCCCTGCGTCGGTCCCAGTGACCGGACCCACCTCCTCAAGTTCCCGGGCGGGATCGATGCCGATCCCACTCGAATCGGAGGATAGACGACGAGACGTGCCCGCCGCCGCTCGAATAGGAGCGATCTTGGCCGCGTGCAGCACCGTCCAGTCGAGGTCGGCGCGGCTGCCGCGGCCCGGATCGGAATCCGCCGGGTGCAGCCCGTCCACGGTGTGGTCGCGTGTGACGAGCGGGCAGATGGTCGAACCCATGCGGCGGACTTCCTCTCCTTCGACGTCGGCGCTGGTGCACCAGCACTTATGTCCGCCTCAACCGTGGAAGGCCGCACAACATTCCCGTCCGTCACCCGAGTGAGCCCACCCACGTCACGACCGCGTCCGTGATCACCTCCACGGCCTGCTCCTGCGTGATCTCCGCGCGCTTGGGCACGGCGAAGCCGTGATCGCCCGACGGAACCTCGACCAGCCGGTACCGCCCTTCGGGGAATTCGCCGGGCTTGCCGAAGGGGTCGTTCCCGCCCTGGACGACGAGGGTGGGCACCCCGGCCCCGAGCAGTTCGGCCGCCCGGGACTTCTCCGGCCGGCCCGGCGGGTGCAGCGGGAAGCTGAGCGCGAGGACGGCGGCGGCGCCCAGTTCCAGGGCCGTACGGCAGGCCACCCGGGCACCCGCGCTGCGACCGCCCGAGATCACCGGCAGCCCCGGCTCCGCCACCGCGGGCCAGATCCCGCGCCAGCCCACGTCCAGCGTCCTCGGGGCGGGCGCCACCTTCTTCCCGGCCACCCGCCAGGGCTGCTCGACCAGCGCCACGCTCACCCCGTGCGCGGGCAGCACCGCGGCGAGCGCTTTCAGATCCCGGGCGTCGATCCCGCCGCCCGCGCCGTGGCTCACGGCGAGGACGAGGCGCGCGTCGGCGGCCCGGTGCCAGGTGACCCGGGCGGTGCCGGCCTCGGTCTCGACGGTCTCGCTCAGGTCACTGATCATGGTCTCGCTCACGACGGTCCCGCTCACGTCACTGATCCTCGTCACGTCAGAAGAGTGTGCCCTCCTCGGGCCCCTCCAGCTCCTTCAGCAGCTCCGCGCCGTTGTTGCGGACGTTGCTGACCGCGGTGGAGACGGGGTAGGCGCGCATCAGTCCGGTCGGCGGCGGCGCGAGCAGGTCACGCAGTTCGTCGGGGTCCGTGCGGGACGGGTCGAGCCAGTCGTCCCAGCGGTCGGGGGTGAGCATCAGGGGCATACGGGGGTGGATGTCGGCCAGCGCGCGCGGGCCCTCGGCGGGGGCGGCCGCGAGCGGCGCGGTCTCCGCCTCGGTCGTGATGACCGAGCAGGTCACCCACCAGGCCAGCGGGTGCTCGTCCGGCAGCGTCCGGTCCCGCCAGAACTCGTACAGTCCCGCCATCGCGAAGACCGAGCCGTCCGCCGGCGTCACGAAGTACGGCTGCTTGCGCGGCCGCTTCTTCTTCCCCTCGACCTCCAGGTCCCGCTCCTGGGTGCCGGTGACCCACTCGTAGTAGCCGTCGGCGGGGACGACACAGCGCCGGGCGGCGAAGGCGCGGCGGTAGGAGGGCTTCTCGTGCACGGTCTCGGCGCGGGCGTTGATCATCCGGGCGGCGCCCTCGGGCGTCTTGGCCCAGGACGGGACGAGTCCCCACTTGAGTCTGCGCAGCTGGCGAACCGGCCTCGGGCTGTCCGCGTCCTTCACAGGGCGGTCGAGGACGACGTAGACCTCCTTGGTCGGGGCCACGTTGTAGTCGGGCGCCAGCGTCTCTTCCGGATCCCACTTCTCGACCTCAAAGGTTGCTGCGAGATCCTCGGGCCCACGACTGGCTGCATACCGTCCGCACATACGTGCAACACTGCCAGATTCCGCGTCGCGAAAGGGAGCCACCGCCGACAATGGACAGCACCGCATCCACCTCGCTGGCATCGCTCAGCTCCCTGTGGGACGAGGTCTTCGGCACCCAGCCGGACCCTGATCTGTGGGTGGTGCTCGCCACCCTGGCCGCGGGCCTCGCGATAGTCGTGCCCCACCCGCTGTGGCGCATCTCGCGCAACGCGATCACCATCGCGCACGAGGGCGGCCACGGTCTGGTGGCGCTGGTGAGCGGCCGCACCCTCACCGGCATCCGGCTGCACTCCGACACCAGCGGTCTGACCCTGAGCCGGGGCAAGCCGTACGGCCTGGGCATGATCCTCACCGCGGCCGCCGGTTACACCGCTCCCCCGCTGCTCGGCCTGGGCGGCGCGGCGCTGCTCGGCGCCGGGCACATCACACTGCTGCTCTGGCTGGCCACCGCGCTGCTGGTCGCCATGCTGGTGATGATCCGCAACGCCTACGGGGTGCTGACCGTGGTGCTCACCGGCGGCACCTTCCTGCTGGTGTCCTGGCTGGCCGGGCCGCAGGTGCAGGCGGCGTTCGCGTACGCGGTGGTGTGGTTCCTGCTGTTCGGCGGGGTGCGTCCGGCCTTCGAGCTCCAGGCCAAGCGATCGCGCGGGGGCGCGGGTGACTCGGACGCGGACCAGTTGTCGCGGCTGACGCACGTACCGGCGGGGCTGTGGCTGTTCCTGTTCCACGCGGTGTCCCTGTGCTCGCTGCTCGGCGGGGGCAGGTGGCTGCTGGGGCTGTGAGCGCCGGGTACGGGGCGTGCACGGGGCATGCCGTGGCCCGAGCGCGGGGCGCGTTCGGGTCGAGCCGGGGCCCGGGTGCGGGGGCCCTCCGGTCATGCCGTGGCCATGCCTCGCCTGCGCATATATGCGCGGCACTGTCCATGCCGCGCTTTCGCTCCGCTTTCGCCTCTTTTGATCAAGATCTCCCGTCACCGACAGCCACTAAAGTGGGCGCATGACCGTGAACCCCGCAGACACTGCCCTCTGGCCCGCCCCGCACGCGACCGGAGCCGTCGACGCGACGGTCCACGTGCCCGGGTCGAAGTCGGTCACCAACCGGGCCCTGGTGCTCGCCGCCCTCGCCTCCGAGCCGGGCTGGCTGCGCCGCCCGCTGCGCTCCCGCGACACCCTGCTGATGGCCGGGGCGCTGCGCGCGATGGGCGTCGGCATCGAGGAGACGGTGTCGTCCAGCTCCACCGTCGCGGGCGACACGGGCGAGGCGTGGCGGGTGATCCCCGCCGGGCTGCACGGCCCGGCCACGGTCGACGTCGGCAACGCGGGCACGGTCATGCGCTTCCTGCCGCCGGTCGCCGCGCTCGCCGACGGCCCCGTCCGCTTCGACGGCGACCCACGGTCGTACGAGCGTCCGCTGCACGGCGTGATCGACGCCCTGCGCGCCCTCGGCGCCCGGATCGACGACGACGGCCGGGGCGCGCTGCCGCTGACCGTGCACGGCGGCGGTGCGCTGGACGGCGGCCCGGTCGCCGTCGACGCCTCCTCCTCGTCCCAGTTCGTCAGCGCCCTGCTGCTGTCCGGACCGCGCTTCAACCAGGGCGTGGAGGTCCGTCACACCGGCAGCACGCTGCCGTCCATGCCGCACATCCGGATGACCGTGGACATGCTGCGCGCGGTCGGCGCCCAGGTCGACACCCCGGAGTCGGGCGGCGAGCCGAACGTCTGGCGGGTCACCCCCGGCGCGCTGCTCGGCCGCGACCTGACCGTCGAGCCGGACCTGTCCAACGCGCAGCCGTTCCTGGCGGCGGCGCTGGTCACCGGCGGGCGGGTCGTCGTCCCGGACTGGCCGTCCCGCACCACCCAGCCCGGCGACCGGCTGCGCGAGATCTTCACCGAGATGGGCGGCAGCTGCGAGCTGACCGAGTACGGGCTGGTGTTCACCGGCTCGGGCGCGGTCCACGGTATCGACGTGGACCTGGGCGAGGTCGGCGAGCTGACGCCGGGCATCGCGGCCGTCGCCGCTCTCGCAGACTCCCCGTCGTACCTGCGGGGCGTGGCCCATCTGCGGCTGCACGAGACGGACCGGCTGGCCGCGCTCACCAAGGAGATCAACGAGCTCGGCGGCGACGTCACCGAGACCGCCGACGGACTGCGCATCCGGCCCCGCCCCCTGCACGGCGGGATCTTCCACACCTACGAGGACCATCGGATGGCGACGGCGGGCGCGATCCTCGGGCTGGCGGTGGAGGGCGTGCAGATCGAGAACGTGGCGACGACGGCGAAGACCCTCCCGGACTTCCCGGAGCTGTGGACCGGGATGCTCGGGGCATAGGGGCGATCAGGTCATGCGTCGCTACGGCAAGCACACCGACGAGGACGACATCCGCTCCCGGCCGAACCGCAAGGGCAACCGGCCCCGTACACACATCCGCCCCAAGCACGAGGACGCCGCCGAGGGCATGGTCCTCACCGTCGACCGGGGTCGGCTGACCGTCCTGGTCGAGGACCGGGTCGTGATCGCCATGAAGGCCCGTGAACTGGGCCGCAAGGCCGCCGTGGTCGGCGACCGGGTGGCCCTGGTCGGCGATCTCTCCGGCAAGAAGGACACGCTCGCGCGCATCGTGCGCATCGAGGGGCGGACCTCGGTGCTGCGCCGCACCGCGGACGACGACGACCCGTACGAGCGCGTGGTCGTCGCCAACGCCGACCAGCTGGCCATCGTCACGGCCCTGGCCGACCCCGAGCCCCGCCCGCGGCTGATCGACCGCTGCCTGGTGGCGGCCTTCGACGGCGGGCTGACCCCGCTGCTCGTGCTCACCAAGTCCGACCTGGCCCCGCCGGCCAAGCTCCTGGAGCTGTACGGCGACCTCGACATCCCGTACGTCGTCACCAGTCGCGAGGAACTGGAGAACGGCACCGCCGTCGCCCGGGTCCGCGAGCAGCTCGACGGGAAGATCACCGCGTTCGTCGGGCACTCCGGCGTCGGCAAGACGACGCTGGTGAACGCGCTGGTGCCGCTGGAGCGGCGGCGTACGACCGGACATGTGAACGCGGTGACCGGCCGCGGCCGGCACACCACGACCTCGGCGCTGGCGCTGCCGCTGGCGGACAGCGACGACGGCTGGGTGGTCGACACCCCGGGCGTTCGGTCGTTCGGCCTGCACCATGTGGATCCGTCCCGCGTGATCCACGCCTTCCCCGACCTGGAACCGGGCACGGAGGGCTGCCCGCGCGCGTGCAGTCACGACGAGCCGGACTGCGCGCTGGACGCGTGGGTGGGCGACGGGCACGCGGACCCGGCGCGGCTGTACTCGCTGCGCCGACTGCTGGCGACGCGTGAGCGCACGGAGGGCGACTGATCCACCGTCACAGGCTCGGGGGAAGCTGATCCACCGTCACGGCAGGGGCTCTGACCTTCGCGTTGTTTGTTCGGGCCCGGGTCCGGTAAGTGCATAATCGCACCGAGTCGGATCCAAGCCCGACGAGCCCCACCAAGCGGCCGCGAAGCGCAGACTGGCGCTGACACCCGGGAGGACAGCACATGGCGTGGCTGCTGGTAGTCGTGGCGGGCCTGCTCGAAACCGGCTTCGCGGTGTGTCTGAAGCTGTCGCACGGCTTCACCAGACTCTGGCCCACCGTCGCCTTCAGCTGCTTCGCACTGGGCAGCTTCGGTCTGCTCACCCTGTCGTTGAAGAAGCTCGACGTGGGCCCGGCCTACGCGGTCTGGACGGGCATCGGCGCGGCGGGCACCGCGATCTACGGCATGGTCTTCCTGGGCGACCTGGTCTCCACCCTGAAGATCGTCTCGATCATGCTCGTGATCGCCGGTGTGATCGGCCTCCAGCTGTCCGGCTCGGCCCACTGACACATCGCCCGGCCGGGGTCACACGGCCGACGAGCGCGTCACACGGCCGAAGGACGGGGGAACGCGACCCGCACCAACTCCCCGACCC
>NZ_VJZD01000033.1 GCF_009377175.1 Streptomyces adustus
ACGGTGTCCGCTCTCGCGCGTACCCGGCTCGCCAAGTCCGTGCACGATGCGGGATGGTCCGCGTTCGTCGGCATGCTGCAGTACAAGGCGGCCCGGCACGGCCGCACCTTCGCCAAGGTGGACCGCGCCTTCCCGTCCTCCCAGGTCTGCTCGGCCTGCGGATTCAGGGACGGCCCCAAGCCCCTGCACGTCCGAAAATGGACGTGCAGCGCCTGCGGCACCGTGCACGACCGCGACCACAACGCAGCCCGCAACGTCCTCTTCGAAGGACGCCGCATCGTCGCCACCGGACGGGTGGAGACGCTAAACGCCTGTGGAGCGCCGGTAAGACGGGCACATGTGCCCGCACAGCGCGTTGAAGCAGGAAGCCCCCGGAAGGGTCAGACGACCCAGGCCGGAATCCCTGGACTTTAGGCCAGGGAGCACGTCAATTGACGGTGATCGAGCCCGCGTAGCCGGCGTCGGCCACCGAGGTGCCGACGTAGACCGGGACCTTGCCGGTGGGGGTGATCCAGCGGTTCTTGTCCTCGTCCCAGTAGGACAGCAGTCGTCGGCTGATCTCGATCGTGGTGGTGGTGCGTTCGCCCGGCTTGAGTGCAACGCGGGCGAAGCCTGCGAGGGTCCTGGCGGGGGTGTCGACCCGGGTGGGCAGGTGGCCGACGTAGACCTGGACGACGTCGGAGCCGGTGCGCTTGCCGGTGTTGCGGACCTCGACGCTGATCTCGCCGGCGATGTCCCCGCGGCCGCGGCCGGTTACGCGGGCGTCGCGGTAGCTGAAGCTCGTGTACGACAGACCGTGGCCGAACGGGAACAGCGGCTTGGCGGCGTGCTTGTCGTACCACTTGTAGCCGACGTAGATGCCTTCGTCGTAGGTGATGCTGCCGTAGGCGCTGTCGCTCTTGCCGCCGGTGTAGGTGGAGGGGCCCTGCTGCTCGTCGGCGGGGAAGGTGACGGGCAGGCGTCCGCCGGGTTCGGCGTCGCCGTAGAGGATGTTGGCGATGCTGGTTCCGGTGGCTGCGCCCTGGTACCAGGCCTGCAGCACGCTGGGGACCTTGGCGAGCCACGGCATGAGCATCGGGCCGGAGGTGTTCAGGACGACGATGGTGTTGGGGTTGGCCGCGGCGACCGCCTCGATGAGCTGGTTCTGGTCGCCGGGCAGGGCGAGGTTGTCGCGGTCGAACGCCTCACCGCTGTAGTTGTTGACGAAGACCACGGCCATGTCGGCCTTCTTCGCCGTCGCCACGGCGTCGGGGATGAGCGACTGGGGCTGCCAGCACAGCTTCATGCTGGGGCCGTAGAAGCCGGCGTCCTTGGTGCTGTACTCGACGGTGATGTCGACGGCCTTGCCGCCGGTGAGCTCGATGACACCGCCGATCGCGCTCTCCTTGGGGCCGAAGAAGGAGTCCCACAGGAAGCGGGACTCATCGAGGAGGGTGACACCGTCGACGACGATCTTCGCGGCTCCGGACAGCAGGGTGTTGATCCGGACGAGTCCGGTGGTGGGCGGGGTCAGCTTTCCGGTCCAGCGGGCCGACCACTTGGCGGGCAGGTCGGCGATCGGGTTGCCCCAGCGGAAGTCGATGGTGGAGGTGACCGTGGTGGCCAGGGGGTCGCCGGACAGGCTCTCGCCGGAGAAGAACTCGGCCTTGAGGCCGGCCTTGCCGTCCGGCGTCGTGAACACGTCGCCCGGGATGACCGGCAGGGCCACGTCGCCGACGCTGCCCTGTGAGAAGAGGACGTTGGAGGCTCCGGCCTTGGCCTTGATGGCGTCCAGCGCGGTGGTAAAAGCGCCGGGGTCGACGTAGGAGGAGCCCTCGACGCCCGTGATGGCGTCCTTGCCGGCCGGGCCGATGACCGCGATGGTCTTCTTCTTCGACAGCGGCAGCAGGCCGCGCTCGTTCTTGAGCAGTACGGTGGCCTGCTCGCCGGTGATCCGGGCGATGGTCTGGTGCGCGTCCGTGGTCACCACGGCGGCGGGCGTGGCGGGGACCGGGTTGTCGTAGGCGCCGGAGGCGAACAGGGCGTAGAGCGTGCGGCGGGCCGCGTCTCTGGTGCGGTCCTTGGGGATACGTCCGTCGGTGAAGGCGGCCTTGGGGGTGTCGGGGGTGAGGGCGGCGGAGTCGACGCCGGCGTTGAATTCCGCGACGCGGTCGCCCGAGGGGTAGTAGTCGGTGCCGAGGTAGCCCTTGAGGCCCAGGTCGTTCTTCAGGGCGCCGATGGTGTGCGGGTTCTCGCAGGCGAACACGCCGTTGATCCGCGGGTAGGAGCCCATGACGGACAGGGCGCCGCCGTCGCGGATCGCGTGCTCGAAGGCCGGGTAGTACACCTCGCGCAGAGCCCGCTCGGAGACCACGACGTCAAGGGAGTTGCGGCCTTCTTCCTGGTTGTAGCAGGTGAAGTGCTTCACCTGCGCGATGACGTCGTTCTTCTGAAAGCCCCTGGTGACCGCGGCTCCGATGAGTCCGCTCAGCAGCGGGTCCTCGCCGTAGGCCTCGGACTCGCGGCCGTTGCGCGGGTTGCGGTCGATGTCGACGGTCGGGCCGAGCAGGATGTTCCAGCTCTTGCCGCGGGCCTCCTTGGCGATCGCGTCGCCGTACTTCTCGGCGAGATCGGGGTCGAAGGTGGCGGCCAGGGCGTTGGGGGCGGGGAAGGCGGTGACGCCGGTGTCCCCGCGCAGGCCGTCGGAGGCGTCGACGCGGTTCATGACCGGGATGCCGAGGTGGGCCAGCGGCTGGTAGTCGGCGGGGTCGACGGCCGTCACCAGGACCACCTGCTCGTCGAAGGTCATGGCGTTCAGCAGAGCGTCGGCGCGGCGGGCCGCGGACTTGTTCTTGTCGCGCCAGGGCTGGTCGCCTGCGGCCGCGGCAGTGCCAGTGGCGGCAGCAGCCGAGGTGGGAAGGCCTATGGTCATCACCGCGGCTCCTCCCAGGGAGGCTACGGATACGGCGACGGCTTCGCGTCGGGTCATTCCTGCGGAACGGGTCACGTCACGTCTCCTTGCGGCGGGAGGTGTGCTGGATCAACAGGTGGTGCGGGTGCTGGCCGCGGTTGTCGTCCTGTGCGGCCGAGTTCGGGAGGCGGCGCGGTGGAGCGGGCGGCGCCGGTGCCGTGGTCAGGACGGTTCCGACGCCGCCCGGGTGGGGCTTCTCCCGCCATCCGCGCTGGTGCGGGAGGCAGGTCGGCGGGAGAAGGGTTCAGGCGGCCTGGTCGCCGAGTGCGCTGCTGTCGATGCGGTGCTCGCCTGCGCCGACGGTGATCGGCGGGCATCCGGGCAGCTCCACCAGGCCCTGGCAGCCGTCGGGCACGGTGATGTGGGCGCTGATGCCGTTTGCGGTCTGTTCCCAGGCGATGGCGGCTGTGCCGTAGGGGGTTTCGTGGCGAGCCTTGGCCCAGGTGAGGCCGGCGCCGGGGCGGGGTCGGAAGGCGAGGGTGCGGTAGCCGGGCTGGGTGTGCTCGAGGCCGGCGACGGTGCGGTGAAGCCAGTCGGCGACGGCGCCGAGCGCGTAGTGGTTGAAGGAGGTCATGCCTCCGGGGTTGAGGGTGCCGTCGGGGCGCAGACTGTCCCACCGCTCCCAGATGGTGGTGGCGCCCATGGACACGGTGTAGAGCCAGGACGGGCACTCGGTCTGGGTGAGCAGCCGGTAGGCGACATCCAGGTGGCCGGAGGAGGTCAGGGCGTCGCAGATCAGTGGCGTGCCGACGAAGCCGGTCGCGATCCGGCCGTCGTCTTCCAGGACCAGTTCGGCCAGTCGGTCGCCTGCGAAGCGGCGCTGTTCGTCGTTGCCGAGGAGGTCGAACATCAGGGCGACGCAGTAGGCGGTGGGACTGTCGCTGGTCATGCGGCCGGAGTCGGCCACGTAGCGGGCGCGGAACGCGGCAGCGACCTCGTCGGCGAGACGGTTGTACGAGGCGGCGGCCGTCCGGTAGCCCAACTCGGCCGCGGAGTAGGCGAGGTGGCGGGCGGAGTGGGCGAAGTAGGCGGTGGCGACCAGGTAGCGGTCGGTGCGGGACGCGCCGGGGTCGTCCGGCGGCGCGATGGGGTCGAGCCAGTCGCCGAGTTGGTCGCCGGTGTCCCAGATGCGGTCCTCTCCGGCCAGCCTCTCCAGGAGATCCACCCAGGCGCGGCCCATCGGGTAGTGGCGGCGCAGGAGTTCCAGGTCACCGAAGCGCTGGTACAGGACCCACGGGGTGAGCGTGGCGACGTCGCCCCAGGCGGCGCCGGGCTGGATCGGGGTCCACTGGGGGCCGCCGGGGATGACGGGGACGTACCAGGGGATGGTGCCGTCGGGCAGCTGTTCGGCGGCGACGTCGGCGAGCCAGGAGTCGAGCATCCCGACGCAGTCGTACAGGAAGCTGGCGGTGGGGGCGAAGACCTGGATGTCGCCGGTCCAGCCGAGGCGCTCGTCGCGCTGGGGGCAGTCGGTGGGCAGGTCGACGAAGTTCCCCCGCATGCTCCACACGACGTTCTCGTGCAGTCGGTTGATCTGCTCGTTGCTGCACTCGAACCAGCCGGTGCGGCGCATGTCGGTGTGGTAGACGCGGGCGGTCACGCTTGCGCTGGTGAACTCCCCGTGCCAGCCGTCGACTTCGGCGTAGCGGAAACCGTGCAGGGTGAAACGCGGCTCCCAGACGAGGGGGCCGTTCCCGGCGAGGGTGAGGACGTCCGTAGAGGTCGCGCCGCGCAGCGGGCCTGTGGCGAGCTCGCCGTCCTGCAGGACTTCCGCGTGGCGCAGGGTGATCGTGGTGCCTTGGGGACCGTCGGCGGTGACGGCCAGCCGCCCGACCAGGTTCTGTCCGAAGTCCAAGAGGTAGGTGCCCTGCCCCTTGGGCGTGATGGAGACGGGTGCTATCTCCTGGGTACAGCGGACCGGGGAGGCTTTCGGAGCTATGAAGGTGTTCGGGTCGCGTTCGTGCACCGCCACCGGGGTCCAGCCGGTGTCCGCGTGGTGCGGGGTGGACCAGGCGGGGTCGTTCAGGCGGGCGTCGAAGGTCTCGCCCTCGTAGAGGCCGGAGGTGAGGATCGGGCCGACGGCGGCCTCCCAACTCCGGTCGGTGGCGATGACGGTGGTGGTGCCGTCGGGGTGTGTGACCTCGAGTTGAGCGATGAGGGCTTGGGTGGTGCCGTAGATGTTGCGCGTTCCTCCGTCGAAGCCGATTCGTCCGCGGTACCAGCCGTCGGCGAGGAAGGCTCCGATGGTGTTGGCACCTTCGGTGAGGTGGCGGGTGACGTCGTAGGTGTAGTAGCGCAGCCGCTGGCCGTAGACGGTCCAGCCTGGGGAGAGGGTGTCGTTTCCGACGCGTGCGCCATTGATCTCGGCTTCGTACAGGCCGTGTGCGGTGATGTAGAGCCGGGCGCGCACGACGGGCTTGCTCAACTGGAAGTCTCGGCGCACGCGGGCAGGGCGGCGGTCGCTGTCGGGGTCTTCCTCCCAGCCTGCGCCCACAGGCTGGGCCTGCCAGTCGGCAGCGTCGAGGAGTCCCGCCTCGACGGCGGCGGGCGGCGACCAGGCGGAGGGTTCGTCGCCGCTTGCCCAGGTGCGCACCCGGACGATGACGCGTTCACGGGAGGCCAGCGGCCGATCCGGCCACGCCACGAGGTTCTGGTCGCTGCCGGGGACGCGGCCGGTGCGGAACACGGAGCCATCTCGGGCGAGTTCGAGTTCGTAGGCGCTCTGGATCTCGCTGCCGGCGGGCAGTTGCCAGGACAGCCGCGGTTCGGGCGAGCCGATTCCGAGGCCGTCACGCAGGTGTTCGAACGTGACGAGGGCAGGCTGAAGCGACACAGCGGGGGAACCTTCCGTGAGGTGGGCGTGGGACAACCAGCGGGGCTGTGGGGTTGGTTGTCAGCCCTTGACGGCGCCGGAGGTGAGGCCCTTCATCACCTTCTGGTTGAGGAAGAGATAGATCACCAAGGTGCCGAAGACGTTGATGCAGATGGCGGCGAACAGCGGGCCGTACTGGGTGGCGCCGAAGTCGCCGGTGAAGTTCAGCAGGCCGACCTGGATGGTGCGCAGGTCCTGGTTGTTGGTGAAGGTCAGTGCGATGAGGAGGTCGTTCCAGATGAAGAAGAACTGGACCAGGCCGACGGTCAGAATGGCGTTGCGGACCATGGGGACGCTGATGGTCCAGAAGGCGCGCAGGATGCTCGCGCCGTCGATGGTCGCCGCCTCGAACAGCTCACGCGGGACGGTCTTGTAGTAGGTGGCCATCATGAACACCGTCAGCGGCAGTCCGGTGCCGGTGTAGGTGAGGATCAGCGGCCACAGGGTGCCGGAGAGGCCTGCTTGGAAGTACACCGTGAACAGCGGGAGCAGGATCATCTGTGAGGGCACCATCATGCCCGCCAGGAAGATCAGCAGGGTGAGGCTGCGGCCTTTCCACACCATGATCTGGAGAGCGAAGCCGGCCGCGGTGCCCAGGAGCAGGATGAGGGCGAGGGCCGGCAGCACGGCGAGGAGGCTGTTCTGGATGTACAGGCCGATGTTGCCGGTGGTCCAGGCCTCGCCGTAGTTGCTCCACTCCCAGTGGGTGGGCAGGCTCCAGGTGGAGTGGTTGAGGTAGTCGTTGTTGGATTTCAGCGACGTGAGGAACATCCAGATCAGAGGGTAGATCTCGATGGCCAGCAGCAACGCGACGACGATCTTCACCCAGAGTCGGCCGATGCGGCGATGTCGCGGCGGACGAGGCGCGGCGGACGAGGCGGGCACCCGGCCACCACCGCTGGGAGCACCGGCGGTCTTCAAAGGCGTGTCGATGGCCATGGGTTCAGCCCTTCGTGAGGTCGCGCCGCGAGACGCGGAAGACGACCAGGGTCACCAGCAGACATACGACGGTCAGCAGCAGGGCGATGGTGCTGCCGTAGCCGTAGTCGCCGTAGGTGAACGACGTCTGGAACATGTAGAGGGTCAGCGGTGTGGTCGCGTTGCCGGGACCGCCGTTGGTGAGCGCGACGATGGAGTCGAAGGCCTTGAGGGTGCCGTTGATGCTGAAGATCAGTGACGACAACAGCACCGGGAACGACATCGGCAGGACGATGTGGCGGACGAGGCGCAGGCCGGAGGCTCCGTCGAGGCGCGCGGACTCCAGCACTTCCTCGGGGATGTCGACCAGGCCGGCGAAGAGCAGGACGGCGTAGAAGCCCATGGACCGCCAGATGTCCATGATGATCAGGACCCAGAAGGCGTGCCCGGCACTGCCGAACCAGTCGATCGATCCGATGCCGACGGCGTTCAGCAGTGAGTTGACGGGACCGGTCTGCGGTGCGACCTGGAAGAACTTCTGGAACAGCAGGCCGACCGCCACGGTCGGCAGGACGACCGGGAAGAAGACCAGGGTGCGGACCAGTGCCGACGCCTTCTTGAGGAAGAAGACGTACAGCAGTGCCAGCAGGTAGCCGGCGACGACCTGGCCGAGCGTCACCACGACCGCGTACTTGGCGGTGAACCACAAGGCTTCCCGTACGGCCGGGTCGGTGAACAGCCGATGGAAGTTGCCCAGGCCGTTGCCGGTGAACCCCTGGATCGTGTTGCCCTTGGTGAAGGAGTAGCCGAGGGACCACACCATCGGGACGAGCATGATCAGGGAGTAGACGAGCAGGGCGGGGCCCAGCAGGATCAGGACCGCTTTGCGGTCGCCGAGTACGCGGTGCATGAGTGAAGTCCAGTTCTTGAAGTTGCCTGCTGACGCGAGGTGGCTCAGGGCGCGGTGCGGGTGCTCCCTGAGCCGCGTCTCGTCACTTGCTGGACAGGGCGTCCTGAACGGTCTGCATGAACTTCTCGGGGCTCAGGCTGCCGTTGACCAGTCCGGCCGCGTTGGTCTGGCTGACCGTGGTGGCCTTCGTGGAGAACAGCGCCTCGAACCACAGCACGTTCTGCTTCGAGGAGCTGATGGTCTGGCGGACCTGCCCGGCGACTTCGCTGGCGTCCTTGACGTCGGCGTTGACCTTGAAGCCTGAGATCGCGCCCTGGTCCTTCAGCGCGGTGCTGCCGTAGTTCTTGGTGATGCAGGAGACCCAGTCGCCGGTGTTCTTGTCGAACGACTTGGCGCCCAGCGCGATGCCCAGGCCGACGTTGGAGGGGTACTGGTCGATGGAGCCGGTGCCGCCGGTGACCGCCGGGAACGGCATGAAGCCCACGTTGGCGGCGCCGACCGTGTCCTGCTTGGGGTCGGCGATGTTCGCCAGCGCCCAGCTGCCCATGTAGAGCATGGCTGCCTTGCCGGAGAGGAACTGGTTCATCGCCGTGTCGTAGTCGATGGAGCCCACGCCCTTGCCGAAGTAGCCCTTCTTGCCGAGCGCGGCTACCTCCGCCGCTGCCTTCACGTACTTCGGGTCGGTCAGCTTGGCCTTGCCGTCGGCGACGTCCTTCAGCGCGTCCGGGCCGAGACTGCGGTAGAGGTAGCCGCTGATCAGCCGGGTCAGCGGCCATCCCTGCTGGCCGGACGCGGAGAACGGCTGAATGCCCTTGGCCTTCAGCTTCGCCGCTGCGGACGTGAGCTCGGCCCACGTGCCGGGCACCGCGATGCCGTTGGCGGCGAAGACCTTCTTGTTGTAGAAGATTCCCTCGATGTTGTACTCGTACGGCAGGACATCCAGCTTGCCTCCGTACAGCGCCTTGATGGTCGAGACCGCGGCCGGCTCCAGCTGGTCGTAGACGCCCAGCTTCTTCAGTTCCTTCTCCAGGTCGGCGACTTGGCCGGATCCGGCGAGCTGCTGGGTGAGGGCGGGCGCGTTGCCCGCGGCGAACTGCACCGGCAGCGCGTTCTGACCGGCGAGCAGCTGCAGCTTCTGGTCGAGGCTGGCCTGGGGAACGGTCTCCACCTTGAGCGGCTGGGCGTCCTGAGCCGTCTTGCAGGCCCCCTTGGACAGGGTCGTGAGCGCTGTCTTGACCGTGGTGTTCTCTGTGACGCTCAGGTAGCTGAAGTTCTTGGCCGGGGAGGCCGAGCCGCCTCCCGTCCCTCCGCACGCGGAGACGAGAACGACCATCGCAGCGGCGCTCGCGGTCATGCCGGCGAGGCGCGCCCTTCTGGCGGCGGACGAGTCGGTGATCACAGCATGGCTCCCTGTCATCGTTGAGCAAAGGCGTACGGCGAAGGCCTGCGGAGAGGATCAACGACGAAGAGAGTTTTGTATAACGTTCTCTACGCCGAAGTGGGCACAACAGTGCACGTACACCCAGCGCCCGTCAAGACATCCCACGGAAACACCGCAGAAAAGCCCTCCACATCTGGCGCGCTCGCCCGGCCATGGTGTAGACCGTTGCACTCAGAAGCGAAGCTCAGGGGGCACAACGGATGCAGCAGGGCTCATCGCGCAAGAAGCGCGTGACGATCACGGATGTCGCGCAGCACGCGGGCGTGTCGACGGCCGCCGTGTCCAAGGTGATGCGCAACGCGTACGGCGTCAGCACGGCCATGAAGGAGAAGGTCCGTGCCGCGATCGCCGAACTCGACTACCGGCCGCAGGCCGCAGCCCGCGGAATGCGCGGCCGCACCTACACGATCGGCGTCCTGCTCGACAACATCCGCAACACCTTCTTCGCCGACATCCTCGACGGCATCCGCGACGAACTGCACGCCAGCGAGTACACCGTGCTCATCGGCGCGGCCGGGTTCGGGGCCGACGCCCAGAGCAAGACCATCCAGTCCATGGCCGACCGTCAGATGGACGGCCTGATCCTCATCGCCCCCAGCACACCACGGGCCGAAGTCCTCACCATGGCGGAGACCACGCCCACCGTCGTCATCGGCCACCACGACCCCTCCGATCTGCACGACTCCGTCGTCGACGCGGACGGCGCGGGAGCCGGCCTCGTGGTCGACCACCTCGTCTCCCTCGGACACCGCAAGATCACACTCGTATCGGCCCAGGGAGCCCGCTCCAGCAAATGGACGCGGACCCCGGAGATCGTCCTGACCAGCGGCTATACCGAGGCCATGGGACGGCACGGCCTCGGCGACGAGACGACGGTCTGCCGTGTCGCCTACTCCGACGAAGGCGGCTACAAAGCCGGCATGAGCCTGCTCGCCGGTGAAGACCGGCCCACCGCCGTCATGGCCGGCGCCGACGTGGCGGCCCTCGGTGTGTGGCGGGCAGCTCACGAACTGGGCCTGCGTGTACCGGAGGACGTCTCGATCGTCGGATACAACAACACCGCGGTCGCCGACCTCGCGACCGTCCAGCTCACCAGCGTCGACCAGGCCGGTCACAACATGGGCGCCACCGCCGCCAGGCTTCTCATCGAGCGAGTGGAAAGCAGGCGAGACCATGCCGTACAGACCAGCATGACTCCGCGCCTCGTCGTACGGCGCAGCACCGACGCCCCCCGCGCTTAGTGGTCGGCACTCGAAGTCCTTCGGGGTCGATCGGGCTGCCAGGGCGATGGAGGGTTCTTGGTGCCGATCGGCGGATGCAGGGCGGTCGAGCCGAGCCGAGCCAGTAGATCGTCCAGATCGGAGGTCGATCGAGCCGGCGCCTTGCCGAAGCAGCCCTTCTTGCCCAGGGCGGCGATCTCTTCAGCGACCTTGACGTAGCTGAGGTCGGTCGGCTTGGCTTTGCCCTCCATGACCTCCATGACCTCCATGACCTCCAGAATGTGCATAACGTTCTTCACGGTCAGCGGACACAACAGCGCACGCTGCACCGGCTTCCGCCAAGACATTCGCCTGCAGCGTCATGGAAACGTGCTTCCCACCTGGCGATGAGCAGCGAGCATGCTGTAGACCGTTACATTGACCGGGTTCGGAGAACGAAGGGCAGCCGGCATGGAGTCCGCACCACAGCGGAAGAAGCGTGTGACCATCACCGACGTCGCACGTCACGCGGGAGTATCGACGGCCGCGGTCTCCAAGGTGCTGCGCAACGCCTACGGAGTCAGCCCCGCCATGCAGGAACGCGTCAGGGCGGCGATGGCCGAGTTGAACTACCGGCCGCACGCCGCGGCACGCGGCATGCGCGGCCGCACCTACACTATCGGCGTCCTGCTCGACAACATCCGCAACACCTTCTTCGCCGACATCCTCGACGGCATCCGCGACGCACTGCGCGACAGCGAGTACACCGTCATGATCGGCGCAGCCGGGTTCGACGCGGATTCTCAGGCCAAGACCATCCGCTCCATGGTCGACAGGCAGATGGACGGCCTGATCCTGATCGCCCCGGGGACCGTGCGCACGGAAGTACTCGCCACGGCCCAGTCCACCCCGACCGTCGTCATCGGCCACCACGACGCGTCCGACCTTCACGACTCCGTTCTCGACGCGGACGGGCTCGGGGCCGGGCTGGTCGTCGACCACCTCGTGTCCCTCGGTCACCGCGACATCGCCCTGGTGTCCTCCCCCGGCTCCCGGGCCAGCAAGTGGACACGCACCCCCGAGATCGTCCTGGCAGACGGCTATCTGGAGGCGATGGAACGCCACGGGCTGCAGGCGTACGCCCGTGTCCACAAGACCGCCTACTCCGACGAAGGTGGCCACAAGGCGGGGTTGAGCCTGCTCGCCTCGCCGGACCGCCCCACGGCGATCATGACCGGTGCCGACGTGGCCGCCCTGGGGGTGTGGCGGGCCGCGCACGAGCTGGGACTGCGGGTCCCTGAGGACGTCTCCCTGGTCGGCTACAACAACACCGCCATCGCGGACCTGGCCACGGTGCAGCTGACCAGCGTCGACCAGGCCGGACGCACCATGGGCTCCACCGCCGCCAAAATGCTCATCGAACGCGTCGAAGGCCACCGCGACCGGGCCACGCAGGTCACCATGACGCCCCGCCTCGTCATCCGCCACAGCACCGCGGCACCCACCCGTCCATGAGCCGGCGCCCGCGAGCGCGCTGCGGGGCGGAGCCAGGTCACCGAAACGCCAACCGGCACGGCAAGCACGCCTTCCGGAGCCCGTTCCCGGTCGGCTCCTGTCACAGCCCACGGTCGTGTCCCCTGCCGCGGTGCAGCCGATCACGCACCGTCGCCTCCGCTTCGAGGCCGTCCGGCACGTACCACTGCCGCCCGCCAAGTGATCACGGCCGACACCGGCCAACAGTCCTGGCAATGCCGGCACCCTACGGTTGACCCTCCCCCTGGCCAGCGGGGGCGGTGACGACCGCGGCCCTGAAATCGGAGACGGCCGCCGGCGCCGGCAGGATGCCGGTACCGACGGCCGTCTCCGGCTCGACTCACGCCGCCCGACAGCCCGGCCCGGGCGGCATGACGAAGCGGGCCGGCGCCGGGGTCACGCCGCCGCCGTGCCGCGCTCCTCCTCAATGCGTTCGAGGGTCTTGCCTGTGGTGTCGGGCATGAAGGCATAGCCCACGACGGCGCTCACCAGAAGGAACAGGGCGAGGAGGGCGCTGAGCGGGCGGATACCGACGTGCGCCAGGAACGGCACCAGGAAGCTCCAGACGCCCAGGACGGTGCGGGCCGCACCAAAGGTGAAGCCCTGCGCGGTACTGCGCAGCAGGGTCGGGAACAGTTCCTGGCTGAAGACCTTGTACAAGCCTTCGCCTGCCAGGGCTGATCCGACGCCGAACAACACGATGTTGGCAAGGATGACCGGGATGCCGAGCGGGAACACCAGGAACAGGACGTAGGCGGTGACCTGGAAGATCCCACCAAGGGCCCACATGCGTTTGCGGATTCGGTGAGAACGGTCCGCGAAACGCATGAACAGCAGGACCGTCGTGGCCAGGCCGATGACGAAGCCGACGCTGCTCAGCGCCAGGCCCGCGGCCCGGCTTCCCGCGTGAAGGGTCTCGACGATGTAGGGAGTGAAGCTACCGCTGGTGCCGGCAGCGAGGTTCCAGAACAGGTAGATCGTCGTCGTCCACGCCAGAGCCGCGAGGTTCGCACCACGGAAGAGCATGCGTGGGCGCGGTGTAATCGTGCCCGGTGCGAGGGCGGACTTCCAGCGCGCGGATTCCACGACACCGCGGCGCAGGCCCCAGACGACCATGGCGACAAGGAACAGGTGCAGGAAGACCAGGCGGACGCCGAGCAGCCCGAGCGGTGCAACGACGAACGCCAGCAGCAGGACCACGACAGGGCCCAGGTTCCAGGCGACCTGTGTCAGACCGAGGAGTTTTCCGCGGGCGCGGGGTGGGGCGTTCTCCCCGACCAGGGCGAGGGAGGTGGGCACGTCGGCGCCCACCGCCACGCCAACGGCGACCGTGCCGGCAAACAGCATGGCCGCGTTGACGGACAGCGCCATGACCAGCATGCCAGCGGCATACAGCAACAGGTCGTATCTATAGATGCGCTTGCGCCCCAGGCGGTCGCCCAGGCGGCCACCGATGAAGGCGCCGAAGGCGCAGCCCAGGGCGTTGGGGCCGAGCGCCGCGAGCGCGCCGATGGCGCCGCTGGACAGGTGCAGTTGCGTTTGGAACAGGGTCAGCCCCGCCCCAAGCGCGACGATGGAGCCGGCATCCAGGTAGGAGGCCATGCCCGCGAGGGCGGAGGTGCGCCAGGCAGTGGGGCCGAGGGCGGCTGGGCCGGGTGGCCGGTCGGGGGGAAGGTCAACCCCAAAGGGCGCCTCCTGAAGCTGGGCCATGGGGGTCACTCCGAGTGGTACGGCATTGCCCGGGCATCGTAACCGCGGCGCCCGACCCAGCCAGGACACCGTTACGCAACGTTTTCTGCCGATAGGCTCTCCTGCACTGCGCTTCGGCACACGGCGCTCACACTGCTCGCACCCCACCAAGACCGCCAACGCCCGGGCCAGACCATCACCACCGCCTACGACGGCATCGGCCTGCCCATCAGCGTGCATGCATGACCTACAGCAACGGAACCGTTGCCGAGCCCGTAGTCAGGTCTCAGCATTCCGGGCATTTCGGCCCGGAAGGTCCGTCTCATCGCCAAAGCATCAGGGGCTCGGCTTGAGTACGGTCTCTCGTTTCCTCCTGCTGCTGGTGCGGCAGGGTCGTGTCACCTGCCCGCCCCGCCTCCGCCGTGCGGCGGCGGGTAGTGCGGGTCCTCTGGTCGGCTCCACGAGGTTTCGACACCGCCGGGGCGGTGTCCTGGTCTCCGGCCACTCCGGTACCAGTCGTGCAGGCTGCCGCGAGGGCGGCGAGGTTGCGTGCGGCGTTGGTGTCCCGGTCAATGCCGTTCGGATCTGCCTCTCAGCCGGCGAGGTACTCGATGCCGACACGCTGATGGGCCCGCATGATGGCGGAGTCCACCGAGATGTCCCAGTCGATCCCGCCCGCGACATCGACAGCGGCCTGAACCTGTTGCAGCAGACGCTCCCACGTGCCGTCGGCCGACCACAGCCGGTGGCGTTCGCAGACGGTCTTCCACGGCCCGAAAGGCTCGGGAAGATCCCGCCAGTGCGGAATCCCGTCGCTCACCTGCCGGTGATTTCGCCGCCGGCAGCGCCTACGGCGTGGTGCGCCTGTGGAACGTCGCGCTGTCGTCCCGGACGGAGGCCGTCGACAGCGTCTGCCGTTCCGTAAGCCGTGATTTCACCGAGGAGGAATGGGGTCTCCACCGCGTCGACGACTCCTTCGGCCGGACCTGCTGAGTGACCGACGGGACGCTCGCGTTGTCGGGTCCGGCCCGCGCTCAGGCCGAATCGCGGATGACCAGTCGCGTGGGGGTGACCACGGACGCCAGGGACGGGGCATCGTCTCCACGGAGCGGCGGGTGCGATGTCCGGTGGCACAGCATCCGCGCCATCAAGCGTCCCATCTCCTCGATGTCCTGGTGCACCGTCGTGAGCGGTGGCTCCGTCACCTCGGCGATGGGCGTGAGGTCGTCGAAGCCGACGACGGCCACATCGTCCGGCACGGTACGCCCCCGCTCGCGCAGGGTCCGCAGCGCGCCGGAGGCCATCAGGTCCGAGGCGACGAACACCGCGTCCAGATCCGGTGCCTGGTCGAGAAGCAGGGCCATGGCGTCGGCGCCGCCCCGCACCGTGAAGTCGCCCTGGGCCAGCAGTCGGGGCGGGGTGGCCGGCAGGACGTCGCGGTAGCCGTCGAGGCGGTCGATCGCGGCCGCCTGGTCGAGCGGCCCGGTGATCGTCGCGATGCGCCGGCGTCCCAGCGACACGAGGTACCGAACGGCTTCCCGGGCACCACCGCGGTTGTCGGCATCGACGTATGTGTAGACGTCGCTGCGGTGTCCGGAACCGAGAAGGGGACGTCCGCCGAAGACAGCCGGCAGCCCCATCTGTTCGACCATGTCAGGCAACGGGTCGTCGGCGAGCAGCGAGAACAGCAGGGCACCGTCGACGTGACCGCCTCCCAGGAAGTCGCAGACACGGGGATAGTCGTCCTGTTCCTCGATGAAGAGGAGTACGGGCTGGGCTCCGTGCCGGACGAGTTCCTGTCGTATGCCACGGAGATGGCAGTCGAAGTACGGGTCGACGAAGAGGCGGTTCTGCGGCTCGGTGACCACCACCGCGACGGCGTTGTTGTGGCGGGTGACCAGCTTTCTGGCGGCCTGGTTCGGTACGTAGCCGAGCTCGGCCACCGCGCCCCGTATACGTTCGGCGACCGCCGCCCGTACCTTCGGCTCGCCGTTGATCACCCGGGAGACCGTCGACTTCGACACCCCTGCCCTGCGCGCCACGTCCTCGAGCGTGGGGCGTTGCCCGTGCAGCCGTTCAGCCAACTCGGTCTCCGATGCAGCGCAGTTCACCGTCGTCACCGGCCACGTTAGTGGCTGTTGCCGTACCGATCTTGGGATTTGCCGATCGGACGAAGGCAGCGGCGGCCGTTCGGCCCCGGGTCCGGCTCGATCATTGCTCCTCCGCCGGTTCAGGCTGCCTCCGGTCGCCCATGGGGATCGACAGGTGGACCGGTCCGGTCGGCGGCTGCAACGCCTCGGCGCGGGTCGCCGGGAGCGGCGGGGGCCGCACACCCGCCGAGGGGATCCGCGTCCCTCGGCGGGCAGGCGTCGCCTTCGGTGCCGTCAGTCGTCCATGGCCTGGTAGAGCGTGGTCCAGAAGTCGTGCATGAGCCGCACCGGGTCCGGGACGGACGCCCCGACCTGGGTGAGCAGGATGCCGGTGAGCCCGTTGACGGGGTCGGCGTAGGTAGACGTACCGCTTCCGCCGTCCCAGCCGAACTGGCCGACCGGCGCGTAGTCGCCGCGATAGGTACGCACCGCCATCCCGAAGCCCCAGCCGCCGTGCTGTCCCTGGCCGTGGGAGATGTGGACGTTGCTGGTGGCCAACTCGTGGCGTGCGGCCTGCTGTTCGGGAGTGAGGCGGTTGGTGGTCATCAGCTCGACGGCCGCCCTGGACAGGATCCGCTCGCCGCCGTGCGAGCCGCCGTTCAAGAGCATCCGGAAGTACGCGTGGTAGTCGTCGGCCGTGGAGTTGAGTCCGCCACCGCCGCCCTGGAACGCCGGAGGCGCGCTGTGGCGTCCGCCCTCGGCCTCGTCCCACACGAGGAACTCGCCGGTCTGCGGGTCGGGAGCGTACAGCGGCGGCAGCCGGTCCATCCGGTCGGCGGGCACATGGAAGCCCGTGTCCTTCATGCCGAGCGGACCGAAGACGCGCTCCTGGAGGAACTTCTCGTACGACTGGCCCGTCACCCGGGCGACGAGGACGCCGAGCAGGTCGCTGGCGATGTGGTACTGCCAGCGCTCGCCGGGCTGGTGCATCAGCGGAAGCTCGCCCAGGCGGCGGATCCACTCGTCCGGCGCGGGCATCGGCTCCGGCAGATTGGGGGTGAGTCCGCGCGCGAAGACCGTGTTCATGATCGGGGTGCCCAGGGACGTCATATCCATGCCGAGCCCGAAGGTCGAGGTCAGCACGTCCCGGACGGTGATCGGCCGCCGCGCCGGCACGGTCTCGTCCAGGGGGCCGTCGAGCCGCTTGAGCACCTGGCGGTCGGCGAGTTCCGGCAGCCACTCCTGCACCGGGTCGTCGAGGCGCAGCCTGCACTCGTCGAGCAGGACCATCGCCGCCGAGACCGAGACCGGTTTGGACGTCGAGGCCATCCGGAAGATCGTGTCCCGGCGCATCGGCGCGCCACCGTCGTGGCGCATCGTCCCGAGCTCTTCGACATGTGTCTCCTGGCCCCGGCTGAACAGCGCTACGGCCCCGGGTATGCGGCCGGAATCGACATGCCGGGCCAGCACGTCGCGCACTCTCTGCAGCCCTGCCTTGGAGAAGCCACGGTGCTGGTCGGCGAAGCCCATGGACATGGTGGTGTGCTCCTTTTGGTTGATCGATGGACCGAACGGGTGGACAGCCGTCGGGGCAATACGGTTCTGATGGCGCCCCGCCCTGCGGCGAGAGGGCGGTGTCGTTCGCGCCCCGCCCTGACGTGACGAGCGGTTCGTCAGCAGCCGAGCCGGTCGGCGATGACGGCCAGCACCTTGTTCAGATCGCGTGCCATGCGGGTGCGCAGGCCGAGCTCGGCGATCCCGTCCGCGAACCCGGGATGGTCGGGGAGAACCCGTTGGACGGCATGGGTCACCCGAGTGCCTTCGGGGCCGGCGGTGACGGTGTGGACCCCGGCGTACCAGCTCTGCACCGCCAGGCAGGAACGGGCGCGGTCGACCTGGATCTCCACCGGCTCCACCGGCCCGGCGTACTCGGCACGGTAGGTGTCCGCGCGGGCTCCGGCCACAACCGTCATCGCCCCCTGCCGGGCGGCCGAAGCCCTGGCCAGCACCAGCAGGTTGTCGTCGCCGACCCGCCCCTCGGCGACGGCGAGCAGGAGTGCGGCGACCGCGGTGGCCGGCGCGGCGAGCGTGCCGTGCGCCTCCCATCGGGCGGGCAGCGCGTCCAGTTCGGCAAGCAGAGAAGGCGTGGTGTGCATGGTGAGAAGGTTCACCGTGCCATCCGCTCGGGGACAGCCCGTGACGCGCCGGCGGGACGCGGGACGCCTCGGCGCCCCCAGGGCGACCTGCGCCGTCACACCGGCTGAGGTACCGCGATGCGGGTGTCCCGGGACGGGACGGGACACCCGAGTCGGGCGGGACACCCGGGCCGGGCGGGACGGTCTCAGGGCACCCGTGCCAGAGCGCCTCAGGGCACCCGTGCCAGAGCGGAACGCGCCGTCGCCACCAGATAGGAGACGCCCTGAGCGGTGGCGATCTCCAGCGCCTGCCCGAAGTGCCGTGCCGCGGCTTCCCGGTCTCCTGTGGCCAGACACGCCTCCGCGTACGGCAGGAGGCTGTGCACCATCCGATGCGACTCACCGGCCTCTTCGAGCAACGCCAGGGCCCCCGCGTGCACGGCCGTCGCCGCCTCGATGTCACCGAGGTGGCGCAGGGCCACGGCCGCGTCCGTCCGGCTGACGGCCTCCAGGACCGGATGACGGGTCTCCCGGCTGATCGCGATGGCCTGCTCCGCCAGGCCGAGAGCGGTCCGGGCGTCGCCCAGCCCCAGCGCCGACCGGCCCAGCACGTCAAGACACATCCGCACCTTCTGCCGGTCCAGCCCGCGCGCGGTCTCCAGCAGGTCCAAGACCAGCTCGCGGGCCTCCCTGTGCTCCCCGCGCAGCACCAGGGCACGCCCGAGGCGTACGCCGATGTACACCCGCACGGCGCTCGCACCGGACGGCACCAGGCCGGTCGCCTCGCGCAAGAGCTCCATCGCGCCTGCGGCGTCGGCGGTGTACAGGCGGACCTGCGCCAGTTGTTCGAGGGCCAGTGCCTCGCCGACGCTGTCGCCCTCGGCGACCATCAGCGCGCGGGCCGCCTCCAGTTCCGGCACCGCCTCGTCCAGCCGGCCCACCCGCAGCAGCGCGGCGCCCAGCAGGTACCGGTGGGAGGCGAGGGTCCGGCGCGCGCCGAGCGCTTCGGCGGCCGACCTGCTGACCTCCAGCCCGCGGCACAGCTGCGGCATGCCCCCGCGCCGGCCGAGGGAAATCACGAAGGCGCACTGGGCGAGTCCGACGGCGGGCGCGTCGACGCGCAGTTCCACGGCGAGCGAGAGCGTCGCGGTGATGTTGGCCCACTCGGTGTCCAGCCAGTCGAGGGCTTCGTCGTGGGAGAGGCCGGGAAGAGCCGCGGGCCGCTGCGACACGACGATCGGCACGGGGACGACGACCAGCTCGATCACTTTCGTCGCGGCCAGCATGCCGCTCAGGTAGTAGTCGGCCAGCCGGGCGATCACCGGCCCGGGGTCCGCCGCTGCCTCCTCGGCGCGGGCGGCCTGCCGCAACAGGTCGTGCATCCGGTAACGGCCCGCCGCCGGTTCCTGCAGCAGATGGACGTCGACCAGGTCCTCCAGCAGGGAACGGGCGTTGGCCGGCGGGATCCCGGCCAAGGCCGCCGCGCCGTAGGCGTCGATGTCCTCACCCGGTACGAGCCCCAGCAGAGCGAACATCCGCCGCTGAGCGGCGTCGAGCTGGCGCAGGGACATCCCGAACACGTCCGACACCGCCAACTCGCCCTCGCGCAGCCGCTCCACCAGAGTGTCGAGGGTCCACGCGGGCCGGTGCCGCAGCCGTGCGGCAGCCACCCTGATGGCCAGGGGCAGGTTCCCGCAGCGGCGCACCACCTCGCCGACATCACCGGGACGCATCCCTCCCGCGGACTCGACGAACAGCTCCGCGGCCTCCCGGGACGGCAGGACGTCCAGCGATATCGGCTCGACGCCGTCCAGCCCCACCATCCGCCGCCGACTGGTGATCAGCACGAAACTCCGGCCCGCACCGGGCAGCAGGTCACGCACGTGAGCGGCGTCGGCGGCGTTGTCCAGCAGCACGAGCACGCGCCGCGCCGCCAGCTCCGACCGCCACAGCGCGGACCGCTCGCCGACCCCGTCGGGAATCCTGCCGGCCGACACCCCGAGCGCGGCCAGCAGCACCCGCAACGCCTCCGCGGGCTCGACCGGCTCCCGGCCCGGAGTGAACCCGTGCAGGTCCAGATAGAGCCGGCCCCCGGGAAAGTCGGCGGCCAGGCGATGCGCACCGTGGACGGCCAGCGCGGTCTTGCCCACTCCGCCCATACCGTCGATCGCGACCATCGTCGAACTCCGCGCGGCTCCCAGGAGCGCGGCCAGCTCCCGCCCGCGGCCGGTGAACGCGGTGATGTCGTGCGGCAGATCGTTGCGCACCGGCGCAGAAGGCGCGCTCTCCGCCGACGCACGAGACTCGTCCCTGGCCCGCTCCCACACCTCGCGCAGCGGCCTCGGGTCCCGCCCGGCCACCTGGCACAGCGCCACCACCGTCGGCCACGACGGAACCGCCTGCCCGGAGAAGTACCGCGACAGCGAGGAACTGCTCCCCCGGACATCACGGGCCAGTTCTCGCAGACTCCGTCCCGTCAGATCACGCAACTGGCGTAACTGTCCTGCCAATTCATCTCGCACGCCTGCCAGCCCCCTCCAGCCTCAAGCGAGTTCCACCGGTGATCCTAATCACTGCCCGGTCGGGATCTTTTTGCTGGTGGCACGTCACTGGACCGGGTGGATCGTTGACCGGGCACGGACAGTGGGGAGCCGAGGGCACTCCGGTGTGATCCTCCCGGTCACCGCCCGCGCTCGCCGTCGTACGACCCGCCGAGGCGCCATCACCTCGAACACCTCGGCCACACCCTCGCCCGCGAGTTCGGCGTCGAGTGGATCCGGGGCACCCAGGCCATGCTCGACGTCCCAGCGGTGGACGAGAGCCTCCAGACACCGACGCCGCTGCCAGCAGCCGACCGTATGCGGTGGGGGAACGTCCAGGCAGGTGCGGTCGGATCCGCATCCAGCGCCTTCGGCAGAGTCTCGGACGCCTCGCCGAACCAGCGCACCAGCGCGCCCCGCTCCCGTGGTGCGGCCGACGGCCGGAAGCACCCGTGCCCCTCGGTGACGGCGACGGCCGCCCAGAGAATCGAGCCGCCCCGGCGGTCCGCCGGATTCCGTGATTCCTCAGCCGCCGGCGCCGAGGCCGCCTGCGACGATCAGTTCGCGACTGGTGAACTCGCCGGTGAGCATGGGCATGGCGGCAGCGATCGCTTCCTTGGCCTCGGGCAACCGCAGGGACGCGTCGTGCTGCTCCTTCGACTCCCAGACCTCCGTCACCACGATCGTGTCCGGGTCGTCGGCGGCCAGACACACCACGTAGCTTCGACAGCCGAGCTCCGGGAGACTCGCGGCTCCAGAGAGCAGGATCGCGACCACGTCGTCGCGCTTGCCGGGCTCGGTCTTCATCGAGCCGAGGTAGCCATAGGCCATGTCATGCCGCCTTCGTCGGAGGTGCTGCTGCTGATGGGCCAGGCCTGCGCCGCCCTGGCAGCCGTCCCCCCACGGCGGACAGGGCGCCCGTCCCCGGCCGGAAGCCGCGGCCGAGCCGGTGCGAACGGGCTGGGCCCGGCGGTCGCCGAGGTCGACTGGCAGCGGCGCAACACCATCACGGCACCGCGCTCACTGTTCCGCGTCGCACGGCTGCGCTCAGGCCCTCGACCTCCTCGGCAAGGGTACGGCGCGGACACCCCGCATGGTCGCGGAACAGCCTTCGGACCGACACCGACAGATCGACGGCCACGGACCGTCTGGCGAGGGCGGTATCCGCTCACCCCGGCGCATTCGGTCTCTCCACCGAAGGTGTCGAAGACCCGCCGCAGGTACCCCTGTTCGCCGGTGGTGTCGACGTACGGTGTCCCGCCAGTGATCGCAGCGCGCACCACCGGCTCGCCCCACAGCGTGAACGGGCCGGCGCAGTCGACCACCGCGTCGCGGTCGGCGAACGCCGCGGCACCTCCATGGGATCCGCCAGGTCCGCGACCCGGACCTCGGCGTCCTGCGCGCCGACCCGCACCGCGGCGGCGCGCAGGCACTCCCGATCGCAGCCGACCAGTACCGGCGTGATCTCGCGGCGGCGCAGCTCGGCGAAGGCGAGCCCGCCGGTGAACCCGCTCGCGCCGCGTGCGAGCAGGCGCGGCCCCGGTCACCGCCTGCTCGGCTTCCGGACGGCACACCGCACGTACTCGTCGCCCCCTCGGCGCTTCCGGTTCGCAAACGACGTACGTTTGACATACCGAGGGCTTCACGCATTCCGACGCCACGCCGGGTCGTCCTCGGCGACAGACGAATCCGGGCCGCCCCAGCACTCGGCTCGAGACGGGTCGGCATCATGTCCGCCGCGGTCGAAGCACCTCCGCGCAAGCTCCGTGTCTCTGCGCCGACAGCACGTACCCGTAGCCGCGCGAGCCCCTGCCGGGGGGAGGCGTGATGGTTCTTTCCCGGCTGGACATCCACCGGCGCAACCGCGGGGAGCGGACGCTCGTCACGCTTGCCGGTGACATCGGACCGGCCACGACACCTCTGCTGCGGGCCGCGTTGGAGCGGTGCCTGCTCGACGGCGTCACCGTCATCGACATCGACCTGAGCACGGTCGGCTCCTGCGACGCCAGAGGCCTGGACGTCTTCCTGTCGGCGTCACGGCGCGCCGGCCGAGTCCACGCCTCCCTGCTGCTGCACCACCCATGCGCGCAGATCAGCCGCCTCCTCGCTGACACCGGATCTGCCCCGCTGCTTCTCGCGGCCCCCGCGAGTCCCGTACCGCCCGCCCTGTCCGGCGACCTCACGGCTACCGGAACACGGGTGCCCGAGGACCCCGCTCGCCCGTCGGACCAGCCGGTCCTCAAGGACGGGATCCGTCTTCGCCGACTCACCCGCTGGCAGGCCGAGGACATGCGCGAGGACATCGCGGACCTGGCCGCGGAATCGGTCGCGGGCACCCCCGGCAAGGCGTACCACCGCCGTGGAGACTTCCTGGGCCGCCTGGCGGCCGGTGCCCACCACCGTGGCTTCGCGCTGCTGGTCGCCGAGACGACGGTGCTGGTCGGATGCGCCTTCGGTTTTCCGGTGGGCCCTGGCAATTCCGGGTGCCGCGGGTTCGGCGGAACGCTCCAGGAGAGCATCCAACGGCTCACCTCCTGCGCGCGGTTCGTGGTCCTCACCCAGGTCGTGGCCCATCAGCACGCCCAGCACCACGACATCGCCCGCCGCTTGCAACGGCGCCTGCTCTCAGACCTGCACTCCTCGCTAGGAGTCGTCCTTCTCCATCCTGCCGACCGCGCGGGACAAACCGTCTTCTCGTCCTGGGGCTGGCAGAACATGGGAGTGGTCGTCGGGCTGCCCGGTCCTGTCACCCCCTGTGTGTTGATCCTGCGTACGGAGCCGCTGTCCACGGCAGGCCGGTGATCAGGCGGATGGCCGGGAAGCCGGTACCCGTCCCGGCCGGTGCGGTCGCTCCGTCTGTCGTCCGCCGCGGCCCGTGGCTGTGCTGCGCGCCGTCCCCCGCAGCCGGAAGCGGCCTGGCACGTACCGAGAGCCCCGGCGGCCACGCTGTGAATCTCAGTAGTCCTGCCAGTGAAGGAGGACCCAGCCGGCTACGGCCGCGCTCACCAGAGCGAAGCCACCAAGGAGCGCGCTCAGAAGGAGCCGAAAGGCGCGCCATCGTCGCCGGTGTGGGAGTACCCAGAGCACGATCAGGGCCGCGTCAGCCACGGCCAGCGCTACCGTCTGCAGATTCAGTGTCCGGTCGGCCTGCGCCATACCGGACCAGACGCCCAGCACGGGTGCCGCGATGACGGATGCGATCAGCGGGGCCTTCCACCAGTGCTGATCGACCCGGTGGGCGGCGATCGCGCCATCAGGTACAGAGTCAGACCTCTTCATACCCCCAGCGTGAGGCCTGACCTCGGAAGCCGTATCCGCATGCGTACTCAGGGCGTACTCAACCGTGGCACGAGGAATCCGAGCACCTCGGCTTCCGAGGCCGGACCTGCCGCTCGGCGCCCAATCCGCACCGCGCTGCGGCCGACAGCCACCGCCGCCCCCGGGGTGCGGAACACTTCGCGTGAATGTCGCCCCTATGTGGCACGACGGGTACGCCGGGCGTTGAGTGGAGATGCACGCGGGGTGCTCCGCACGGCAGGACATCCCCGACAGGGCAGGAATCCGATCAACGCCAGGAGGCATCGTGTCTACAGGACGGGACGACAAAAGCGAACGTCGGTACGAGCGAATCAGGGAGAACGCCAAGGAACACGGCGTCTCCGACCAGCTCGCCGAAGTGGTCGCGGCGCGCGCGTCCCACCGCGGCGAGCACTCCCGCAGCAGATCGCAGGGACCCACGAAGGACCAGCTCTACCAGGAGGCCAGGAAAAGGCACATCGACGGCCGCTCCACCATGACCAAGGACGAGCTGCGCGAGGCCCTCGGCCGCTGACCGCCCGCCCTTGCGCAGGTGGCGGCACCCGTGGAGAACGCCTCCTCGGCCGCCGCACCGCCACAGTGCCGCTCCACGCACACGGCCTCGGCCCGCTCGACCTCTGCTCCCGCGAGCCGGGCGCGTTCACCGAGGCGAGCGAGTTGACGGGCCGGCTACCGGCGTCGCACGCCGCGGTCGCCTTCTCCAGGGCACGCACCCACGCCCAGACGGAGCAGGCCGTCGCCACTCGTCACATCACCGGTGAAGCGATGGGCATCCGCGTGGGCAGCCGTCACCTCACCGAGGAGCAGGCGCTCGACACGCTGCGCCACCACTCCCAGCGAAACAACACCGAGCTGCGTGAGGTCGCCCGCCTGATCCGCGAACACGGCGCTCTTCCCTCACCCCATGTCAAGGCAGGGGTGGCTTCCTCAGCACCTGGGCCGAACCGCACGCCTCACACCCTTTTCGCGTCTTGCGACGAACCGATGACCCTCCGCCCAACCGGCGCACCGGCGACTTCGTCACGGCGGTCCGTCGAGAGCACGGCCCGGTATTGCGCCCCCCGTGTTCTACGATGCGGTTGGGAAGCGCCTCGGCGAGGCTACCGGAGGCCAGATGGCTGATCAGATCCGTCGACCCGAAACGGAGACGGCCCCGGGCGACGCGCGGCAAAGCGTGTTGCGGCTGACCGCGCTGTCGGCTGCCTCCGATACGAGCATGGACCGGTTCGCCCGTCTGGTGGCACGCCTGCTCGACGTCCCTGCCGCCTTCGTGTCGCTCGCCGAGCAGGACAGGTTGATCCTGCCCGGCGTGATGGGACTGCCCGAGCCCTGGCCGGGCAGGCGCGCGTTGCCGCTGTCACCCTCGACGCTCCAGGAGTTGGCGGTCCCCGAGCAGCCGTTGATCGTGACCGATGCCCGCGCCGACGACCGTACGCGCACCGACCCGGCGATCACGGCCCTCGGAGTGATCGCATACGCCGCAATGCCGCTGACTGACGGCGACGGGCTCGTCCTGGGTTCTCTGTGTGCCATCGACCACAAACCCCGCGCCTGGGCCGCCGAGGAGCTGGCCGACCTCGAGGATCTTGCAGCGGCCTGCTCGGCCGAACTGCGCCAGCGCATCCTGTCGACGCAACGCCGATCCGAACAGAAGGTACTGGAGACCGCGTGGGCCGCCGCCGAGCAGGCCCGGCGCGACGCCCAGCGCCTGGAACAGGAGGCCCAGGCCGGCCTCGGCCACGCCGAACTGCTGCTGAGGACGTCCGAGGAACTGGCCCAGACCTCCGGCCTGGATGACGTACGACGCCGGCTGCGGAACCTGTTCGGCGGCGTCGGCAAGCCCTCCTATGTCGGCCTGCTGGTCGTCGACGAGGACGAACTGCGCCGGGTTCCCGACCCGGACCTCGTTCACGCGGTGGAACACGAGCTCGACGTCCAGCCCTTGAATGCGGCGTTCCCCAGCACCCGGGCCCTGAGAGAACGACGGACGGTTGTCGTACCCGACCGCGAGGCACTCGTGGCCGACTACGGCCCCGAAGCGGTCAGATACTTCGACCGCATGGGCTTGACCACAGTGCTGTGCGTGCCCCTCTGGGGCAGCCGCATACTTCTGGGCGTGCTCACGATCTGCTGGGCCGAGCGGCACGAGGTGGGCGTCACCGAGCGCGCCACGCTCACCGCCGCGTCCGGCTACATCGCCCAGGCAGTGGAACGCGCCCTGTACCTGGACGAGCGGATCTCCCTGGCCCGGCAACTCCAGGCCGCCATGCTCACCGATCTCCCCAGCACCGGTCCTGTGGAGATCAGCGCCCTCTACCAGGCGGCCGCCGACGGCCAGATGATCGGCGGAGACTGGTACGACGCCTATTACCTTCCGCCCGCCTCGTCCGGTGAGCCCGAACCACTCATGGTCACGGTGGGTGACATCACGGGTCACGACATGCATGCCGCCACCGTCATGGGGCAGGTACGCAGCATGCTGAGGCAGGCCACGGTCGACCACGTCCCCTACAGCCCTGCCACCTCGCTGACCGCCCTCGACGCGGCCTGCTCCGCGCTGCCCATCGAGGCCGGCGGCACACTGGTCCACGGCCGCCTCGACCTCGCCGACGGCGGCCCGGACTGGACTCTGACCTGGTCCAACGCCGGCCATCCGCCGCCGCTGCTGCGCACTCCCGACGGCCAGGTGATCGTCCTGGAGGAGCACGACATCTTTCTCCACCCAGCCCTCGAACCGTCCCTCCGCACCGAGCACCGGTGCGCCCTGCCCTCGGGCTCGACGCTGCTGCTGTACACCGACGGGCTCATCGAGCGCCGCGGTCAAGACATCGACGCCGCCATCGGACAACTCGTTGCACTCCTCGCCCGCCACGGTGACCGTCCACCGGCCGAAGTGCTCCACCGAATCGGCAGGACCATGGCGGACCCCGTTCCCGAGGACGACGTCGTGGTGCTGGCCCTGCGCGTTCCCTGACCGGGCTCCGCAGTCATGGGATGCATCTGCCGTGTCCGTCGGCCGGCTCGCTGCCCCCTCCTGCCGTGAGCATGGGCAGTCCGGCGATTGCCTCCGATGCCCGCCCCGCCGCTACGGGCCGGGCACGGAGAGCAACGAAGCGGTGCGGCAGGCTGCGCCTGTGGAGTCGTCGCTCCTTCTCCGGCATCGGTCCAGCGGACCCGAGTAGTGCGCGTGCAGTAGGGCGGACTGTCAGCACCTGCACGACGACGCGACGGCGCTGGTCCTGGAGTCTTGTGGAAGATTCCCGAGACCAGATGTGGAGATCCTCTGTCATGGCGTCCTTTCTCTACCGGTTGGGCCGGACGGCCTTCCGGAAGCGCCGCTGGGTTCTGTTGCTGTGGGTGGCTGTCGTTGCCGTCGTCGGCTTCAAGGGCCTCACCGCCGCCGCCGGCCCCGACGACTCGTCATCGATGCCGGGAATCGAATCCCAGAAGGCTTTCGACCTGATCGACCAGCGCTTCCCCGGAACCGCGGCCGACGGGGCCAGCGAGCGCATCGTCTTCGTCGCGCCGGACGGACAGAAGGTCACGGCCGCCGGCAACCGCGAGGCCATCGAGAAGACGGTCGCCGATGCCGCCCACGGCAGCGAGGTCGCGAGCGCGGTGAATCCGTTCCGGGCGAACTCGGTCAGCAAGGACGGCAGCACCGCCTACGCGACCGTCACCTACAAGGTGAAGGACCTCTCCGACGGCAGCAAGAACGAGCTCCAGAAGGCCCTGGGCGAGGCAAGGAAGGCCGGTCTCACCGTCGAGACCGGCGGCAACGCCCTGGCCGCGCAGACGGAGGCCGGCGGCGTGGGCGAGGCGGCGGGTGTGCTGGTGGCCGCGCTCGTCCTGCTGGTGACTTTCGGATCCATGGCCGCAGCCGGGCTGCCCCTGCTGACCGCCGTCATCGGCGTGGCCACCAGCATGTTCGCCATCCTGGCCCTGAGCAGCGCCTTCGGCCTGTCGTCCTCGACGGGAACCCTGGCCACCATGCTGGGCCTCGCGGTCGGGATCGACTACGCGATGTTCATCGTCTCCCGGTACAGGGAGGAGCGGGGCAAGGGACATGCCCCGCAGGAAGCAGCTGGCCGGGCCACCGGTACGGCCGGCTCCGCCGTCGTCTTCGCCGGGCTCACCGTCGTCGTCGCACTCGCGGGACTCTCGGTCGTCGGCGTCCCGATGCTGACCAAGATGGGGCTCGCAGCCGCCGGAGCGGTCCTGCTGTCCGTGGTCATCGCGCTGACACTGGTTCCGGCGCTGCTCGGTTTCTGGCCGAACGCGGTCCTGCCCCGGCGTCTGCGCCGCCGCAACCGCAAGGGCAGCCACACCGGCGAGAACCACCTCGAGACCGCCTCCGCCGCGGCAGGCGCCACGAAGGAGTCGAGGTGGGCCCGCTTCGTGCTGTGCCGCCCGCTGCCGGTCCTCCTGCTGTCCGTCATCGGTCTCGGAGTGCTCGCCCTGCCGGCGGCCGATCTTCAGCTGGGTATGTCCGGCGACGAGGCCAAGTCCACCTCCACCACCGAACGACGTGCCTACGACGCCCTCGCGGACGGTTTCGGTCCCGGCTTCAACGGTCCGCTGACCATCGTGGTCGACGCTCAGGGCGTCCCCGACGCGGCGGGCGCGGTGGACACCATCGCGAAGAAGATCGCCTCGACGGACGGCGTCGTGTCCGTGTCCGAGCCGCGCTTCAACCAGGCCGGGGACACCGCGATCATCTCCGCCACGCCGTCCACCTCGCCCACCAGCGAGGAGACGAAGAATCTCGTCCACACCATCCGAGGCGAGCGCCCGGGGCTGGAAACGGCGACGGACGCGACGTTCCAGGTCACCGGGACGACGGCATCCAACATCGATGTCGCGCAGAAGATGCAGAGCGCGCTGATCCCCTACCTGGCCGTCGTGGTCGGGCTGGCCTTCCTGCTCCTGCTCGTCGTCTTCCGCTCCATCCTGGTGCCCGTCAAGGCGGCCGTCGGGTTCCTCCTGTCCGTCCTGGCCTCGCTGGGCGCGGTCGTCGCGGTGTTCCAGTGGGGCTGGGCCGCCGACCTCCTCGGCGTCGAGCAGACCGGCCCGATCATGAGCATGATGCCGATCTTCCTCGTCGGCATCGTCTTCGGCCTGGCCATGGACTACCAGGTGTTCCTCGTGTCCCGCATGCGGGAGGCCTACGTCCACGGCCAGACCCCGGGCCGCGCCATGGTCACCGGGTTCGGCCACAGCGCGCGCGTCGTCGTCGCGGCGGCGCTGATCATGATGAGCGTGTTCTCCGGCTTCATCACCGCCGGGGAATCGATGATCAAGATGATCGGCTTCGGTCTCGCCATCGCCGTCCTCTTCGACGCCTTCGTCATCCGCATGGCCTTCGTACCCGCCGTCCTCGCCCTCCTCGGCCACCGGGCCTGGTGGCTGCCCCGATGGCTCGACCGCATGCTCCCCCGCGTCGACATCGAAGGCGAGGCACTCGCCCACGGCGACACGCCCGCGGCTCAGCCCTACGAGAAGCCACGGGAAACCGCCGGAATCTGAGCACACCCAGGTGAGGGCCGCCCGACGACGTCGAGCGGCCCTCATAGACCTTCACCGGCCTTCACCCGTGGATGCTCCACCATGGATCCGACCGCCACCGCAACCGGAGACCGCGATGCCCAGCGCCGCCCGCCGCTTTGCTCTCAACCACCCGCACGTCGTGGACACGGCGCTGCTGACCTTCGTGCTCGCCTGCGTGGTCTCCGCGAGCTTCTTCGGCACGTGGGACGCGCGGGAACCCGTCGCCTGGTGGCCGGGGCTGGTCCTGGGCGTCATCGCGACCGCCGCCCTGCTGTGGCGGCGCACCCATCCTCGTCCGGTCGTCGTCGTCACAGGCGTCTGCGCCCTCGCCGCGGTGAGCGTCGGCTACCTTCCCACGATGCTGCTGCTCGCCCCCGTCATGGTGGCGTTGTTCTGGCTCGCGCTCCTCGACGAGCGCCGGACCGCCCACCTCTTCGGCCTCGGCCTGGTCGTGGTCATGGTCCCCATCGGGGTCCTGCAGGCCCCCCGCTACGGCGGCGGCTTCATCATCGTGACGCTGAACCCGGCCCTGGCACTGCTCCTCCCGGTCGCCTGGGGCTCGGCTCTACGACTGCGCCGTGCGTTCACCGACTCGCTGCGGGCCCGTGCCGAGCACGCGGAACGCACCCGCGAGGAGGAAGCGCTGCGCCGGGTGGCGGAGGAACGTGTACGCATCGCCCGCGAACTCCACGATGTCGTGGCCCACCACCTCACCCTCGCCAACGCCCAGGCGATCACCGCCGCGCACCTCATCCGCAACGACCCCCAACAGGCGGAGCGACTGCTCACCGGCCTGAGCGGCACGACCGCCACGGCCCTGCGCGAACTCAAGGCGACGGTAGGACTGC
Source organism: Streptomyces adustus (assembly GCF_009377175.1). GTDB lineage: Bacteria > Actinomycetota > Actinomycetes > Streptomycetales > Streptomycetaceae > Streptomyces > Streptomyces adustus. The sequence goes on from NZ_VJZD01000033.1 coordinate 29,991, forward strand.
TGCGCCGCCCCGAGGACTCCGACTCGCCACTCCAGCCGGCCCCGAAACTCGAGCAGCTCCCCACCATGGTGGCGGCCCTCGCGACCACCGGACTCGATGTCACCGTCACAACCGAGGGAGAGCCCGGGCCGCTCTCCCCCGCCGTGGACCTGACAGCCTTCCGGATCATCCAGGAGGCGCTCACCAACGTTTCCAAGCACGCCGGCACCCCTACGGCACAGGTGACGCTGACCTACACGGACGACATACTGAAGATCGAAATCAGCAACAAGCTGGGACACCGGGTCGCGACAGCCTCCGCGGCCGCGAATTCCGGGTTCGGACTCATCAGCATGCGCGAACGCGCCCTCTCCACCGGAGGCCGGTTCACCGCGGGCCCCCGCCTCGACGGTGGCTACACCGTCATCGCCGAACTGCCCCTCCACTTCTGATCCGGGAACCCCATGACCATCCGCGTGCTCCTCGCCGACGATCAGGCCCTTCTCAGGGACACCTTCCGCATCCTGATCAACTCCGCCGACGATCTGGAGGTCGTCGGTGAGGCGTCCGACGGCGCGGAAGCTGTCGCTCTTGCCGGGACGCTCCGGCCGGACGTCGTGATCATGGACATCCGCATGCCCGGCACCGACGGTCTGGCCGCCACGACCGCCATTTGTGCCGACCCCGGGCTCTCGGACGTCCGCATCCTCATCCTCACCACATTCGAGACCGACGAGTACGTCGCCCGCGCGCTGCGCGCCGGAGCGAGCGGGTTCCTCGGCAAGGACGTCACCGCCGACGCCCTGCTCGACGCGATCCGTACCGTCGCGGACGGCGACGCACTCCTGTCACCGACCGCCACCAAGATGCTCGTGACCCGCTTCCTGGTCACACCCGAGCCGGCCGTCGACACGGCACTGCCGGAGCAGCTCAGCTCCCTCACCGCACGCGAACGAGAAGTGATGATCCTGGCGGCCCGCGGCATGTCCAACACGGACATCGCCGACGCCCTCTGCCTCAGCCCGCTGACCATCCGTACCCACATCCAACGCGCCATGACCAAACTCCACGCCCGCGACCGAGCCCAACTCGTCGTCGCTGCCTACCAGTCGGGGCTCGTGCAGTCCGGGCCTCCCGCCACCCCATGACCCTGGCATCGTCCTCGCGGCGCCACGTCGGCGAGCGGGTGCGGCGCGAGCGCGCCGCGGGAAGGGCCCGGCCGTCCCGGTCACCCATCTGCCGGCCGAGATCCGCGAACAGGGCTATGCGGGCAGCGCGACGAGCATGCGGTCGAGCTCCGGAAGAAGGACGTGTGGCCGCAGGTGGAAGAATCGCGGCGGCGCTCGGGGCCTCCATCGTCTTCGAGGACGAGGCCGGGTTCGCGATGACGCCGCCACACGCCCGCACCAGGGGCCGGCGCGGACACACTCCCGTGGTCCGGGTGCGGAGACGGTCCCGGCGACGGATCTCGGTCGCCGCACTGTGCTGCTACTGACCCGGCGAAAGGTCCCGGCTGATCTACCGGCCCCGCTTCCACCACCTCAAAGGAGCGCGCAAGAGTTTCGCCTGGCTGGACTACCGCGACCTACTGGTCCGAGGTCACCTGCAACTCGGCGCCCCCATCGTGGTCGCCCGGGACAACTTGAACACCCATCGTGCAGCCGGAATGCGGAAGTACGCAGCCGACCACGACTGGCTCACCGTCGTCCAGCTGCCCTCCGACAGCCCGCACCTGAATCCCGTGGAAGGCGTCCGGTCCCTGCTGCGGCGAGGATCGATGGCCAACATCGCATTCACCGATCCCGACCACCTCACCCGCACCCTCCGCCGAGGCCTCGCCCACATTCAGCGCCACCCCGAACTCATCGACGGCTGCCTCACTGAAAATGGCCTGACCCTCAACCCCGGCAACCGAAGCCAATTCGACAAGGTCAGTGAGCGACCGTGAGCACGATCTTGCCCTGGATGTGCCCTCGGGCGGCGCGTTCGTGCGCGGCCCGGGCGTCCGCGAGGGCGAAAGTGCTGTCGATCGCGACGCGGACCGTGCCCGCGTCGAGGAGGCGTGCCAGCTCGGCAAGCTGTGCGCCGTTCGAGCGGACTTGGGTGCCGGTCACGGTGACGCCCAGTTTCGCGGTCTCTTCTTCGTCGAATTCACCGAAGAACACGGGGAATTGGGAGCCACCGCGCTTGAGCGTGCGCAAGAAGCGCTTGCTGTGGGGGCCGCCGACGGCGTCGAGCACGAGGTCGAGGTCGTGCACGAGTTCCTCGGGACGGCTCTTGGTGTAGTCGATGAACTCGTCGGCGCCGAGTTCCCTCAGGAACGATTCGTGCGCGCCCGACGCCACCGCGATGACACGTGCGCCCTTCCATTTCGCCAGCTGTAGCGCGAAGTGTCCCACGCCGCCCGCGGCGCCGTTGATGAGCACCGTCTTGTCGGCGTCGAGCGGCACCGGGTGATGCTGTGCCGCCTGGAAGGGCGACGGGTGATCGTGTCCGAGGTCGATCAGGTACTGCCATGCGGTGAGACCGGCCATGGGCGCCCCGGCGGCATGCACGTGATCGATGCCGGCCGGCTTGCGTGCGAGGTCCGACGCGGGCGCGGCCACGTACTCGGCGTAGGTGCTGCCGTCGAAGCCGGGGAAGCGGAGGAGGCCGAAGACCTCATCGCCGACGCGGAGGTCGTCCACATCCGCGGCGACGGCCTCGACGACGCCCGACAGGTCCGTTCCCGGAATCACGGGCAGGCTGAACTTCGGCCGGACTTCCGGAGGCAGGTTGGACATCCCGTCACGCAGGTACCAGTCCGGGGGGTTGACGCCGACCGCGTGCACGCGGACGAGCACCTCGCCCGGCCTCGGCTCGGGAATCGGCACCTCTTCGTAGCGCAGCACCTCAGGGCCGCCGTGTTCATGGAGCCGGATTGCCCTCATCGTGTGTGTCGGCATCGTTTCCTCCTGCCCGCAGCGCGGGATAGGCTTATTCGGATCAGCGATCCACATAACCGGACCACTGATCCGAATATATGGACCACTGATCCGGATAGTCAAGAGGGACAGATGCGCGCCGACGCCAGGAAGAACCGCGACCACCTGCTCGCAGTGGCGGGCACCGCCATCACCGAGCAAGGCGTCGACGTGTCACTGCGCGACATCGCGCGCAGGGCCGATGTGGGACTCGCCACACTGCTGCGTCACTTCCCGACGCGCGAGGCGCTGCTCGACGCCCTGCTCCGCACGAGCTTCGACGAGATGACCGCCACGGCCGACGCCCTCGAAACGTCCGGCTCGCCCGGCGATGCTCTCGTTTCGTGGCTGCGCGACTGCGTCGCATGGACAACGGAGTACCGGGGCGCGGTCGTACTGATGGCAGCCGCGATCGAGGACACCGAGTCCGCACTCCACGCTTCGTGCGTCACCCTGCGCGCGGCCGGTGCGCGACTCCTCGCCCGCGCCCAGGCCGCGGGCATAGCGCGGACCGACATCGATGGCGCCGACCTGTTCGCGCTGGTGGCGGCGCTCGCTTGGCTCGGCGATCAGCCCTCGCTCGCGCCGCGCGCCGATCACCTCTTCGACGTTGTCTCCAGCGCGATCCTGACGAATCCAGCGAGCGCCCAGCCCGGAGGAACGCCACCCCGGGCCTGCGGCTGAATTCGTCGCGCACGCGGACCGGCCAACTCGGTCGCACGCCCGGCACGAACGGATCGCCACCGAGTTCACCGAGGCGGTCGAGGTCACCGGCATCGAACCGCGCGCCCCGGAAGCGGACCGCGACGCCGAGAAGCGGTCGGCGAAGGCGCGCCGGTCGACCACGCCCTGGCCGGCTCCTGACGGCCGGGGCTGCTCTGCGTCGTCATCCTCGTCCGGCTCGGGCGCGTCCGGATCGCCCAGGGGCAGTGGACCCTTCTCCCGACGGACCTGAAGCTGACAGTCAGACACTCGCTCGGGACTGCTCACGGAACCTGCATGCGCCTCTTAGGTGTCCAGGGCGCCGATCCGACAGGCGAGTGTCCGCAAGGCTTCGACAGACGCGGAGCCGGGCCGAGCTGTATTCACGAACAGCCACTGGTCCGGATCACCGGGAAAGACCAGGACCTCATAGTCCAAGGTGACCTCGCCGAGCAGAGGGTGCCGGTAGTGCCGGGTGCCGTGGGAGAACTCCTCCACATCGTGTGCGGCCCACCACCGGCGAAAGTCTTTGTCCACGGCCGACAGCTGATCAACCAGTTCGGTCAGTTGCAGATCTTCCGGATTCCGGCCCGCATACAGGTGCAAACCCGTGACGACCATGTGGGCGGCCATATCCCAGTCGATAAACAGTTCACGCGCCGCAGGGTCGAGAAATATAAATCGCGCCAAATTGCGCTCGCGGGCCGGTACGGCATCGAAATCGGCGTATATCGCGCAAGCCATTCGATTAAGGGCGAGGACATCCATGCGGCCGTCCAGAATCATGGCGGGGGCATCCCGGAGAACCTCAAGCAGCGCGTACGCACCCGGGCGCACCCTCCACGGAACGGCGGGACGGCTCGCTCTGACCACGGACTGCGGTCTGGCCAGGTTGAACAGATGCGCCCGTTCGGCATCATCCAGTCGCAGAGCGCGGGCCACAGCTTCCAGCACCGCTTCCGAGGCGTTGGCCACGCGGCCGCGTTCCAGACGGATGTAGTAGTCCACGCTCAGTCCGGCCAAGAGCGCAACCTCTTCACGCCGCAGTCCCGGAACACGTCGACTCGCCCCCGGCGTGACCCCGACCTGCTCAGGAGTCACCCGGGCGCGCCTGGAGCGCAGAAAATCGCTCAGCTCTTTGTTGCCTCCTGACCCTGATGGCATCGTGCCCATATATGGAGGCTAGCCCTCGATCCGCCATCCCGGCAAACGCACTCCGAAATAGCGTGACCTCGTGAGCCACTCACTGTCAGCCGCTTTCCGAATATGGTCTCGGCGAATGAAAAGAGATTCCAAATCACTTTGACAGCGGGGCCGGCGATGGAGCCGACTGGGCGGTTGCCCAGCTACAGGGAAGGGGGGTCTGCCAGTACCTGGACCAGCGGGCCACGGCCGAAGCAGGCCTGCTTGACCGCCCCCAGACGGCTTTCGGACTGGTTCTCTGGATTGCAGGTCAGCGCAAGGCCCACAGAACACTCAGGCCTCGCAGACCAAGGTGAATCCCCGTTCGACGGTCCGGTGACGCATTCGGCGTAATCCACCGACGTCAAGAAGCAAGGACATCCCCATGAATCTGAAGCTCGAAATGATCGTGCTGCCCATCTCCGACATCGACCGGGCCAAGGCCTTCTACGAGAAGGCCGGCTTCCGCCTGGACGTCGACTACACGGCGGGCCAGGACTTCCGGATCGTGCACTTCACGCCGCCCGGCTCCGAGTGCTCGATCATCTTCGGCGAGGGGATGACGTCCACCGCACCTGGCTCGTTCCAGGGCCTGTACCTCATCGTCCCGGACATCGAGGAGGCCCGCGCGGAACTCACCGACCGCGGCATCGAGGTCAGCGAGATCTTCCACGACGCGGGCGGCCTCTTCCACGGCCACGAGGGCGGGGACGTCACCCACCGCGGCCCCAGCCAGGAGCGGCTCGCCGGCCTGCACCCCGAGCGTGCCTCCTACGGCTCCTTCGCCACCTTCAACGACCCGGACGGCAACGGCTGGGTGCTCCAGGAGATCTCGCAGCGCCTCCCCGGCCGCTGACAAACCCACAGACCACCGTCAACCGGCTGCAACGGGCCCTGTCCGGCCCGGATGGCAGCCGGTCCGGCCCAGCGGCCGCCCGGCGGTCCGGGCCGAGGGCCGGCACCGGACCGCCGGGCGAGCGCAAGGGTGCTCTCCGCTCCCGGCAGTCCGGACAAGCAATGAGGAACGAAACAGTGAGGAACGCAGCAGTGATGAACGAGACGACCCGCACCTACGACGTGATCGTCATCGGCGGAGGGCCGGTCGGCGAGAACGTGGCCGAACGCGCCCGCGCCGCAGGGCTCAGCACCGTAATTGTGGAGCGCGAACTACTGGGCGGCGAGTGCTCGTTCTGGGCCTGCGACCCCAGCAAGGCGCTGCTGCGGCCGGTGGTGGCACGTGCCGACGCCAGCCGCATACCCGGACTCGACCCGGCGGTGGCCGGCCCGCTGGACGTCGAGGCAGTCCTCGCCCACCGCGACAAGATGTCCTCGTACTGGAAGGACGAGGACCAGGTCGACTGGCTGAACTCGGTCTCCGTCGACCTCATACGCGGCCACGGCCGCCTCACCGGCCCCAAGCAGGTGGCCGTGCAGACCCCGGAGGGCGACACCGTCGCCCTGACCGCCCGGCACGCCGTCGCCGTCTCCACCGGCACCCGCGCCGCCCTGCCCCCCATCCCCGGACTCGATACCGTCCGTCCCTGGACCAGCCGCGAGGCCACCAGCGCCGACAAGGTGCCCGGCCGCCTCGCCGTCGTCGGAGGCGGTGTCGTCGCCGTCGAGATGGCCACCGCCTGGCAGGCCCTCGGCTCCCAGGTCACCATGCTCGTCCTCGACAACGGGCTCCTCGAGCGGATGGAGCCGTTCGCCGGCGAACTGGTCACCGACGGACTGCGCGAAGCAGGCGTCGACATCCGCTTCGACACCTCCGTCGCCTCCCTGGCCCGTGAGGACGGCGAGGTACGGATCACGCTGGCCGACGGCGGGGAGCTGGCCGCGGACGAGATCCTGCTGGCGACCGGCCGCGCCCCGCAGACTCACGACGTCGGCCTACAGACCGTCGGTCTCACCCCCGGCGACTGGCTGAGCGTCGACGACACCTTCCGTGTCACCGGCGTCGACGGCGGCTGGCTCTACGCCGTCGGCGACGTCAACCGCCGCGCCCTGATGACGCATCAGGGCAAGTACCAGGCCCGGATCGCCGGCGCCGTCATCGGCGCCCGCGCCAAGAAGGAGCCCATCGACGACGCCCCCTGGGGCGCGCATGTCGCCACCGCCGACCACGCGGCTGTCCCCCAGGTCGTCTTCACCACCCCCGAGGTCGCCTCCGTCGGCCTGACCAGCCGTGAGGCCGAGCAGAGTGGGCGCCGCATCGAGGTCGTCGACTACGACCTCGCCCAGGTCGCCGGCGCCCACCAGTACGGCGAGGACTACCGCGGCCGGGCCCGCATGCTCATCGACACCGACCGCAACACCGTGGTGGGCGTCACCTTCGCCGGCCCCGGCGTCGGAGAACTGGTGCATTCGGCCACCATCGCGGTCGCCGGCGAGGTGCCCCTGGACCGGCTCTGGCACGCGGTCCCCGCCTTCCCCACGCTCGGCGAGGTCTGGCTGCGGCTGCTGGAGACCCACCGCGGCTGAGCGTGCTCCGGCCGGCACGCGGGGCGGTCCTGGGCTGCGCCCGGGCGACTCGGTCCTCCGCGGGTCAGGAGCGGTCCTCCTGTCCCGTGGCCGGCCGTGGCGAGTCTGCGGACGCAGGATCGAACCGAGAGCTCCGGACGACCGCAAGGTACTGTACGGAATCCTCTTCACCGGCGTCCGGTGCAACAGTTGCCCGAAGGGCGCTGGTCCGCTTCTCTCCGCCCGCGGAGGCTGCTGCGGTGGCCGGCCGTGATCGATCCTGGCGTTACTGCCCGTACCTCAACCACGCACACCCGGCGACCACACGTTCTCACCCGGCGCTGTGCGTCCTCGGTCGTCCCAGGAGACTATGGAAGCAACAGAAAGGCACTAAAGACATCCCAGCGCTGTCGCTCCAGGGCCTGCGCTCGGAGCGCGCCGCCCTGGCAGGTGGAAGGAGCACCCGGGGTGACCTCCTCCCCTGCCGAAGGCGGGGGATTCCAGCGATCGCCCGCTGGGGTTCCTGCTCCACCGACGGCTGCCACGTCCGGGAGGATTCCCGTTGAGGTCCCACACCGTCTCCACAGGCAGACGCCGCCGACCCGGCGGGCAGGATGGTGCACGTCGCGTTCCCGTCGCCATCGCGCGTCCCGCCGGGGCCGCGCTTCCAGGTGCAGACGTCCAGCAGCCGTCCCCCGCGGACCGTGCCGCAGTTCCCGCACAGTTTCGAACCGGGGAATCAACGGTCGGCCACGACGAGGTTGCGCCCGTTCCAGGCGCATGGGTACTCCAGCATGAAGGACAGGTCCGTCTCCCACAGGAGAGACACGAACCAGCGGCCCGCGCTGTCGTGGGAGACGGTCACGGCCGACGGCTGCGCACGCTGCGGGAGGTGACGAGACCAGCGGATGTCCAGGGGCCCCGTACTCTTCGCCAGGGTCAGACGTCGGCCACGCCACGTGAAGGCGCGGCGGGTCCACTCGGCCGAAGCACGGGACTTCTTGCGGGACTTGCAGCGCGGGTATTGCGCGCGCTCGGCGAAGAAGTTCTCGGCGTCCGTACGGGCCCAGGGTGTCGGCCGGTCGTCGGCGAACACCGAACCGCCCTGACGGCGATCCGGCTCTTCGTGCCCTGTTCCGCAGGAGTACGTTTCTCCAGCGCCAGCGGAAGGTACCCCGACCCCGGCGCGAAGGCCGGGGTTTCCACGGAGGCAACCCGATGAGTGGCACGGGATCCTTCGGTGCCGACAGCGGCTCGCCCGACCTCCGGCTGGAGCTGCCGCTCGGGATGCTGGATACACTCGGTGCGGCGGTGGTGGCGCTGGATACGGCCGGGCGGTTCGTGTTGTGGGACTCGCGGGCCGAGGAGCTTCTCGGCTATTCCGCGCAGGAAGTGCTGGGCCGGCACGCGGCTCAGCTGTTGCTCCATGACTCGTGCAGGGACCTGGTGGCCGGCAAGTGCGAGCAGATGATGGAGACCGGCCGGAGCTGGGCCGGCCTCCTTCCCCTCCGGACCAAGGACGGCAGTACGCGGCTGGTGGAATTCCGCTGCAGTCGCCTGCCGGACCGGCAGGGCGACTTCTACGCTCTGGGCATCGCCACCGATGCGTCGACGCTGCGTAAGGTGGAGCAGGACCTGGCGTTGTCCACGCAGCTGATCGCCCAGTCGCCGATCGCGCTGGAGGTTCTGGACACCGATCTGCGTTATGTGGCTGTCAATCCGGCGATGGAACGGATGCATGGCCTGTCCGCCGAGGAGCACCTCGGCCGGGGCTTCCGCGAGGTCCTGTCCTCCGACAGTGTCGACGCATCCGAGGCGGCAGTCAGAGAAGTGCTCGAGACCGGACGTCCCCTGGTGGACAAGTACACCATCGGCCGCACCCCGGCCGACCCGGACAACGATCATGCCTGGTCCGTCTCCGTCTACCGGTTGGAGGATCCGGGCGGTCAGGTTCTCGGTGTCGCCACATCGGTGATAGACGTCACTGATCGGCACGGCGCGATCACAGCGGCGGCCCAGGCCCGACATCGCCTGGCCCAGGTCGCCGAGGGATCCGCCCGTATCGGCACCACGCTGGACATGCGACAGACCGCCCGCGAGCTGGCTGACGTCGCAGTGCCCGAGCTCGCCGACGTCGCGGTCGTAGACGTACTCGACTCCGCCCTGGACGATCGCCGCCCAGCGACACCCGACAGCGGCCCGGCGCTCTTTCGCACCCTGGCCGTGAAGGCCGCCTATATTGCCGAGGCGAGCAACGCCGCCGGCACGGCAGGCCAACCGGTCAGCTACGACGCCGACCGACTGCCCACTCGATGCGTACGGACCGGTCAGCCGATCATGGTGCCCCGCGTGGACGACTGGGATCTGGCGCGCATCGCCCGTGACGCCGCAGCAGCCGCTGTCCTGGCCAGTGTCGGCATCCACTCGTATCTCGCGATACCGCTGGCCGCGCAGGGCCGGTCACTCGGCGTCCTGGGGCTGATGCGCGGTCGCAATCAACTGCCCTTCAACGCGGACGACGTCACCCTGGCCGTGGAGCTCGCCGGCCGAACTGCGGTGTCCCTCGACAACGCGCGCCTGCACCAAAGCGTCCGCAACACTGCGGTGACACTCCAGCGCAGCCTGCTGCCCCGGCCGACACCACCCGAGAATCTGGAGATCGCCACCCGCTACCAACCCGCCGGAACCTCCAACGAGGTCGGTGGTGACTGGTTCGACGTCATCCCCCTCGCGCAGGACAAGACCGCGCTCGTGGTGGGCGACGTGATGGGCAGCGGCATCGATGCGGCCGCCACGATGGGCCGCCTGCGCACCGCCACCGCGACCCTGGCCGACCTCGACCTCCCACCCGCCCAAGTCCTGCAACGCCTTGACAAGATCACCGCCGGCCTGGACCCCTACATCGCCACCTGCATCTACGCCGAATACGACCCGCACAGCGACCGGTGCCGAATCGCCGCAGCCGGACATCTGCCCCCCGCACTGACACCTGCCGGCGGGCCCCCCGAACTGCTCGACCTGCCGTCCGGTGCACCCCTCGGAGTCGGCGGCGTCCCCTTCGAAACGACCACCGTGCCCTTGCGCCCCTGCGATCAACTGGCCCTCTACACCGATGGCTTGGTCGAAACACGCCGCGACGCCATCGATGAACGCCTCGACCTCCTCCTGCGCGTACTCGACAGCCACGACCCTTCTCTGGAAGAGACCTGCGACCGGCTCCTGGAAACACTGCGCGATCCGGACGACCACGACGACGTGTCGCTACTCATCGCCCGCCCCAGAGCCCGGCCCTGACGCACGCCCGCGTCGAGCGCAGGCAACGGCGTCGAGGGAGCTGGAGCACCGCCACCGTGAGGCAGCGGGAACGCGGCTCGCCACATCTCCGGCGTGAGCGGGCACGAGCCGGCGTACACGGCGAACCGGTACCCACCTCGGCGAGCAGGGGGCATCCGAGCTGATGCTGATGGCCAAGTCGCGACACAAGAAGGTTGAGAACGTCCGCCGCTACTTCACGGCTTCACCGGCCTGCCGTCGCAGTGGCTCATGTCTCGCCGGGCTGGGAGACGGGTGCGGGGGCCTGTGCGTCGGCTTGTGTGGCGGCGAGACTGCCGAGGAGTTTGACCCGGTCTTCGGTCGGTGAGCCGGCGGCGCTGGTGTAGGCGAACATCATCCAGCCGGGATGGTCGGGCAGTTCGACGCCTTCGTAGACGAATTCGAGGTCGCCGACGGCGGGGTGGTGGATGTGCTTGGTGCCGGTGCGGTGCAGGCGGACGTCGTGGGCCGACCAGCGGCGGCTGAAGGCGTCGCCGCGTGTTGCGAGTTCCCCGATGAGGTCGGAAAGGGCCTTGTCGCGCGGGTTGCGTCCTGCGGCGGTGCGCAGGTTGGCGACGGAGGCGTCTGCTGCGTGCTCCCACTGCGGGTAGAAGGTGCGCGCGGCGGGGCTGAGGAAGATGAACCGTGCGGTGTTGTTCCGGGTGTCCGGGTCGTCGAGCATCGGGGCGAGCAGGGCCCGGGCGAGTGGGTTGGTGGCGAGGATGTCGCCCCGCTGGTTGACGATCCATGCGGGTGCGCCGGTGATCGCGTCGAGGAACCGCTGGAGGGAGGGGCGGATCGTCGACTGGGCGGGACGGGCCCGGCGGCGGCTTGGTGAGGGGTTCGCGGCGCGGGCGAGGTCGTGCAGGTGCTCGGTCTCCGCGTCGTCCAGGCGCAGGGCGCGGGCGAGGGCGTCGAGTACTTCGGGGGAGACACCGGCGAGGTTGCCGCGCTCCATCTTGGCGTAGTAGTCGCTGCTCATTCCGGCGATCATGGCGACTTCCTCGCGGCGCAGGCCGGGCAGGCGGCGGCGGCCTCCGGTGACGATGCCTGCCTGCTCGGGGGTGATGCGGTCGCGTCGGGTGCGCAGGAAGTCCCGTACCTCAGCCTGGTTGTCCATGGCCTCCACGGTACGGCCGTGCGGGGACGTGTAGGAGTGACTGCCAGTACACGTATAAGCGGTTCCTCGCGCCGTCCGCGGAGCGGTGCTGGAATGGCTACGTCCGGGTGATCCGGACCTTTCGGACCGCCGGGCTTCGACCTCCGCCGGGCGGTCGGCCACGCAACGTGACAATGAAGGACAGGCAATACGATGAGCCAGGACCAGCAGCAGGGGCGCGTCGCCGTCATCACCGGTGCTTCCTCCGGGATCGGTGCCGCGACCGCCCGGTCCCTGCACGCCGCCGGCTACCGGGTCGCGCTTCTCGCCCGCCGCACGGACCGCATCAAGGCCCTCGCCGACGAGCTCGGCGACGGTGCGATCGCCGTCTCCGCCGACGTCACCGACCGCGGCGCCCTGGTCGCGGCGGCCGAACAGGTGAAGCGGGAGTTCGGAGGCACGGACGTGCTGGTGAACAACGCCGGGGTCATGCTGCTGGGTCCGTTCTCGGCCGAGCAGCGCGAGGACTACCGCAAGATGATCGAGGTCAACCTGCTCGGGGCGATCACGGCCACCGAGGTGTTCCTCAGCCAGCTCAAGGACGGCGGTGGCGACATCGTGAACGTCTCCTCCGTCGCGGGCCGGGTCGCCAACGTTGGCAGCGGCGTGTACGCGGCCACCAAGTTCGGCATCAATGGCTGGTCGGAGTCCCTGCGCAAGGAGCTCCTGCCCGACGTGCGAGTCACCGTGATCGAGCCGGGCGTCGTTGCCACCGAGCTGCCCACTCACATCACCCACGAAGCCACCCGCCAGGGCGCCAAGGAGCTGTACGACGTCGCCGAGGTCACCGCCGAGGACATCGCCGAGGTCGTCACCTTCGCCCTCCAGCGCCCCCGGCACCTGGCCATCAACGAGATCCTGCTCCGCCCCGCCGGCCAGGCGCTCTGACCTGCCCTCCCGCGGCGAGCGCCGTCCGCGCTCGCGTCCGCACGGAAAGAGAACACCGCGCTGCGGCACCGACGACGAGCTCACCACGCTCAGCAGCCTGCCCCCGGCCGCCGGCGACACCCACAACGAGGCCCTGATGCGCATGAACGAGGCCCTGATGCGCATGATGGAACGCGGATGACCGGCACCAACCCGCGCATCGCACCGGACCTCGTCCGCCGCACCGCCCCGAAACTCGCCGACCTCACCGACGACGTCCTGTTCGCCGACCTCTGGCAGCGCCCGGAGCTGTCCCCGCGCGAGCGCAGCCTGGTCACCGTGGCCGCCCTGGTGGCGCTGGGCCGCGATGCCCAGCTCACCGGCCACCTGAACCGCGCCCTCGACAACGGCCTCACCCCCGGCGAACTCGCCGAAGCGATCACCCACCTCGCCTTCTACGCCGGCTGGCCCACCGCGATGAGCGCCACCGGCGTCCTGGCCCAGGTCACCGAACCCACCCGCTGAGCCGGCCCATCGGCCGACCACCCGTCCCTTCCAGGAGAATCCCGTGCAGCAGCACGTCACCTTGAACAACGCCGTCCAGATGCCGATCCTCGGCTTCGGCGTCTTCCAGATCGACGCGGACAAGACCGAGCAGGCCGTCACCCAGGCCCTGGAGGCCGGCTACCGGCTGCTGGACACCGCCGCCGCCTACGGCAACGAGGAAGCCGTCGGCCACGCCATCAAGAACAGCGGCATCCCACGCGAGGAACTGTTCGTCACCACCAAGCTGTGGGTCCAAGACGCCCCCGCCCAGGACAACACCCGCCGCGCCCTGGAGACCTCCCTGGCCAAGCTCGGCCTCGACCACGTCGACCTGTACCTGATGCACCAGCCCTACGGCGACGTCTACGGCCAGTGGCGCGCCATGGAGGCCGCCCAGCGCGAGGGCCTGACCCGGGCGATCGGCGTCGCCAACTTCTACCCCGACCGGCTGCTGGACCTGATCCTCAACAACGAGATCGCCCCGGCCGTCAACCAGATCGAGACCCACCCCTTCTTCCAGCGGACCGCCGACCACGCCCTGATGCGCGAGCACCGTGTGCAGCACCAGGCGTGGGGCGGCTTCGCCGAAGGCAAGAACGACCTGTTCACCAACCCCGTCCTCGCCGGCATCGGCGAGACGCACGGCAAGTCGGTTGCCCAGGTCGTACTGCGCTGGCTGATCCAGAGCGACATCGTCACCATCCCCAAGTCCGTCAACCCGGACCGGATGGCGCAGAACATCGACGTCTTCGACTTCCGGCTCACCGACGACCAAATGACGCAGATCGCCGCCCTCGACACCGGCAAGACCCTGTTCTTCGACCACCACGACCCCGAGATGGTCGCCTGGCTCAGCAAGCGCCGCCTCGACGGCTGACCCGCGCCCGCGAGCCTCCGGCCGGTGGGCGCCGTCGCTGTGCGGAGGAGCGGGTGTGCCGTGCGCTCAGCCCCGGTCGGCCTGCTCGGGGTCGCGCAGCGGCCGCAGGCCGCCGGGCATCTCGGGCAGCAGAAACGAGTACCGGCCGAGCATGTCGACGTGGTGCCGTACGAACGGGGACAGCCGGTCGATGTCCTGCTCACGCACGTCGAAGCCGTCGGCGCGCAGCCGGTCCAGGGCTGCGTCCATGTAGCGGGTGTTGCACAGCACCAAGGCGTTGAGGACCAGGCCGAGCGCGCCGATCTGGTCCTCCATGCCCTCCTGGTAGTGCTGGTGGAGCTGGCCGACGCGGCCGTGGAAGATCTTCCGGGCGAGCGCGTGGCGGCCCTCCTGGAGGTTGGCCTGGGCCTTGATCTGCCGGCGGTAGGACGGTTCGTCGGCCAGGCGCAGGATGTGCAGGGTCTTGGCGATCCGGCCGTAGTGAGCGATGGCGTCGCCGAGCACGGTCGGGCGGCCGTCCCGGGAGAGCATGCGGATCACGTCGTAAGCCCGCACCGCGCCGGTGTGGATCGAGCCGGTGATCCGCAGCACGTCCTCCCAGTTCCGCTCGATGCGCTCCGGGTCGACCCGGCCGCAGGCGGCGTCGTTGAAGGCGCCGCAGTCGGCGGTCCGGTCGATCCGCCACAGCTTCTGGTCGCGCAGGTCCGCCGGCTGCGGCGCGTAGGAGAACCCGGCCAGGGTGAGCAGGCCGAAGACGATGTCGGAGTGCGAGGCGGTGTCGGTGACGACCATCTCCGGGCGCCGCCCGCCGTCGCGGTCGTAGAGGACATCCAGCACGTACAGGGAGTCGCGCGGGGTGCCGGCCACGACCTTCCCGCCGAGCCCGGCGGCCTGGTCGTTGATCAGGTTCAGCCACGTCGCCCCTGAGCGGCGTCCGCCGCCGGTGGAGGTGCCGAAGTACTTCGGGTTCAGCCTGGCGTACACCGGGGACACCGGTACGACGAAGCGCATGCCGTCGACGGAGGCGACCAGGCCACCGCCCCAGACCTGCGCGAGCGGGATCGACGCCTCGCGGAGCCGACCGGAAGACCCGCACCACCCGCCCCCGCCGCAAGGCGGAGGCGGGGCGGGCAGGTGGCGCAACCCTGCCGCACCAGCGGCAGGCGGAAACGAGAGACCGTACTCAAGCCGAGCCCCCGGACGCTCTGTTGACGTGACGGACGTTCCGGGCCGAAGTGCCCGGAACGCTGAGGCCTGACTGCGGACTCAGCAACGGATCACCGGGATCACATCGGTTTCCGTGAGGGTGTTCTCACCGGCCCGGTCGTAGGTGTCCAGCAGGCCTGCTGAGGTGCTGGACCGGCGCCTGCACCACCTGCGGTCTCCCCTCACCACCGGCAGAACCAGCGCCGGAACCCGTCGAAGCACTACGGGTGGCCTGACCGGCCGATCACGTCGCGGACGCGGGGTCCATGCCCGCGTCCGGTCCCGACACCACACGAGATCACGTGACTTGAGCGGGGCACGGGCGCGGGAAATCATCGACATGGTGATCGTCGTGGTGCCCAGGGCCGCCGTGTCCGGGACCGCGACGGCGTCCTGCCCGGCATCCGGCGCGATGCCCGGGAGCGGCGGCGCGTCGGACGGTGTCCGGTACGCCGTCCGGCCTTCGGTGACGGGAGGAACGGCATGGAGTCCACGGGATGCTCCTCGGTGAACGGAGCGGAGTCCGCCTCGGCGAAGGGAGCAGGGACCGTGATCGTGGGGCGAGGAGCCGAGCGGGAGCGGCTGCGCGGCCTGGTGAGCGGTGCGCGTCTGGGGCACAGCGGCTCGCTCGTGCTGCGCGGTCCGGGCGGCATCGGCAGAACCGCCCTGCTGGACGACCTGGCGCACGACGTCCCCCCGCAGGTGCGGGTGCTGCGGGCCGCGGGGGTCGAGAGCGAGGCCGAGCTGCCCTGGGCCGGGCTGCACCAGGTGCTGCGGCCGCTGCTGCCCGGTCTGCACGAGCTGCCCGAACCGCAGGCCGTGGCGTTGCGGGCCGCGTTCGGGCTCGGGCCGGACACCGTCGACCCCTTCTTCCTCTCCCTGGGCGCGCTGTCCCTGCTGTCGCGGGCCGGCGCGGACGGTCCCGCCGCGCTGCTCGTGGACGACGCGCAGTGGCTGGACCCCGCCTCGGCCGATGTGCTGCTCTTCATCGCCCGACGGCTGGAGACCGAGGGCCTGGCCATGGTGTTCGCCGCCCGTGACGGCTCCCGCCCCTTCGCCGCACCGGACCTGCCCGGCATCGTGCTGGGCCCGCTGACGCCCGACGACGCCGAGGCCCTGCTGGACCGTACGGCTCCGCAGGCGGTCCGCAGCGTACGGCGGCGCATCCTGCGCGAGGCGGAGGGCAGCCCGCTCGCCCTGCACGCGCTGCCGGCGGCGCTCACCACCGCCCAGCTGCGCGGCGGTTCGCCGCTGCCCGACCATCTGCCCCTCGAACCCCGGCTGCGGCAGATCCACCTCGACAGCGCGGCCGGGGTCGCCGAGCGGCACGGCGAGGTGCTCCTGCTGGCGGTGCTCCAGGACGACGGGGACCTCACCGCGATCCTCACCGCCGCCGGTGACCGGGACGCGGCGACGGCCTCGCTGTACGCCGCGGCGGCCGCCGGCCTGATCGACCTGGACGAGCAACGGGTGCACTTCCGCCACCCGCTGGTCCGTTCCGCGCTCTACCAGGCGGCGCCCCTGGGTGCCCGCCATGCCGCGCACCGGGCCCTGGCCCGGATCCTCGACGAGGACGACGACCGCCGGGTCTGGCATCTCGCCGCTTCCACGGTGGGCCAGGACGACACCGTCGCCGGGCTCCTGGCGGACTGCGGCACCCGCTCCCGTCAGGCGGGCCGCCCCGTGACCGCGGGCCGGGCCCTGCGCCGCGCCGCCCTGTTCGCCACCTCGCCCCGGACGCGTGCCCGGTGGCTCACCGATGCCGCCGCCTGCGCCTGGGACACGGCCGAACCCGCCCAGGCCCGCGCCCTGCTGGACGAGGCCGAGGACCTGACCCGCGAGCCGGCCGTCCGGGCCCGTGCGGCCCGGGTGCACGGCACCATGACCCTCGCCGCGGGCAATCCGGCCCATGCCGTGCGCACCCTCCTGGACGGCGCGCGGCTCGTCCTCGACGACGATCCCCACCTCGCGGAGGAGCTGCTGGTGACGGCCGCCCGCGCCGCGTGGGCCGCGAACCGCCCGCGGGAGCTGGCGAGGACGGCGCTCCTGATGGAGCGCACAGGCCCGGCCACCGGCCGCACCCCGGACCACTTCCGCGCGCGGCTGCGCCGGCTCGCCGGTCCCGGCTCCCCCGGCGCGGCACCGGGCGCGGGCGGGAGCGGGGGCGGGATCGGCCGTGTGGTGCCGTCCTGGACCTGGTGGCTTTCGGACTTCCTGCCGTTCTTCACGGGCGAGACCGAATCCGCGTCGGAGGCCCTGCGGCAGGCGGTCGCGGCCGTGCGCAGGAACGGCGCCACGGGGGCGCTGCCGCTGACGGTGCTGCCCCTGGTCTCGCTCCAGCTGGTCACCGGGCAGTGGACCGCGGCGGCGGCCCACGCCCGCGAGGCGCTCGCGGCCGCCGACGAGTCCGGCCAGTTCGCCGCCGCCGCCCAGCTGCGCGCCGTCCTCGCCTGGACCGCCGCCGTGCACGGCGAGGGTGCCGAGTGCCGGGCGCTCGCCGACGAGGTCCTCGCCGTCGCCGGGCCGCGTGAGAGCGCCGCCGCCCTCGCGCTCGTCCACTGGGCCCTCGGGCTGAACGCGCTGGCCGAGGGCAACGCGGCGGGCGCGGCCCGGCTGCTGCGCGAGGTCACCACGCCGGGCGCGCCCGCGGAGCACTTCGCGATCAGCCGGCTCGTGCTGCCCGACCTGGTCGAGGCCTGTGCACGGGCCGGGGAGACCGGGCCCGCCCGCGCTGCCCTGGAGCGGTTCGAACGCTGGGCCGCGCGGGCCGACGTGCCGGTCCTTCGCGCGGCATGGCTGCGCTGCCGGGCGCTGCTCGCCGAGGGCGAAGGTGCGAGCACCCCGGAGCGGGTGGACGCGCTGTTCGGCGCGGCGCTCGACGCGGCCGCCCCGTCGCCGTTCGAGGCCGGACGCACCCATCTGCTGTACGGGGAGTGGCTGCGGCGGGCGCGTCGTATCAAATCCGCCCGGGACCAGCTGCACCAGGCGCTGCGTCTCTTCCGCGGCGCGGGGGCGGCCCCCTGGGCGGACATGGCGTCGGAGGAGCTGCGGGCGGCCGGTGAGCAGATCGAGAAGCCGGCCGGCGGGCACGCGGACACGCGGGCCGGTCTCACGCCGAGGGAGAGCCAGATAGTGCGGCTCGCCGCCGAGGGCAAGACCAACAGCGACATCGCCCGGCAGCTGTTCCTCAGTCCCCGGACCGTGGGGCACCACCTCTACAAGGTGTTCCCCAAACTGGGGATCACGTCGCGGCATCAGCTGCGCACGCTGCGTCTGGACGTGCCGCACGCTCCGGCCGCCGACCGCGCGTAGCCCCGGTGTGGCCCGGCTCGGCCCCGAGGGCCGGGCCCGCCGAAGGAGGAACCCCCGTTCCGGCACGTCGTGATGACGGTGCGGAACGGGGGCTCGCCGGTTTCCGTGGCGGCTCTCAGCCCGGGTACAGGTCGGCTCGCCGGAAGGCGTCCAGGTCGGCGCCGTACTCGGTCTCCGGCTCCTCGTCGGGGAGGCCGGCGGCGAGGACGTAGAGGAGGGTTTCGCCGATGCCGTCCACCCCGAGGGCGTCCTCGGCCTCCTCGTCCCGGAAGGCCAGCGTCTGGAAGGGCCCGAGGCCCAGGGCGGTGGCGGTGAGGGCGAAGGTCTGGCCGAGGTGGCCGGCGTTCGTGAGCATGACCCGGTAGGCGCGGGGCGCCCGGTACTTGCTGCTCATGCGTTCGATCACGCCGGTGACGAACACGGTCATCGCCGCCTCGCCGATCGCCGTCTGGTCGCAGCACAGGTGTGCGGCCTGTTCGCGGGTGAAGCCGTCGTCCAGGAGTTCCAGGGAGTGCTCCAGGACGTTGTAGTGGTAGAGGCCGGGCGCCACGCCCTCGGCGGCGAACACGGCGACGTACGCCTCGAGTTCCTGGCGTGCGCCGCCGGCCGCGCTGGTCCGTTTCATCAGGGCGCCGAAGTCCTGGCCGTCGAGGAACTCGCTCGGGCCGAAGACCATGGCGAGCAGCTGGGACAGCCGTGTCAGGGGCAGCGCGGTGCGCCGGAAGCTGCGGTGGGTGCGGCGGCGGTACAGGGTGCCGACGAAGGGGGCGTCCAGGTCGGGCGGGACGCGGGGCAGCAGGATCCGGTCGGCGTCCGGGTAGTGCTTGAAGAGCGCCGAGCGCTTCCCGGCCCGGAACTCGTCGTTGATCTCGGGCGATTCGGTGTAGTCGGCGTGCTTGCTGGAGAAGTGCAGGGCGGCCGCCTCCGGCGACCAGGTCTGCCAGTGTTCGGCGAGCCGGTCGTCGCGTTCGCTCTCGTCGGGGGCGACGAGGAAGCCGTAGGAGTGGAGTTGCCGTACCGCCGCGCGGCAGGATTCCGGGTCGTAGTCGGGAAAGGCCGAGACGGCGTCCTCCTCCGACGTCCAGTCGGTGAACGCGGCGAGTATGTCGGCCGCGCCCGTCGCGAGCGAGATCTGGGTGCCGGTGAGGTAGTTCTGGATGACGAAGGAACCGTCGAGCCAGTAGCAGACGATGTTGTGCGCGCGCCGGAGCAGCATGGATTCTCCTCGGAATGGCCGGGGGCCGACAGGAAGTCGGCCCCCGGCTGGCCGTTCGTGATGCGTCAGCGCTGGTAGTGAACCTTGATGGTGCGGGCGGAAACCGGCTTCGCGGACAGCTCGATCTTCTTCATGGTGTGCTCCTCTCGATGGGTGAGCCCGTCTGGCTCGCCATCCAGTAGAGCCGGGTGGTCAGGTCGTCGGTATCGGTCGCCCGACCGGTCCTGCCGGACCGTTCGCGCCGGTGGTCGACGGACGGGCGGACGGGGAAATGACGAGCGGCGGTCGCCGGTCGGCTTCAGGACGAAAGGAGCGGGAGCAAAAAGGCCCGCCGAGGCCTTCCGCCAGAGCCGGCGGCCGGCCCGCCGCGCCGGCGCGACATTGCCCGCCGGGCCGGTGGATCGCAGGAACCCGCAGGTGAAGGGCCTCGGATCGGCCCTTCACCCGACTGTCCGTCACCCCACCACCGGCATCCGGCAGTCAGTACCAGTCGGGTGACCGATGCCGACCGGCTTACCTCCCGGCTCTACTTGGTGTCGAGCCGAACGGGCTCACCCACCGGATTCCCGGCGAATTCACCGGACGTGCTCGCCGAGCGCGCACCGACCGGATTCACCGGCCGAATCCACTCACCGAGAGGCACCTCCCATGAAGAAGATCGAGCTGTCCGCAAAGCCGGTTTCCGCCCGCACCATCAAGGTCCACTACCAGCGCTGACGCATCACGAACGGCCAGCCGGGGGCCGACTTCCTGTCGGCCCCCGGCCATTCCGAGAAGAGTCAGAGGTCGCCCTGTGGAATTCGACGAACTCAGACGCCGGATGGCGGGCGGTGAACCGTACCTGGCCAGCGATCCGTCGCTGCGTCCGTACCGCAAACGGTGCGAAAGTCTGCTGGACCGCTTCAACGCCACCGCGCTCGCCGACCAGCCGGCCAGGGACGCGATCCTGCCCGAACTGCTGGGAGCGGTGGGGGCGGGGGTACGGATAGTGCCTCGATTCCTGTGTGAATTCGGGTTCTTCATCGAGATCGGTGAACGGTCCCGGATCAATTTCGACGCGGTCCTCCTCGATTGTGCTCCGATCGTCATCGGGTCCGACGTCCGGATGGGTCCGCGCTGCCAGCTGTACACCGCCGACCACCCGCACGGCGCCGCCCTGCGGCACGGGATGTGGGAGAGCGCGAAGCCGATCCGCATCGAGGACGGCGTATGGCTCGGCGGCGGGGTGACCGTCCTTCCGGGGGTCACGATCGGCGCCGACGCCGTCGTGGGAGCCGGCAGCGTGGTCACCGGGGATCTGCCGGCGAACGCCGTCGCCGTGGGCAATCCCGCGCGCGTGGTGCGGCTGGTGGACCAGGACGCGGAGCGGGCGTCATGAGAGCCACGGGCCCGAACCCCTCGTTCGACGCGGTGGTGTTCGACCTCGACGGAACCCTCATCGATTCGGTACGGCCGGACTTCCTGGCCTGCACGGCCCTGTTCGAGGAGTTCGGTGCGGCGTTCGTGCCGGAGTTCTGGGCCGAGCACGTGTGCGGCAACGCCGAAGGCTACCCGGCGCTGTTCGAGGTGCTCAGGGAGCGGGCCGGGACCGGCCGCACCGACGCGGAGCTCCAGGACCGGCTGCGCGCCCACTGGGAGCGGTTCTTCACCCCTGACCATGTCGTGCTGATGCCCGGCGTGTTCCCCCTGCTCGACGGTCTGCGCGCCGCGGGGAAACCCCTGGCCGTCGCGTCCTCGTCCGCAAGGGAGTGGGTCGAGCGCTGGCTCGGCCACTTCGGTCTGACGGACCGGTTCGCGGTGGTCGTGTCGGGGGACGAGGTCACCCGGCGCAAACCCGACCCGATGGCCCATCTCCGCGCGGCCGGCCGGCTGGGAGTGCCGGCGCGCCGGTGTGTCGCGGTGGAGGACTCGCCGACCGGTACGGCGGCGGCCCGGGCGGCCGGATGCACGGTCGTCGCGGTCCCGACCGCCCTCACCCGCCATCTCTCCCACCCGTGGGCCGACCACGTGGTGGCGGACCTGTTCGAGGCCCGACAGCTGCTCACGGACTCCGTCGTACGCCGGGCGGTGCCCGGCGGCCCCGTACTCCCTCTCCCGTCCCCGTGAACCCCAGTGAGGAAGAGCCACCATGCTGAAAGGTCGCGTCGCGATCGTCGACCCGAGCCCCGTCGGCCCCACCGGCAACCTCGTCTCCGAGTTCGGCAAGGCCGGGTACGAGTGCGTCTACGTCCAGAGCACGCCCGTACGCCCGAAGATGTACGAGTCCCTGGTGCCCACCGGTTTCGTGGACGAGATCGTGCACGACGGGGACCTCGACAGGACGATCGGGCTGCTCGCCCGGCACGAGCCGGTCGCGGTGGTGCCGGACAGCGAGTTCGGCGTGCCCTTCGCGGATCTGCTGAGCGAACGGGCGGGGCTGCCGACGAACGGGACGGGGCTCAGCGCCGCGCGGCGCGACAAGTACCTGATGATCGAGACGGTCAAGGCGGCCGGCCTGCGCGGTGCCCGGCAACTGCTGGTCACGGACGCGGACGAGCTGGCGTCCTGGCACCGGGAGCTGGGCGGCCGGATCGTGATCAAGCCGCTGAGCAGCGCCGGCAGCCAGGGCGTGCACTACTGCGACACCCCCGAGCGGGCGGTGGAGGCCTACCGGTCCCTGATCGGTACGGAGAACATCTTCTCGATGCGCAACGACGCGGTCGTGGCCCAGGAGTACCTCGTCGGCACCGAGTACTCGGTCAACACCGTCAGCCGGGACGGCAGGCACCACCTGTGCGACATCTGGAAGGCGACGCAGATCACCGCGAACGGGGTCCTCGACCTCTGTGACGGCCTCGTCCTGCTCCCGCACGAGGGCGAACGGGTCGAGACGGTGGTCGCCTACTGCGAGCGGGTGCTGGACGCCATGGGCATCCGCCACGGCCCCGCCCATCTCGACGTGAAGCTGACCCCGTCCGGGCCCTGCCTCATCGAGGTCGGCGCGCGGATGGGCGGCGGATGGACTGACCACTACGCGCGGATGGGCACCGGTGAGTCCCAGCTCAACTGGACGGTCGACGCCTACACCGCCCCGGAACGCTTCCTGGCACGACATCAGGAGCGCTACCGGATAAGGGAGTTCATCGCGGGTGCACCCCTGATCTCGCCGGTCGAGGGCACCCTGCGGGCGTACCGAGGGCTCGAGGAGCTGAAGCGTCTGGAGAGCTACCACGGGCTGCGGACGTTCGTGCAGCCCGGCGGCCGGATCGAACGGACCGTCGACGACCTCACCTATCCGCTGCTCGTCGAGCTGCGCCACGAGGTCCAGGACGTCGTCCTGCGCGACCTCGCCACCGTCCGCTACCTCGACGGCGAGCGCTTCTACGACGTCGAGCAGCCCTAGAGGGGAGAAGTCCATGACCGTCGCCGTGTCCGCCGGAACCGAGGAGTGGGTACGCCGCGTGCTGCGCGCCCACTGGGCCGGTCCCTGGGAGGAGTGCGAACTGCGGCCGCTCACCGTGGGCGGCGCGCGCCCCCTGACCCATACGGCGGGACTGTGGCACGTGTCGGGTCCCGGGGCCGGGCACGTGCTGAAGGTGCAGCTCAACCCCGAGGCCGTACGGGCCGACCGGTTCGCCGTGCTCAAGGACCGCGTCATCACCCACTGCCGTGGCCGGGGCGTGCCGGCGCTGCCACTGGTGCCGGCCGCGGACGGGAGTCCTGGCGTCCGCCTCGACGGGCTGGTCTGCGAACTGAGCCCGCTCAGCGCCGGCACGGTCACCACCGGTGCGCCGGACCAGGTCGAGGCCGTCGTCCGCACGGGCCTGGACCTGCGCGAGGCGCTGGACGGTCTGCCGCCCGCCGTCGCGGACGAGCTGGCCCGCGTACCGCTGCCCCGGCTGGTCGAGGAGGAGGACTGGGCGGCCGCCCTCGACGACGCCGAGCGGCGGCTGCTGCCCGAGGCGGAGCGCGGGAGCGGTCCGTGGCATCACGCCGCCGCCGAGGTGCTGCGCGATCTGTGCGCCGCGGCACCGCTGGTGCGGCGCGCCGGGGAGGACGGTGGCGCCCTCACCGTCTCCCGTCCGGGGGTCGTCCACGGCGACCTGCATCTTCAGCACTTCCTGCTGGCGCGGGAGCCGGCCCGGGTCGTGGCCGTGCTGGACTTCGACAACCTGCACGTCGGCGACCGGCTGCTCGACCTGGCCTGGCTCGCCGACACGGCGACGCACGCCTGCGGCGCGGACCGTGCGGGGGCCCGCCGGGCGCTCGCCGGATTCCTCGCCGAGGGACGGCGGCGGGGGCTGCTCGGTGTCGGCGACGAGGCACGGCTGATGCCGCTGCTGCTGGCGTACTCGCTGCCGGTGATCGTCGACATCGCCAAGGACATCCTCGACCGGGACATCCTCCTCCCCCAGTGGCTCGACTACTTCGCGCTGCTCTCCCCCGCGCGCCGGCACACCGTCCACCGGCTGCTGACCGGCGCGGACGGCCCCTGAGCAGCCGGGCCCCCACCGACTTCCCCCGCTCGTCCCCGCACACCGTCCGGG
>NZ_VJZD01000340.1 GCF_009377175.1 Streptomyces adustus
GCCGAGGGCGTCACGCTCCTGCCCGGCGACGCCGACGCGCCGGCCGACGTGCTCGCGGAGTGCTCCGGCGAAGCCTGCCGCGTGGCGGCCGGGGCGCTCGACGCCGCGGAGGGCAGGGCGGCCCCGGGGGCCGTCACCCCTTCGGAGTCCTGCAACGTGACCGCGGCCGTACCCGTCGGGTCCGGGTCCTCCGGCGCGGCGGACCCCCCGGCCGTACCGTCCCGCTCGCCGCCCGTGCCGCCGGAACCGGTGAAGGAGAGTCCGGCCAGCACCGCCGCCACGGACACGACCCCCGCCGCGCCGGCGACGATCGCCGCCCGCCGCCTGCGTACGGCACCCTGCTTGCGCCGGGACCGGCGGCCGGGCCCCGCGGGCGCCAGGGACGCGACGGCCGGCGCGGACGGCGCGTAGGGCGTGGCGTAACCGTCCTGCCCAGCCCCCACCTCGTCCCCTGCCGCGGCCCCGTCCGGATGCCCGTCGCCCCCCGCGTACCCGTCCGCGTAGCCGTCCGCGTCCTGGGGCCCGGCGTCACCGGGACGGCCGCTCTCCCCCGGATGCATGGAATAGGGGGGATACGCGACATACCCCGGATCCCCCGGCCGGCCGGAATGCCCGGGAGATCCGGGATATCCGGGCGGTATTTCGCCATCCACCAGGGCCGGCAGCTCGCGCGTCTCGTCGTACGAGTTCGTCCAGCCGTGCGCGGCCGCGGGATCGGTGTACTCCTCGTAGGCCGGAGCCGGAGCGGACTGCGGCCGGTACACGTTCGGGTGCGCCGTGGGCTCCACTCCGAGGTGGGCGCCGGACGCGCCGGCCTGGTCAGCTGCGACGTGGGGGCCGTACGCCCCGTCCTGGCGCTGAGATGGGATGGACATGATCGCGGATTCTAGGTACAGGTGGGGCTCCTGTGACAGCTCTCGGCGATACCCGTACAAACTGACGTGTCTCACGTGGCGGAAAACACGACCCAAGAGACGTTATCGAGCCGTAAGCTCACGGACATGCAGGTGATCCAGTCGACCAAGCTCGCCAACGTCTGTTACGAGATCCGGGGCCCGGTGCTCGAGGAGGCGATGCGGCTGGAGGCGGCGGGGCACCGGATCCTCAAGCTGAACACCGGCAACCCGGCCGCCTTCGGCTTCGAGTGCCCGCCGGAGATCCTGGAGGACATCCTCCGCAACGTCTCCACGGCCCACGGCTACGGCGACGCGAAGGGCCTGCTGGCCGCCCGCCGGGCCGTCGTCATGCACAACCAGACCCTCGGCATCGAGACGGACGTCGAGCACGTCTTCATCGGCAACGGCGTCTCCGAGCTGATCGTGATGGCGATGCAGGGCCTGCTGGACGACGGCGACGAGGTCCTCGTACCCGCCCCCGACTACCCCCTGTGGACCGCGGCGGTCTCCCTGTCCGGCGGCACGGCCGTCCACTACCGGTGCGACGAGCAGTCCGACTGGATGCCCGACCTCGCGGACGTCGAGCGGAAGATCACCGACCGCACCAAGGCGATCGTGATCATCAACCCGAACAATCCGACGGGCGCGGTCTACGACGAGGCGATGATCCGGAGCCTGACCGACATCGCCCGCCGCCACAACCTGCTGGTCTGCTCGGACGAGATCTACGACAAGATCCTCTACGACGGCGCCACCCACACCCCGACCGCCGCGATCGCGCCCGACCTGCTCACCCTCACCTTCAACGGCATGTCGAAGGCCTACCGAGTGGCCGGCTACCGCGTCGGCTGGATGTCCATCTCCGGCCCCCGCGCGCACGCCCAGTCCTACATCGAGGGCCTGACGATCCTGGCGAACATGCGCCTGTGCGCGAACATGCCGGGCCAGCACGGCGTGGTCGCCGCGCTCAGCGGCCGCCAGACGATAAACGATCTGGTGCTGCCGGGCGGGCGGCTGAAGGAGCAGGTGGACACCGCCTACGAGCTGCTGACCCGGATCCCGGGCGTGACCTGCGTACGGCCGAAGGGCGCGCTGTATCTGTTCCCGCGCCTGGACCCCAAGGTCTTCAAGATCAAGGACGACCGGCAGATGGTCCTCGACCTGCTGCGCAGCGAGAAGATCATGGTCGTCCAGGGAACCGGCTTCAACTGGCCCGAGCCCGATCACTTCCGGGTGGTGACCCTGCCGTCGGTCGACGACCTCCAGGACGCGATCAGCCGGATCGGCAACTTCCTGGACGGCTACAGCCAGACCTGACCGCGTTCGGGCGGGGCCGCCGACGGCTCCTTTTCCCGAACGGCGCAACTTTAGACGAAATCCAAGCTAGGATGGTTTCCTGTCAGAGCACAGGAGACCGTCCCATGTACGAGCCGATCCGCACCAAGTCGGTCCACAGCACGATGGCCGGCAACACCTCCGACTTTCCCCACCGCTCCCGCGAGGAGGAGCTGGACATCCAGCTCGCCGGACATCTCGCGGCGCTGCTCGCCGTCACGGACGAGCTGCGCGGCACGGAGCCGTCGGCCGATCTCGACACCGCGGCCGAACGCCTCGCCCAGCAGGTGACCCGGCTGCGCGCAGGCCACGCGCCGGTCCGCGCCGCGGCGAACGCCGCCGGTGACGAGCAGCGCCGCGCGGCACTGCACGAGCGCGCCCACACGCTCGCCGGCCGCGCCCTCGTCGTCGCCGCGTCCCGCGCCGACACGGCGGCGGCCATCCTGGCGGCGGAGCGCATGGACGCCCACGCCGCGGCGTCGGCGCAACGGCCGGAGCTGAGCGCCGCCGGCTGACACCCCCTCACCGGGGCCCCGAACGGCCCCGGTCCGCGTGCACCCGCAGCGACGCGCGGACCGGGCGCCCTGTTTCCCCCTTCGGACTCCCGTCCTCCCGTTGCATACCGGGAACACCACTTCACCGCCCGTTCATCCGTCCCGCCCAGGAATGTAGGGTTCCGCGAGCACAGTCCCCGGCGTGAGACGCATCGCAGGAATAGTCCTCGCGGTACTGCTGATCGGCGGAGTGGTGGCTGCCGTCGTCGCGGGCCGGGAACACGGGGACAAGGGCACGGCAACGAAGACCGTGCATATCGTGATCGGGTCGGAGAAGGCCGAGTTCTTCGCAGATCCCGACGTGGTGAAGGCCCTCGCCGCCAAGGGCTACACCGTGCAGGCGGAGACCTCCGGGTCGTGGGCCATGGAAGGCCTCGACCTCAAGGGGTACGACGTCGCCTTCCCGTCCAGCCAGGCCCCGGCCGCCGAGCTCGCCGCGAAGTACAAGGTGCGCGGGACGCTGCCGCGCCCGTTCTACTCGCCGCTCGTCGTCGTGGCCCACCGCGGCGCCGCCGAGGTGCTCGCCGGCAACGGGCTCGCCACCCTCGACGCCAAGAACCGCGGCACCCTGCGCATGGCCGCGTACCTGGACGCCGCCCGGCACGACCGGACCTGGCAGCAGCTCAAGGGGGCCGCCAAGTACGGGGAGCTGACCGGCACCCTCTACATCTCCAGCACCGATCCGGAGACCTCCAACTCGGGCGCCCTCTACCTCGCCGCGGCCTCCTACGTCGCCGACGGCGGCCGGGTGGTGTCGAGCGACGCCGACATCGCGCGCACCGCGCCGCTGCTGCACAAGCTGGTCAGCGTCCAGGGCGCCCAGCAGTCCAGCAGCGACGCGAACTTCCGGGACTTCGTCAGCGGCGCCGGAAACCCGCTCGTCCTGGTCTACGAGTCCCAGGTCGCCTCCCTGCTCGGTCAGCAGCGCGACCCCGGCGACCTGGTCGTCCTCTACCCGGACACCACCGTCAACAGCGACCACACCGTCGTACCGCTGACCGAGAACGGCCGCGGTCTGGCCGAACTCCTCGGCACCGACCCGGTGCTGCGCAAGCTGGCAGTGCGCCACGGGTTCCGGCCGCAGGGCGACACCGCCGAGTTCACGGCGGCGGCCGCCGGCCACACCGCCTATCTCAAGCAGCAACTGACCGGTGTCCGGCAGGCGCCCGTGCCCACCTCGAAGGTGCTGCACGAACTGGCGCGCCGGGCCCGCGGATGAACGGGGGGAACCACATGACCACTGCGGACAACGACTTCACGCTCAGCCCGCCCGAGGCCGTCGCACCGGTGCCGCGGGAGAAGGCCGGCGGGCTCGTCCCCGTCGACGACCGGGTCCGTACGGAGATGGCCGCCAAGGCCAGCGCCTACATCGAGGGCCTGACCGCGCTGGACGCCCGCTCGCCCGAGTTCGCGGGCAAGGTCGGGGAGATCACCGCGCTCGGCGCCGGAGAGATGCGCACCGCCACCGCGCAGTCCAACCGCATGCTGGAGCGCGCCGTGCGCAGCCTGCCCGACAAGGGCGGGGACGCCCAGTCGAAGGTCGCGGGCTCGCTCGTCGAACTGCGGCGCGTGGTGGAGGACCTGGACCCGCGCGACCTGTCCGCGAACAAGGGGCGCAAGTTCCTCTCCCGGCTGCCCGGCGGCAACAAGCTGCGCGACCACGTCGCCAAGTACGCCTCCGCACAGGGCACGTTGAACAAGATCGTGGGCTCGCTGCGCGGCGGGCAGGACGAACTGCGGCGCGACAACGCGGCGTTGCAGACCGAGCGGGTCCGGCTGTGGGAGACCATGGGCAAGCTCCAGGAGTACGTGGTGCTGACCCAGGCCCTGGACACGGCCGTCGAGCAGCACATCGCCGGGGTCGAGGCGACGCAGCCCGAACAGGGCGACACGCTGCGCGCGGACGTACTCTTCCCGGTCCGGCAGAAGCAGCAGGACCTGCTGACCCAGCTCGCGGTGTGCGCGCAGGGCTACCTCGCCATGGACGTCGTACGCCGCAACAACGACGAGCTGATCAAGGGCGTCGACCGGGCGGCCACGACCACCGTGTCGGCGCTGCGCATCTCCGTGATGCTGGCCTCCGCCCTCGACCACCAGAAGAAGGTCGTCGACCAGGTCAACGCCCTGCGCGGGACGACCGAGGACCTCATCCGGGGCAACGCGGAGATGCTCGCGACCCAGAGCGGGGAGATCCAGCGGATCGCGGCCGACCCGGCGGTGGGCGCGGAGACCCTGCGCGCGGCCTTCCAGCAGATCTACCGCACCCTCGACGCCATCGACACGTACAAGGTCCAGGCGACCGAGGTGATGGCGTCGACCGTGGAGTCCCTGACCTCGGAGCTCCAGAGCGCGAGCTCGTACCTGGAGCGCAGCCGGTCGCAGAGCGCGCTGGAAGGAGGCCTCGGATGAGACGTGCTCCCCTGAGCCGCCGGAGTCCCCTGACGGGCACCCTGGCCGCCGCCGTGGCCGCGCTGTCCGCGCTGTCCCTCCTGACGGCCTGCTCCACGGAGCGGAAGAAGGATCCCGACGCGCCCGAACCCGGCACCGTCCGCGTCCTCGCCTCCAGCGAGCTCGGCGACATGACGCCGGTGCTGGACCAGGTCCGCAAGGACACCGGCCTCACCGTCCGCCCCACCTACATGGGCACCCTGGACGCCGTGGACCTGCTCGCCAAGGGCAAGGCGGACAGCCGGTTCGACGCGGTGTGGCTGTCCTCGAACGCCTATCTGCGGCTGCGCCCCGACGCGGCGAAGAAGGTCGTGTCGGAGACCCCGGTCATGTCGAGCCCGGTGGCGATCGGGGTGAAGACGCAGACGGTGAACTCGCTGGGCTGGCAGCCCGACCACGTCACCTGGTCGCAGGTCGAGAAGGCCGTCGCGGACGGCAGGCTCACCTACGGCATGACCGACCCGGCCCGTTCCAACTCCGGTTTCTCCACGCTGATCTCGGTCGCCTCCGCCCTGTCCGGCGCCCAGTCGGCGCTCACCGACGCCGACGTCGCCAAGGCCACCCCGCGGCTGAAGGAGTTCTTCCGGGGGCAGAAGCTGACCTCGGGGTCGTCGGGCTGGCTGGCGAGCGCGTACACCCGGCGCGGGAACGTCGACGCGCTGCTCAACTACGAGTCCGTCCTCAAGGGCATCCCGGGCCTGACCGTGATCCGCCCCACGGACGGGGTGGTCACCGCCGACTACCCGCTCTCCTCGCTGGCCGCCTCGGACGCGACGGCCCGGGCGGACGTCCGCCGCCTCGCCGACGACCTGCGCACCGACGCCGTGCAGCGGCTCATCACCGAGCGCACCCACCGCCGGCCGGTCGTGGCCTCGGTGCGGCCGGCCGCCGGTCTGGACACCTCCAGGCGGCGCGAACTGCCCTTCCCCGGCAGCCGTTCCGTCGCCGACGGGCTGCTCGACTCCTACGAGAACGAGCTGCGCAGGCCCTCCCGGACGGTGTACGTCCTGGACACCTCCGGCTCGATGGAGGGCGACCGGCTGTCCCGGCTGAAGAAGGCGCTCACCGATCTGACCGGCGACTTCCGCGAACGCGAGGAGGTCACGCTGATGCCGTTCGGGTCGGAGGTCAAGAGCGCCCGGACCCATGTCGTCAGCCCGTCGGACCCGCAGCGCGGGCTCGCCGCGATCCGCAAGGACACCAGGTCCCTGGAGGCCGACGGCGAGACCGCGATCTACACCTCGCTGGAGAAGGCCTACGACCATCTCGCCACCGACAGCGACACGTTCACGTCGATCGTGCTGATGACGGACGGCGAGAACACCACCGGCGACGACGCCGGCGACTTCGACGCCTTCTACCGGGGGCTCGGCGCCGCCCGGCGGGACATCCCCGTCTTCCCCATCCTCTTCGGCGACTCCGACCGCGCGGAGCTCGCGCACATCGCCGACCTGACCGGCGGCCGTCTCTTCGACGCCCAGCAGGGCTCGCTGGACGGCGCCTTCGAGGAGATCCGTGGCTACCAGTAAGTTCCTCGGGTACCTGGAGAGCCGCAAGAACATCACCGGCGCCGCCTGCGGGATCGCCGGTCTGGCGCTGACCTTCATGGGGGTGGCGGGCCCGTACTGGCCGGTCGTGGTCGCGGGTCTGTACGGCGCGGGCGCGCTGATCGCCCCGCCGGAGCGGCCGCCGCTGCCCGACTTCCCGGACCCGTCCGCTCAGTTGGACGAGGTGCGTGCCGACTTCGGGAGGCTGCGCGACTATCTCGCGGACGTCGAGCTGCCGCCCGCCGCCGCTGGTCGGCTGACCGAACTGACCGAGCTGCTCACCGCGTTGCTCGACCCCGGCTGGGTCACCGAGCTGCTCGCCCAGGACCCGGAGGGCGTGCACACGCTGTCCCGGGCCGTACGGCAGGACCTGCCGGAGGCCGTCGACACGTTCGTACGGACCCGCTGGTGGACGCGGCTGGCTCCCGGCCAGGAGCCGCCGGAACGGCATCTGGAGCGGCAGCTGACGCTGCTGCACGAGGAGGCCGACCGGCTGGCGGCGGGCCTGCGGGAGGCCGAGGCGCGGCGGCAGGAGTCGCACACGCGCTATCTGGAGGACCGCTCGCAGTAGCGGGGCCGGTGCCCGCGGCGACGGACCGGGGCCGGTGCCCGCGGGGAACGGGCCGGTGCCCGGAAAAAGGGCGAAGGCCCGCCGCCGGTTCCCCGTCAGGGCGGACGGAGACTCGGCGGCAGGCCTCGGGCCGCGCACGTCGTTGTACGCGACCTCGCCGGTCTGTGGTGGTTCACCGCGGCCGGCCGTGACGATACTGCTGGTCAGGGCACGATCGGAGCCGGCCGCGGCGTATGGGGGGCTGGTCAGCCCAGGCGCTCCACCAGGGCGCGGTACTCGTCCCACAGTTCCTTGGGCGTGTGGTCGCCGAAGGTGTTGAGGTGCTCGGGGACCAGGGCGGCCTCCTCGCGCCAGACCTCCTTGTCGACCGTGAGCAGGAAGTCCAGGTCGGACTCCGACAGGTTCAGGCCGTCGGTGTCGAGGGAGCCCTTGGCCGGCAGGATGCCGATGGGGGTCTCGACGCCCTCGGCGCGGCCGTCGAGACGGTCGACGATCCACTTCAGGACGCGGCTGTTCTCGCCGAAGCCGGGCCAGACGAACTTGCCCTCGTCGTTCTTGCGGAACCAGTTGACGTAGTAGATCTTCGGGAGCTTCGCCTGGTCCTTGTCCTTGGCGACGTCGACCCAGTGACCCATGTAGTCGCCCATGT
The DNA here is from genome assembly GCF_009377175.1 of Streptomyces adustus. Taxonomy (GTDB): domain Bacteria; phylum Actinomycetota; class Actinomycetes; order Streptomycetales; family Streptomycetaceae; genus Streptomyces; species Streptomyces adustus. The sequence goes on from NZ_VJZD01000340.1 coordinate 8,001, forward strand.
TGTAGCCGCAGAACGGCAGCATGGCGAAGGGGTCGCGGCGCAGCTCGCCGACCTTGCCCTCGGCGGCGGCGGTCTTCTCGGAGGCGACGTTCGCGCCGAGGAACACGCCGTGGTTCCAGTCGAAGGACTCCGTCACCAGGGGCACCGCGGTGGCGCGGCGGCCGCCGAAGAGGATCGCCGAGATCGGCACGCCCTTGGGGTCCTCCCACTCGGGCGCGATGATCGGGCACTGGGCGGCGGGGACGGTGAAGCG
>NZ_VJZD01000341.1 GCF_009377175.1 Streptomyces adustus
GGCTACGGCTATGGCGGGGGCGGCTACGGCAGGGGCGGCGGCGGCCGCCGCTGACCGGCCCGGGTGGTCGGGACCGGGCGCGGGCGGTCCGGGGCGGCCCGCGCCGCCGCTCGCGCGGGCGACGGCGGGCGGGACGCGCGTCGGAGGGGTCCTCAGGCGCCGCGGCCGGCGCTGAACACGGTCAGGAACACCGACGAGGCGTTGCCGGCCACCGGGACCTTCCCGGCCGTCCAGTGCACCGTGAGCGGGTCCCGCTCGTCGGGCGGGGTGACGAGCAGCGAGGACGGGATCGCCGTGCTCGCCTCGCTGATCCCGGGGTTGGCGAACGTCAGCCCGGCCCAGGCGCTCTGTCCCGGGGCCAGCGTGACGGTGGTGGGCGTCTGGCCGGACGTGCGTTTCGGGTCCGGTCCGACCTGCCGGCCCGCGCCGTCCAGGAACGCGGCGCCGGGGAAGCCGTGCAGCGTGCAGGTGTGTGGGGAGCTGTTGGTGAGGACGATCGGGAAGTTCTCCTGCCCGGCCCCCGGATTGTCGCGGCCGACCGAGGCACGCAGCTGCGAGGTGTGACAGCGGGTCCCGTCCGCGGGGCCGGTCGCGCGGCCACCGGTCGCGCCGGGGGTCGCCCCCGCCGCCGTACCGGTTGACGTACCCGTCGCGGTACTCGCCGTCGTGCGGGCCGCCGTGCTCGTCGTGGTGTCCCGCGCGGTGTCGGTGCGGCCGGCCGCGGGCCGGGACGCGGTTGGTGTGCCGTCGGCGGCGGAGCAGGCGGTCGCCGACCCCAGCAGCGCGAGCGCGCACAGCAGCGCGGTGGAGAGGCTCTTCGACTGTGGCATGTACATCGGGTGCCCTCTCTCGATGGTCCGACGCGGTCGCCGGCCGGAGTCCGCCCGGTTCGGCCGGAACTCAGCTCTCCTCGTACAGCGCCAGCTCCGCCCAGATCGTCTTGCCGTCGGTGGTGTGCCGGCTGCCCCAGCGCTGGGTGAGCTGGGCGACCAGCAGCAGACCCCGGCCGCCCTCGTCCCAGGTCTTCGCGCGGCGCAGGTGCGGGGCCGTGTGGCTGGTGTCGGAGACCTCGCAGATCAGTGTGGCCGCATCGTGGATCAGCCGCAGCCTGATCGGACGGGCGCCGTACCGGATGGCGTTGGTGACCAGCTCGCTGACCACCAGTTCCGCGGTGAACGCGGCCTCGCTCAGCCCCCACAGCGCCAGCTGCTCGACGACCTGCTTGCGGGTCCGGGCGACGAGCGCGGGATCGGCCGGGATGTCCCAGGTCGCGACCTGGGAGGGGGACAGTCCCTGGGTGCGGGCCAGCAGCAGGGCCACGTCGTCGCCGGCCCCGCCCGGCGGCAGCAGCGTGCGCAGGATCCGGTCGCAGGTCTCGTCCAGGGATCCCGTGTGCGCCGCCAGCGCCTCGACCAGCAGCCCGTGCCCGGCCTCCATGTCGAGCTCGCGGGACTCGACCAGCCCGTCTGTGTAGAAGGCCAGGACGCTGCCCTCGGGCAGGTACAGCTCGGTCGACTCGAAGGGCAGCCCGCCCAGGCCGAGCGGCGGGCCGCTGGGCAGGTCGACCCGTTGCGGCGTCCCGCCCGGCGGCAGGATCACCGGCGGCGGGTGTCCGGCGCGGGCGAGCGTGCAGCGCCGGGAGACCGGGTCGTACACCGCGTAGAGACAGGTGGCGCCGACCTCGCCGGGGCGGCCTTCGCCGCCGGAGTCCGCGGACAGCCGCAGCACCAGGTCGTCGAGGTGGGTGAGCAGCTCGTCGGGGGCCAGGTCGATGTCCGCGAGGGTGCGTACGGCGGTGCGCAGCCGACCCATGGTGGCCGAGGCCTGGATGCCGTGGCCCACGACGTCTCCGACGACCAGGGCGACCCGCATCCCGGACAGCTGGATCACGTCGAACCAGTCGCCGCCCACCCCGGCCCTGGCCGCCGGAAGGTAGCGGGAGGAGGCCGTGACGGCCGCGGTCCGCGGCAGGGTGCGGGGCAGCAGACTGCGTTGCAGCGCGAGGGCCGTCTCGCGCTCGCGCGAGTACCTGCGGGCGTTGTCGATGCACACGGCGGCCCGCGCGGTCACCTCCTCCGCCAGCAGCACGTCGTCGGAGGTGAAGGGGTCCGGCCGCCGGAACCGGGTGAGGATCGCCACGCCGAGCGTCGTGCCGCGGGCCTGGATCGGCACCGCCATGGTGGAGTGGACGCCGAGCTCGGTGACCGCTCCGCCGCGGGCGTCGTCCCAGGTCAGCCACTGGTTCAGCGAGCCGCCCGCGACCGTCGCGGCGATCGTGCGGCCCGCCACGAGCGCGTCGGCCTGGGGCGATCCGGCCGGGTAGGCCTGGGTGTCGCCCGGCTTGACCACGGCCTCGGGCGTCCCCGGGCGCAGCGACCGGTGGGCGGCCCGGCGCAGTTCGGCGGGGGCGGCGAACGGCCCCGGCGGCTCGCCGCCCGGATCGTGCGGATCCAGCAGGTCCACGCTGACGAAATCGGCGAGGGCCGGCACACAGACCTCCGTCAGCTCCTGCGCGGTCCGCGTGACGTCGAGGGTGGTGCCGATCCGCATGCTCGCCTCGTTGACGAGTTGCAGCCGTTCGCGGGCGAGATGGCTCTCGGTGAGGTCGTGGACGGCCAGGCACACGCCCCGCACCCGGCCCTCGGCGTCGGCGACCGGAGCCATCCGGGCCAGCCAGGCACGGGCCCGGCCCTCCCCGCCGGTGCGCAGATACGACCTGCTGTCCAGCGGGCGGCCCGTGACGAGCACCTGGAGCAGTTGTGCCTCCAGCTCCGCACTGTGGGGTCTGCCGCCGATCTCGGAGACCCGCAGGCCCCGGAGTCGTTCCTCGGGCAGGCCCAGCACCTCCGCCATGGCCTGGTTGGCGTGCCGCAGCCGCAGCCGGTCGTCGTAGACCGCGACCGCGCACGGGGCCTGGACCAGCGCGTCCAAAGCCAGCGTGGGATCCGTGGCCGGCCGGTCGGCGGTCTCCAGCGGGGTGACGACCAGCCAGTGACCGGGCTCGCCGTCCTGCGGCCGCCGGTGGTGGGCGAGCAGCCACACCGGCAGGGCGCGGCCGTCGCGGTGGCGCAGCGTGACCGTCCCGTACCAGCGTCCACCGGCCGAGGCGGGCGCCGGCTGGCTGTCGCCGTCGGCCAGCAGCCGGGCGGCCGGCCGCCCGACGACCTCGGCCGCCTCCCAGCCGAGCAGCTGCCGGGCTCCCGCGTTCCATGAGCTCACGGTGCCGTCACCGGCGATGACAGCCCGTGCCGTCGCGGCATCGTCGAACGGGTAGTCCGGGGTCATCGTCGCCACTCCATTGCGCGCACTCACAGTGACAAGCGGGTCACTTGAGCTTCCAGCCTAGTGCGTACGGCTCCCGTGGGGACCGTGACGCCGGACGCGGGATGCTCCGGCCGCGGCGAAGTTCCGGCCCCGGCGTGCGGCGCACGGGACGCCGCGAGCGGAAGAGCCCCGACGAACTCTTGACGCGGCGGGGTGACCCGGCATCAGATTCTGTTTGTTCGCGATCAGTTGTGAGTACTTCTGGGCTTTGATGAGCTTTGATGAAGGAGAGTCGTCATGACGGTCACGCGCAGATCGGTCCTGCTCGCCACCGCGGCCGCACCGGCCGCCGGAGCGCTGTCGGGTACCGCGCAGGCCTGGGCCGCCGAGGCGGGCGGCCACTCCGGCCGCCGTACGGTCCCCCTGCGCGACGGCTGGCGCTTCGCGCTGGTCGACCCGGGCGGACTCACCGACCCGACGGGCGCGTACGCCGACGCCGCCGACCCCGGCCACGACGACTCGTCGTGGCGCAGGGTGGCCGTGCCCCACGACTGGAGCATCGAGCAGACCCCCACCACCGAGCACGGCACCACCTCCGGCACCGGCTTCCTGCCCGGCGGCCTCGGCTGGTACCGCCTCGCCTTCACCCTGCCCCCGGCCCTGGCCGGGCGGCGGATCTCGGTGGAGTTCGACGGCGTCTACATGGACGCGTACGTCTACTGCAACGGCACCGAGGTCGGCCGACATCCCTACGGCTACACGGGCTTCGCCCTCGACCTCACCGACCGCGTGCACACCGACGGCACCACCGAGAACGTCCTCGCGGTCAAGGTGCAGAACCAGTTGCCCAGCAGCCGCTGGTACTCGGGCAGCGGCATCTACCGCGAGGCCCGCCTGGTCGTCACCGAACCGGTGCACGTGGCCCGCTGGGGCACCCAGGTCACCACGCCGGAGGTCACCGCCGAGCGCGCCGTCGTACGGGTGCGCACCCAGGTGGTCAACGCCTCGGGCGCCGCCGCCGACGTCGAGGTCCTCTCGCGGATCGTCGCCCCCGGCGGCCGGACGGTCGCCCGTAGAGCCACCACGGTCGCCGCCCCGGCCGCGGCGGCCGGCGCCGTCACCGAGACCCATGAACTCATCGTTCCCGAGCCGAAGTTGTGGGACTTCGCCGCTCCCCACCGCTACACCCTGGAGACCGAACTGCGGGTCGCGGGCGAGCGGACCGACACCTGCCGCACCTCCTTCGGCATCCGCACCTTCCGCTTCGACCCGGACGAGGGCTTCCACCTCAACGGCGTCCACGCCAAGATCAAGGGCGTCGACCTGCACCACGACCTCGGCGCGCTGGGCGCCGCGGTCAGCGCCGACGCCGTCCGCCGCCAGATGACCCTGATGAAGTCGATGGGCGTCAACGCCTTCCGCACCTCCCACAACCCGCCCTCGCCGCAGATGATCGAGGTCTGCGAGGAGTTGGGCATCGTGATGATGGTGGAGGCGTTCGACTGCTGGCGCACCGGCAAGACGCGCTACGACTACGGCCGGTTCTTCGACGAGTGGTGCGAGAAGGACGCCACTGAGATGGTCCTCGCGGCCCGCAACTCGCCCGCCGTGGTGCTGTGGTCCATCGGCAACGAGATCCCCGACTCCACCGCCACCGCCGGACTCGCCATGGCCGACCGCATCATCGCGGCGATCCGGGCCGCCGACGACACCCGCCCGCTGGTCATCGGCTCCGACAAATACCGGCGGCTGCCCGCCAAGGGCTCCGCAGCCGATCTCATGCTGGCCAAGCTGGACGGACTCGGCCTCAACTACAACACCGCGCAGTCCGTGGACGCCCTGCACGCGGCCTACCCGCACCTCTTCCTCTTCGAGTCCGAGTCGTCGTCGGAGACCTCGACGCGCGGCGCGTACCAGGAGCCGGAGCACCTCAACACCGGCGAGAACCACACCCCGGGCCGACGGGCGACCTCCTCCTACGACAACAACCTCGCCTCCTGGACCATGAGCGGCGAGTACGGGCACAAGAAGGACCGGGACCGGAAGTGGTTCGCGGGCCAGTTCCTGTGGTCGGGCATCGACTACATCGGCGAGCCCACGCCGTACAACGTGTTCCCGGTGAAGGCGTCCTTCTTCGGCGCGATGGACACGGCCGGCTTCCCGAAGGACATGTACCACCTCTTCCGCAGCCAGTGGACCGACGAGCCGATGGTCCACCTGCTGCCGACGACCTGGAACCACGAGCCGGGCGACACCGTCGAGGTGTGGGCGTACGCCAACGTGGACACCGTCGAGCTGTTCCTGAACGGCAAGTCGCTCGGCACCCGGACGTTCGACACCAAGACGACCACCGACGGCCGTACCTATCTGGAGACCACCGAGGCGACCGGCGACGACAAGACCTTCACCGGCGGCCCCTGGCCGGGCAGTTACACCAGCCCGAACGGCAGCGCGGGCAAACTCCACCTCGTCTGGCGGGTGGCCTGGGCGCCGGGCGAGCTGAAGGCGGTGGCGCGGCGCGGCCGCAAGGTGGTCGCCACCGACGTCCTGCGCACGGCCGGCACCCCGCACGCCCTGCGGCTCACCCCGGACCGCACCTCCCTCGCCGCGGACGGGCGTTCGCTGGTGTTCGTGACCGCGGAGGTGGTCGACGCCCGGGGCGTGGTGGTGCCGGACGCCGAGGACCTGATCACCTTCGAGGTGAAGGGCGGCTCCCTCGCCGGGCTCGACAACGGCCGCCAGGAGAGCGCCGAGCGCTACCAGGCCAGCACCCGCACCGCCTTCCACGGCAAGGCCCTGGCCATCGTGCGCTCCGGCACCGGGGAGGGCCCGCTGAAGGTCACGGCGCACGCGGACGGCCTGCGCCCGGACACCACGGTCGTGCGCACCACCCGGGCCCGCTCGGCGGCGACCACCCCGGCGGCGCGGTTCACCCCCGAGGCGCCGGCCCCGACCGACTACCCCCACGCGGACGCCGGTTACTCCGGCCGAGCCGACACGCTCCCGGCCGCGATGCTGGACGGCGACCCGGCCACCGGCTGGTCCAACGCCTTCGTGAAGTCGGCGACGGCCCTGCTCCCGGCGTTCAGCGGCGCGCGTCCCGCGGACTGGGTCACCGTGGACTGGGGCCGGGCACGGACCTTCGACCGGGTCGCGGTGTCCTTCACCGAGGACGCCACGCACACACCGCCCGCCGCGGTCGAGGTCGCGGTCTGGGACGGCGGCCGGTACGTGCCGGTGACCGGGGTGTCCGTCGACCGGGCCACCGCCTCCGACGCCCCGACGCTGATCACCTTCGACGCGGTGACCGGCTCCCGGCTGCGGCTCACCCTGACCAGCGCACATCCGGGGGAGGCCCGAGGGGCGGTACGGATCAGCCGACTTGACGCCTAGGACAGTGCGCCGTGGGTGTCCGGACGGGACGGTCCCGTCCGGACACCCACGGCCGATGCCGATGCTGCCGCTGCCGCTGCCGCTGCCGCTGCCGCTGCCGGTGACCCGGACCGGGGACCGCGTGGGCTCGCGCCGGGTCCCCAAGGTCCCACACGGCCCTTGGGTACCGCAGGCATGTGCCTTTGACCTGCGGATATTTACGGGAAAGTGGCTGCGCGGTACCGTGAGATGCATGCCAGCTCTCAACGTGGAGTTCAGCGACCGCGAGCTAGAGGACCTGCGGCAGATCGCCAAGGAACGCGGTACGTCGATGAAGGCGCTCGTGCGCGAGGCCGCCGCGGCCGACATAGCCCGGCACCGGGCGCTCCAGGAGGGAGCGGAGGCGTTCCGCCGGTTCTTCGCCACCCACGCCGAGGAGTTCGCGGCCGCCTTCCCCGACGACGAACCGCCCGCCAAGAGTGAGGGGCGGGCCGCCTGACCGATGGCCCCCGTCATCCATATCGACGTGCCCTGGCTGCTTCAGCGCCATGAGGAAGTACTGCCCGACCAGCCCACCGTCAACGACTTCTCCGCGCTGGTGGCCGCCGTCGCCCGGCACCGGGTCGACCCGCCCCGGCTCGGCGTCGACTCGGACCCCGCCTGGCGTGCCGCCGCGCTGCTGCACACCCTCGCCCTGCTGAAACCCCTGCCGACGGCAAACGCGCGTTTCGCCTGTGCGACCGCCGTCGCCTACATGTTCGTCAGCGGTGTCGGTATCGACCCGCCCTACGGCGCCCTCGTCGATCTCGCCCGCGACCTGATGGGCGGCAAGACCGACGTCTACGGCGCGGCCGACCGGCTGCGCTCCTGGCAGCTCTGATCCCCAGGCCCCCAGAGCCTGGCTGACCATTCCCGCCTCCCCCGGGAATGGTCGGCCAGGCTCCAGGGCCCCGGGGCCGCCGGCCGAGGGCGGACGGAACAGGGCCGGCGGCCGTTTCGCGCGGAAGAGCCGCCGTCCCGCGCGGGGCCTCCGAGGAGAGGCCGGGGTCCAGTCCACCGCATTGGCCCCCTGTGCCGGGAGAGTGCGCGGAGCACCGGAGTGTGCGCGCGTTTCACACGGGGCGCAGGATTCCCGAATGCGTACACATGGGGCGCGAGTTGGCGCGCTATCTGACTATTTGTCAAAGAGGCGGTTGTTGTTCGTGCGGCTTGTTGCGCACGAGTGAGTTGTGTAAGGCTGAAGGACCCGTGCGGGGGGCCACGGCCGGTCTCGATCGCCCTTCGGTGAAACGGGGCCGGTGCACGCCCGGCGAATTCGCTCTCCCGCACCCACCCGAAAGGTACGCGGCGACCCCGCGATCTCCTGGGGTGACCAGAAGTTCTGTGTGCTCACGCGCGCATGGGAAGGAATCCGCTCAGTGCCCACCCCCCACCCCCCTCGTCCGCCC
>NZ_VJZD01000342.1 GCF_009377175.1 Streptomyces adustus
TGGCGCCCTTGCCGCCGGGATGGACGGCCAGGTCGGAGCCGAGCACCGTCTCGCCGGCGTCCGGCCGACGCTCGACGCCGATCACCAGGTCGGCGTTGGCGGACCCCACGACCAGGAGGTCGTAGTCATACATGAGAAGTACCTTTCCCCACATGCGGTTCTGCCGAGGAGCGGGGGGCACCGCCTTGCGGTGCCCCCCAGCGCCCGGCTCGGGTTTCGATGTCAGCCGCGGAAGCCGGCCACGTTCTGCTTCGTGACCACCTTCACCGGCACCTTGACCGTGTCGGCCACCTTCTTGCCCTGCACGGCCTTGAGCGCGTTGTCCACCGCGATCCGGCCGAGCTGGCTGGGCTGCTGGGCGACGGACGCGTAGAGCGTGCCGCTCTTCACGGCGTTCAGGCCGTCGGGAGTGCCGTCGAAGCCCATGACCTGGACGGACGTGCCGGCCTTGGAGCCGAGGGCCTTGATCGCGCCGAGCGCCATCTCGTCGTTGGCCGCGATGACGCCCTGGACGTCGGGGTGGGCCTGGAGGAGGTTGGACATCACGTCGAGGCCCTTGGTGCGGTCGAAGTCGGCCGGCTGCTGCGCGACGACGGTGATGCCGGGGTAGGCCTTCAGGCCCTTTGCGAAGCCGGCCGCGCGCTCACGGGCGGCCGAGGTACCCGCCTGGCCCTGGAGGATGACGATCTTGCCCTGGCCGCCGAGCTTCTCGGCGAGCGTCTTGGCGGAGAGTTCACCGCCCGCGACGTTGTCGGAGGCGACCAGAGTGTCGACGGATGCCTTGTTGACCCCGCGGTCGACGGCGATGACCGGGATGTTCGCCTTGTCGGCGGCCTTGACGGAGTTGCTCGCGGCGTCGGAGTCCACCGGGTTGACGATGATCGCGCTGAAGTCGGAACTGGTGAAGTTCTGCAGCTGGTTGGCCTGCTGCGAGGCGTCGTTCTGCGCGTCCGTCACAGTCAGCTTCACGCCCAGCGCCTTCGCCTCGGCCTGGGCGCCGGAGCGGATCTGCACGAAGAAGGGGTTGTTCAGGGTGGACAGGGACAGGCCGACCTTCTGGGTGCTGCCGGAGGAGTTGTTGTGCAGGAAGGAGGTGGCACCCACCAGTGCGACGGTGGCCACCGCCGCCAGGGCGTACGTTCCCGCCTGCTTGCCCTTGCCGCCGCCGGCACCGGCCGCGACGGGGGTGGCGCCGGCCTTGCGGCGCACGGTGTCGAGGAGGACGGCGAGCGCGATGACGACGCCGATGACGACCTGCTGCCAGAACGCGGACACCGACAGGAGGTTGAGGCCGTTGCGCAGCACGGCGAGGATCAGCGCGCCGATGAGGGTGCCGGACGCCCTGCCGGTGCCGCCCGCGAGGGAGGCGCCGCCGATGACGACCGCGGCGATCGCGTCGAGTTCGTAGCCGTTGGCGGCCTGCGGCTGAGCGGAGGACAGGCGGGAGGCCAGGACGATGCCCGCGACCGCGGCGAACAGGCCGGACAGCGCGTAGATGGCGAGCTTCTGCCGGTTCACCCGCAGACCCGACAGGCGCGCGGCCTCCTCGTTGCCGCCGATGGCGTACATGGAGCGGCCGATGTAGGTGCGCCCGAGCACGACGGCGGCTATCAGCCCCATCACCACCATGACCAGCACCGGGACGGGCAGCCAGTCGCCGACGGTGTCACCGAGGTGGGAGACGGAGGCGGGGAACGGGATGGGCACGCCGCCGGAGATGACCAGCGACAGGCCGCGGGCCACCGACAGCATCGCGAGTGTCGCGATGAACGACGGCAGCTTGCCGTAGGCGATGAGGAATCCGTTGACGAGGCCGGCGACGACGCCGGTGGCAATGCCCATCAGCACGGCGACGAACACCGGTACGCCGTGGCTGGTGGCGGCCCAGGCGATCACGGTCGCCGACAGCGCGGCCACCGAACCGACCGACAGGTCGATGCCCGCCGAGACGATCACGAAGGTGGCGCCGAAGGCGAGGATCGCCGTCACTGCGGCCTGGACGCCGACGTTGAGCAGGTTGTCGGTCGTGAGGAAGTCACCCGACAGCGCCGACAGGGCGATGACCAGGACGATGAGCGCGGTGAGCGCGCCGTTGTCGAGCAGGACGCGGCGCAGGCCGCTCGTGGCGCCGCCGGCGCCCGCCTTGCCCTTGAGCGTGTCAGTGGCCATGGCGGGCCTCCGTTTCGGTCGTGGAAGTCGAAGTGGTCGTGATGGAAAGAGCGGCGGGGCCGGCGGCAGGGCTGCTGACGGCAAGTGCCATCACGGCGTCCTGGGTGGCCTCGTCGGCCTCGAGTTCTCCGGCGATGCGTCCCTGCGCCATCACCAGCACCCGGTCGCTCATGCCGAGCACCTCGGGCAGGTCGCTGGAGATCATCAGGACGGCGGCGCCCGCGGCAGTCAGTTCGTTGATGAGCTGGTAGATCTCGACCTTGGCGCCGACGTCGATGCCGCGGGTGGGCTCGTCGAGGATCAGCACCTTGGTGTCGGCGAGCAGCCACTTGCCGATGACGACCTTCTGCTGGTTGCCGCCCGACAGCGTCCGTACGTGCTGGCCGAGTCCGGCCATCCGCACGCCCAGCTGCCCGGCGATCCGCGCGGCCGACTCGTGCTGGCCCCTGCGGTCCACGAGGCCCGCGCGGGTGGCGGAACGCATGGTGACCAGGCCGAGGTTCTCCTCCACCGACGCGTCCAGCACCAGCCCCTGACCCTTGCGGTCCTCGGGCACGAGCCCGATCCCGGCCGCCAGGGCCGCGTTCACGTCGTGCCGACGCAGCGCGCGGCCGGAGACGTGCACGGTCCCCCGGTCATAGGGGTCCGCGCCGAACACGGCCCGCGCCACCTCGGTACGGCCCGCGCCGACCAGGCCGGCAATGCCGACCACCTCACCGGCGTGCACCTCGAAGCCGATGTCGTGGAAGACGCCGTCGCGGGTCAGCCCCTCGACGGTGAGCAGGGCCGTTCCGGTGTCGCCGCGTTCACGCGGGTACTGCTGCTCGATGGAGCGGCCCACCATCAGCCGTACGAGCTCCTCCTCGGGGGTGCTCGCGGGGACCTGGCCGACGCTGCGGCCGTCCCGGATCACGGTGACGCGGTCGCCCAGTGCGGCAATCTCGTCGAGGTGGTGGGTGATGAACACGACGCCCACGCCGTCCTCGCGCAGGCTGCGCACGATCGCGAAGAGCTTGTCGACCTCCTCGGAGGTGAGCACGGCGGTCGGCTCGTCCATGATGAGCACGCGCGCGTCAAGGCTGAGCGCCTTCGCGATCTCCACCATCTGGAGGCGGGCGATGCCCAGTTCGCGCACCCGCGCGCGGGGCGACACCTGCACGCCCACCCGTTCGAGCAGGGCGGCGGCCTGGGCCTCCATGGCCCTGCGGTCGATCATCCCGAAGCGGCGCGGCTGACGGCCCAGGAAGATGTTCTCCGCGACCGTCAGGTCGGGGACGAGGTTGAACTCCTGGTAGATCGTGGCGATCCCGAGGCGTTCGGCGTCCTGCGCACCGTGGATACGGACCTCCTCGCCGCCCACGAGGATGCGTCCGGCATCGGGGGTGTGCGCTCCCGACAGCGTCTTGATGAGGGTGCTCTTGCCCGCGCCGTTCTCGCCGAGCAGGACATGCACCTCACCCCGGCGCAGATCGAAGTCGACGCCGTCGAGGGCGACCACCCCGGGGAAGGACTTGCGTATGCCCTCGATGCGCAGCAACTCGTCCGAATCGCTCACGACTGACTCCTTTGCGTTGCGGGGGGATTGCCGCACGAGCGGCGTACGACGAGACGGGCGGGGAGGGTGACGGACTGGGGGGTGCGCCCCTCGATGCGGTCGACAAGCGCGCGCACGGCGGCGCGCCCCAGCTCGCCCGTGGGCTGGGCGATCGCGGTGATCGGCGGGTCGGTGTGCACGAACCACGGGATGTCGTCGAACGCGACGAGCGCGATGTCGTCCGGAACGCTCAGTCCATGGGCCCGTACGGCGTCCAGCGCGCCGAGCGCCATCAGGTTGTCGGTGGCGAAGACGACCTCCGGCGGCTCGGGCAGGCCGAGGAAGCCCTCGGTGACCCGGCGACCGCTGGCGGCCTGGAAGTCGCCCTGTCCGATGTAGGCGTCGGGCAGGCTCAGGCCGTAGGCGGCCAGTGCCTCCCGGAACGCCTCGATGCGCTCGCGTCCTGTGGTGGTCGCGGCGGGTCCGGCGATGATCGCGAGCCTGCGGTGGCCGAGCGCGTGCAGGTGCGCGACGAGGTCGTGCACGGCGGCGCGGCCGTCGGAGCGCACCACCGGTACGTCCATGCCCTCGATCCACCGGTCCACGAACACCAGGGGCGTGCCCGCCTGCGCGGCGTCCCGCATGAGCGAGGAGCAGCCGTCGGTGGGTGAGATCAGCAGTCCGTCGACCCGGCGGTCGAGCAGGGTCCGCATGTGATGGTCCTGGAGCTCGGGCTGCTCGTCGGCGTTGCCGATGATGACGCTGTAGCCGAGCGCGCGGGCCGCGCCCTCCACGGAGCGGGCCAGTTCGGTGAAGTACGGGTTCAGCACGTCGCTGATGACCAGGCCCAGGGTCCGGGTCTGGTCCGTGCGCAGGGACCGGGCGACGGCGTTCGGGCGGTAGCCCAGATCTTCCACGGCGGACAGCACACGGGTACGGGTGGCCGTGCTGACCGACGGATGGTCGTTGAGGACACGGGAGACCGTGGCGGCGGAGACGCCTGCCGCGGCGGCCACATCCTTGATGCTCACCATCGCCGCCCACTTCCTTGTAGAGGCTTTGAAATCGATTACATCGATCGTTCAAAGGATTGAAAACGATTTCATTATGCGGAGCAAGGGGCGCTTGCCGTGAGCTGCGCCACGTATGCCGCAGGACTCCGGACGCGACCGCCCGGTCACCGGTCACCTTGCGCGCACGCCCGGCACGCCGCCGGCGAGCGGGCAGCCCCTCACCATCGACGTGACGCAGAGCGGACAATCGAGCAGGTCCACACTCGCCCGATGTCCCTCTTCATCACGATCTGCGCAATTGAACGCCGGACCGCGCGCTGCGATTCCCGGCCGGCCCGCAGGCCGTGATCGGCCAACCGCCGCCCGCACCGCTGGCGGCCGTACCGACCTGAAGGTCGGCAACACCGAGGCGTCGGCCAACAAGATCGACAGCCGCACCACCTGCGACACCTGTCGCATCCAGGCCGCCGACCCCTATTCGAGCGACTACGACGCGACCGTCCAGCGCAACGTCCGTGAGCAGTACGCCAACGCCCGCCCAGCCATCGAAGGCCGCCTGCCCTCCCTCGACGGCTACGACACCATCCTCCTGGCCAGCCCCATCTGGAACGTCCGAGCACCCATGATCAAGACGGCGTTCACCGAAGCCCTCGACTTCCGAGGCAAGACCGTCCACCCGGTCACCACCTACGCCATGAGCAGCCGGGGCCCCACCGAACGCGACTACGACGCCTCCTGTCCCGGCGCGACCATCGCCGAAGGCCTTGCGGTACGCGGAGAAGAAGTCAAAGACGCCGACACCGAAGTTGAGGCATGGCTCCGACGCATCGAGCTGCCCACCCGTTGACGTGCTCCCTGGCCTAAAGTCCAGGGATTCCGGCCTGGGTCGTCTGACCCTTCCGGGGGCTTCCTGCTTCAACGCGCTGTGCGGGCACGTGTGCCCGTCTTACCGGCGCTCCACAGGCGTTTAGCGTCTCCACCCGTCCGGTGGCGACGATGCGGCGTCCTTCGAAGAGGACGTTGCGGGCTGCGTTGTGGTCGCGGTCGTGCACGGTGCCGCAGGCGCTGCACGTCCATTTTCGGACGTGCAGGGGCTTGGGGCCGTCCCTGAATCCGCAGGCCGAGCAGACCTGGGAGGACGGGAAGGCGCGGTCCACCTTGGCGAAGGTGCGGCCGTGCCGGGCCGCCTTGTACTCCAGCATGCCGACGAACGCGGACCATCCCGCATCGTGCACGGACTTGGCGAGCCGGGTACGTCCGAGACCGGACACCGTGAGGTCTTCCACGTACACCGCTTGGTTGTCGCGGATGATCTGTGTGGATGCCTTGTGGTGGAAGTCCCGGCGCCGGTCGGCCACCTTGGCGTGCTGGCGTGCGACCTTGATACGGGCCCTGGCCCGGTTCTTGGATCCCTTGGTCTTGCGGGACAGCTCCCGCTGAAGGCGCTTGAGTTTCTTCTCGGCCCGGCGCAGGAAGCGGGGGCTGTCGATTCTGCTGCCGTCGGAAAGGATCGCGAAGGCGGACAGGCCGAGGTCGATACCGGCGTCGCTCTCCACACCGGGGAGGATGTCCGGCTCGGTGTCCACGACGAAGCTGAGGAAGTACCGGCCGCAGCTGTCCTTGGTGACGGTCAGGGACGTGGGTGCGGCCGGAAGCTGGCGGGACCACTTGGCCTTGAGATTGCCGACCTTGGCCACGTACACCGTGCCGTCGCTCTGGAGGGAGAAGGCGTTGGTGTTCAGGCGGACCGACTGCCGGGTGTCCTTCTTCGACTTGTAGCGGGGAGGGCCGGCCTTGCGGCCCTCCCGCTTGCCCTTGAGGCTGTCGAAAAAGTTCTTGTAGGCGGCATCCAGGTCCCGCAGAGACTGTTGCAGGACGACCGCCGACACGTCGGCGAGCCAGGCACGTTCGGCGGTGCGCTTGGCCTGGGTGATGCGAAGCCGGGACAGCTCGGCCGACTTCACATACGGCAGCCCCGCCGCGTGCGCTTGTTTCCGGTCGCGCAGGCAGTCGTTCCACACCACCCGCGCGCACCCGAACGCCTGGGCCAGCGCACGGCGCTGGCTGGCATCCGGGTAAGCCCGGTAGTTGTAGCGAAGCTGCATGAAAACGACACTACTACGATTGGTCTCATGGATGCACAGAACGACTACAGACGTGGCAGGCACGTTGTTTCGGCGATGCATGTGCACTTGGTCTTCGTGACGAAGTACCGGCGCGGGGTGTTCAACGACGAGATGCTGACACGCTGCGAAGAGATCATGCGCAAGGTCTGCGAGGACTTCGAAGCGGAGCTGAAGGAGTTCAACGGCGAACGCGATCACGTCCACCTCCTCGTGCACTACCCGCCCAAGGTCGCCGTCTCCAAGCTGGTCAACAGCCTCAAGGGCGTCTCCGCCCGCCGGATACGGCAGGAGTTCACCGGCCGGATCAACCGCGCCATCATGCACGGGCACCTGTGGTCGCCCTCGTATCTCTCCGCCTCGTGCGGGGGAGCACCGTTGGCGATCGTGCGCCAGTACATCGAGCAGCAAAAAACGTCCGCTCTAACGTGCACGTCAGAGCAGTCTTGAGATGCATTCATCCCCGGCGTGAACGCCGGGGCTTTCTGCAAGAGTCCCGGTAAAGGCTCCTGTCGGCACGTCACGGCACGTCCGGATGCCAGCGCTCACCGACTGCTCGTCGTCCTCGCCGCTGTCCGGGTCCCGCAACGAGCGCAGACCACCGTCAGCGGCACGGAAGCTACTACCTCATCGGCACCTGCGCCGACCGCGAAGAAGCCCTGCGCCAGGCACGGATGAAGGCCGACCGCCCCACAGAACGCAGCAGCCGTCACCACCAGCATCTCGACCACACCTGGACCGAGGTCCGCGCCATCACCACCACCCCGATCGGCCAGGTCGAAATCGCCGACGAACGGACAGTCGGCCGGTAGCAGACCACTCGAAGAAATCCCGCGTGGCGGCCGCGGTAGCGGGCAGTCGCCACCGAGTCGGTCGCCGTCCAGCCTGTTCGCCGGCTTTGTCCGTCACGATGCCCAATGCTCTTGCCAGTCTGACCGACGCGGTCTGCAAAGCCCGGGACCCCAGGACGCCTGTGCGAAGTGCTTGCCACCTCGCCCCGGACGCACTCACGAGGGAGCGAGACACCGTGCTGACGACGGCGGGCAGGGCATTACCGGTAGTTCGTTAAATTCGGTGGTGGCGTGGGTTGACGGCAGGCCTGGTCGGTCGTAGTTCGGCTGTAGGAGTCAACTGCCTGGCTGGGAGCTGAAGATGACTGCTCGCCGTCCGTGTCCGCC